>NZ_AP027368.1:932549-1243398 GCF_030296015.1 Ferrimonas sp. YFM
CAGCCTCCGCTTGATGTTGGTGCGTGCCACCAGGTAATCGAAAATCGGTGCCCACAGGTTGCTGAACAGAATCGCCAGCATCATCCCTTCGGCCATCTTGGGGTTGACCACACGAACCAGAACCACCATGAAACCGATGAGGATGCCGTAAGCCCAGCGCCCTTTACGGGTGTAGGTGCTGGTGACCGGATCCGTGGCCATAAACAGCATGCCGATGGCAAAGCCGCCGGTGACCAGGTGCCAGGTCCAGGGCATGGCAAACATTGGGTTGGAGTTGGAGCCGATCACATTGAACAGGGTGGCGGTGGCCACCATGCCAATGAACACACCGGCGACGATTCGCCAGGAGGAGAGGCTGGAGAGCATCAGCAGGCCGCCGCCAATCAGCAGGGCCAGGGTGCTGGTTTCGCCGATGGCGCCCGGGGTCAGGCCCAGGAAGGCATCCCACCAGGCAGAGTCGGTGAACGCTTGATACCAGGCGTAATCCGCAAAGTCGAGCTTGCCTTTGGCGGCCAGCGCCAGGTCAGTGGCACCGGTGTAGCCGTCTACGGCCACCAGCTGCTCAGGGGCAGCAAATACCGTGGGGTAGGCGAAGTAGAGGAACGCCAGACCCGCCAGTGCCGGGTTGAGGAAGTTACAACCCAGGCCACCGAACACCTCTTTGGCCATGACCACACCGAAGGTGACGCCCAGGGCCACCATCCACAGGGGGGTGGAGATCGGCAGGATCAGCGCAAACAGCATGGAGGTGACCAGGAAGCCTTCATGCAGCTCCTGACCACGGGCACGGGCAAACACAATTTCCCAGAACAGGTTCACCGCCAGAGCGGTAACGTAGATGGGCAGGAACAGGCAGGCGCCATAGGCAAACTTGGCCAGGGCGCCACTGTCGGCGTTCAGCTCACCAAACAGGGCGGTGAACAGGCCATTGGCCGCTTCGGCGCCGCCGGTGATGGCGATCTGCGCCTGCAGGCCCTGGTTATACAGGCCAAACAGCATGGCGGGCACCAGACACCACATCACCACCCACATGGTGCGTTTTACATCGATGCCGTCGCGGATGTGCACCTTACCCGAAGTCGGACGGGCATGGGCGACAAACAGCGACCGCATGAATGCCTTCATGGAGTTGCCGTGGGCGTAATACGCCTCCTGGCGTTTTTTGGGATTGGAACCGCTCATCAGCCTTCCTTCTCAATAATGTCCAGACAGGTGCGCAGCTCCTTGCCGAAGTCATACTTACTCGGGCAGACAAAGGTGCACAGTGCCAAGTCCTCTTCATCCAGCTCCAATGCACCCAAAGCCTGGGCTTCATCGGTGTCCTGGCAGATGAGATCTCTCAGCAGCAGGGTAGGGAGGATATCCAGCGGCATCACCTTCTCAAACTGGCCAAAGGCCACGATGGCGCGCTTGGAGCCCCCGGTCTGGGTGGTCAGGTCGAACTTCTGCTTGCCGGCAAACAGGGAAACCAGACTGCGAGCGATGGAGAACGCTTTGCGTGATGGGCGTTCCCAGGGCAGCAGTTCGTGTTCGCTGTCTTCGGTGAGCACGGTCACCTGGTTGTGGAAGCGTCCCAGGAAGTCGTGAGGGCCGTCGGCGGTATGGCCGGACAGCACGGAGCCGGAGACCACTCGAGAGTGGCTGGGCTTGAGCTCGCCTCGCATCAGGCGGGTCAGCTCTGCGCCCAGGGGGATGCGTACCAAGCGGGGATCGACGATGTCCGGACCGGACAGGGCGATCACCCGGTCGGTGTACAGCTCACCTGTGGTGAACAGCTTGCCTACCGCAATAACATCCTGGTAGCCGATGTGCCATACCTGACGCTCCAGGCTGACCGGCAGGATGTGGTGGATGTGGGTGCCCACCAGGCCGGCAGGGTGTACGCCGGTAAAGCGATGAGTTTCTACCTGAGGCAGTTCGGCTCCAGGCAGATCCTCACCTGCGTCGTGACACAGGTACAGCTTGCCGTCGGTCAGGGTGCTGAGCACCTTGAGGCCGTCGGCGAAGGACTGGGCCTCCTCGGCGATCACCACTCTGGGATCAGCCGCCACCGGATTGGTGTCCATGGCGGTGATGAACAGGCCTGCGGGGACGCTGCCAGGCTTGGGGGCACGGGAGAAGGGACGGGTGCGCAGGGCGGTCCACAGGCCACTGGCCAGCAGATTGCTTTGCACCTGTTCCCGGGTCAGGCCGTCGAGATCGTCGAAGCAGTCGAACAGTACCTGTTCGTCTCCCTCGATGTCGATCACCACGGACTGCAGCACTCGGCGTTCGCCCCGATGGATGGCGCTGACCACCCCGGCGGCGGGGGCCGTGTACAGCACACCCTTCTGCTTCTTATCCTCAAACAGCGGCTGGCCCTTCTTAACCCTGTCCCCGGGCTCCACCAGCATGGTGGGCTTGAGGCCGGCGTACTCTTCGCCGAGCAGGGCTACATGGGAGGGACACAGGCGGCCGTCGATCTCTTGCCGGGGTTCACCGGCCAGGGGCACATCCAGCCCCCGCTTTACGGTCGTTACCTTAGTTGTCGTCGCCATTGCAGTCTTCGATTACAAAAAATTTGTGACAAGGATAGAACTTCATCGCTTCAACTTCCTTTAGGGAGGTCACACTTTGTAGTAAAAGGTGAAGCAAATTCTAATAATAAAACGGAATAAAGTTACATTGCACGCATGCCTAAATATTGACCTCATTGCATTAAGGTGATGAATTTGATTGTTTTTTTGTTTGTGTGTCACGAGGCGCCAATTGTCGCGTTACAGGTCTAACCATTGTTGCTTGATCAACAAATGACTTTTTCTGTATGGAAATCCGCCACTTTCGTAGTGTTGTTCGTGATGTGTGCCGTGGGGAGGGTTTTACAGGTGAGAGCTGGATCGTTGGGAGGTAAAAAAAGGCGCAGCCTGAGCTGCGCCTTTCAAGTTTAGGCAGGGAGATTACAGCCTAACGTTAACGCCTACGTAGTAGCGGCGGCCAACCAGATCGTAGATCGGGTTAACGGTGTAACCTGGAGGCAGTTTGTCAAACAGGTTACGGATACCGGCACGCAGCTGTACGGTGTCGTTGAAGTTGTAGGTACCACCCAGGTCGTGAGTGAAGATGCTAGGAACGTATCCTGGGCTCACGTCTTCTGGGGAACCACCGTTTGGACCTGGGGTTACGTCATAGGTAACGGAGTTATCGATGAAGCGAGTCACCCAGTTCACAGTCATGTCATCCCAGCGGTAGTCGGCGCTGAAGCGGAACTGCCACTCTGGATCACCAACCTCACCCTCTTCGTAGTTCACCTCGTCAGGACGATCCTGGAATACAAACTCTTTGTATTCAATCAGGTGGTTACCAACCAGGTTCAGGTCCAGGTCACCAGGGCCCACTTCCATGGAGTAGGTGGCCTGGAACTCGACGCCTGAAGTTTCCAGGGCAGAAGCGTTCAGGTAGCCGGAGCGAACCAGGGTGATGTCGAAGGTGTCTGGGTCACGGTCAACCTGACCACAGAAGTTGGCGTCTGGGCCACCGGTGGCGTCCACACAGTTGTTGGCAACATCCTGAGCTTCAACGAAGGTGATGGCGTCTTCAATCTCAATCTCGTAGTAGTCCACGGTCAGAGAGAAGTCTTCCAGGAAGTTGGGGCTCCACACCAAACCAACAGTCTTAGACTTGGAGGTCTCGGACTTCAGGTCAGAGTTACCACCGGAGAGCAGATCAACACTCACGTTATCGTTGGCTTCGAAGCCTGGAGGCATGCCCAGGGCAGCACAGTTGGCGGCGCGATCCGGATCGTCGTTGATGTTGTCCGCGTCACAAGGATCGGATACACGGGCAAAACCAGGGGACAGGGGATCGAAGGCTTCGGCAACGTTAGGCGCACGTACCGCTTCGCCGATGGTTCCGCGGAAGCTCAGGCCGTCGAACGGAGAGTAGAAGGCACCCACTTTCCAGGCGTCGGCGTTACCAGCGTGAGAGTAGTCCGCGCCACGGAATGCACCGTCCAGGGTCAGCTCTTCGATACCGGTCATGCCTTCGATAAGAGGCAGACGTACTTCGATGAAGTATTCGGTTACGTCGTACTCACCGTAGGAATCAGGTGTTGCGGCGTTGGTCAGGAAGCCAGCTTTGGTGAACTCGTCGGTGGTGGTTTCGGAAGTCTCTTCACGATATTCCCAACCCACTACCACGTCTACCGGACCGCCAGGCAGTTCAAACAGCTCGGAAGAATCGGTGCCCAAGGTGGCGCCCATTACCTGCTGAGTGATCTTGTCGTTACGGGTTACGTCGGCAGAGACGAAGTCGCGGGCAGCGTCAGATACCTGGCCGAAACCGAAGGGGTTGTAGGCCACACACTGGTCGCCGTTAACGGACGCTGGATCTTCGTAGTCGTCACCTTGGGCACTAGGCACCTGACTGCGACAGGCGGCTTCGCCTGTGGCTGGGTCAATTACCGAGTCAATGGCGGCAACTAGGTTGTCTGGGATCAGGTCGTTCAGAGTCTTACGCTCGTTGCGGGTTTCGCCCCAAACGTAGAACAGTTCCCAGTTGAAGTCGGTTTCACTCAGGGTGAAGTCGCCACGGAAGCCACCAACGAAGCGGAACAGGTCACGCTGGTTGTCGGCGGAGCGGTTACCCAGCTCGTCGAAGAACTTGGCCATGGAGACGGTGGTTTGACCGGCATCCAGCAGAGTCTGACGCAGACCGTCATCCAGGAAGGCGTTGTCTTCTACGTCGATGCTGATGTTACCGAAGCGGAAGGAAGGCTGGAACTGCTGCTTGATGTCTGAGGATACGTATTTGAAGTCAGAGTAGAACTCAACGTTATCGGTCAGATCATAGTTAAAGGTAGAGCCAACGGTAATACGCTCAACACCTGGGATGTAGTTTTCGTACTCTTCAGGGTTGAAACAGGTGTCACAGCCGTTGGGGAAGTTACCGAAGGCGAAGCTGTTGGACAGGTCGCGCTCGGTTTGCAGCATGGGGTTACCGTTCTGATCAAAGGTCCAACGGCCGGCAGCACCACCAAAGGGGTTGATGACGCCGGTGTCGTTGATCATTTCGGAGTACACCCGAGGTACACGCAGACGATCTGGAATGCCATCGTCTTCGCCAGTGTCATCAGGGTTGGCCACAGTGCCCCAACCATCCAGCTGGTTCAGCTGAGTAGACATTACCTCTTTGGTGCGGTCGTAGTTGGCGAAGAAGGTCACGTTACCGCGGCCATCTGCCAGGTCAGCACCACCCACCAGGCTGAATACGTGGCCTTCGTTGTCCACGCCTTCCATGGAGTTGCCATAACCCACATCAAACTCGAAGCCTTCGAAGTTGTCTTTGAGGATGATGTTTACAACACCGGATACCGCGTCGGAACCATAGATCGCGGACGCACCGCCGGTAATCACTTCCACGCGCTCAATCAGAGCGGCAGGAATGGTGGTCAAGTCAACCTGAGCGGAACCAGGGGCACCGGCTACGTGACGCTTGCCATTCACCAGTACCAGGGTACGGTTGGCACCCAGACGGCGAAGGTCAGCGGAGCTGATACCGGCCAGGGCGTTACTGTTGTTGTTACCAATGATGGTGTCGGTCGCACCCACTGCAGGCAGTTCGGCCAGGATAGAACCCAGGTCGACGTTACCGAACTTGGCAATTTCGTCGGAACCGATGCTTACGATGGGGGCTGGTTGGGTGAATTCAGGACGGGCGATACGAGAACCGGTAACGGTAATTTTCTCTACTTCGCTTCCCTCGTCATTGCCTTCCTCGGCGGCTACAGCAGGCTGAGCCAAAGTTGCGGCTGCGCCAAATACTACAGCCAGCCTTACGGACTTGGCCAAGCTAGACTTCACGAACATGCTGTTCTCCCTAAAGTCGATTTATTATTGGATTGCAGCCCCCAGGCAGAGATAAGAGCAAGTGAACCTTGTTTAGGGGCTGTTAATACATGTTGCTCCTGACATTCTGGATGTTAACTCGTTGTTGATTTCATATCTAGAGTTGTGATGGAAAATTGACGTTAATTGAAGGAGTTTACTCTCGCTTTAGGTTCAAGGCCCCATGCTGTGGGCGTTGTAAGCTGGGGTTATGTTAACAATGAAGATTTTTCGTGGTTGAAAAGCGACCACGAACCAAGTGGTGAAAATGTGGGCAGGATCACGTGGTATTTGCGGAAGATAGCGGTGAGAAATGGTGATTTTGCGGCTTATGAGCGTGGGTTGGTATGACTTTGGAGGGGGAATAGGACTGGCCCAGTTTCCGGACAGTTTGTGCTGCTCGGCGACTGGAGCAACAAAGGGAAAAAAATTGACGCATCAATTGAGCTGAATCACTAACTTAGCTGGCTGCGCCATTCCTCATTGACCTATACCTAAGGGGATGGGAGGGCTGGCAGCGATGAACGTAAACCGAGTCAGAGAGGGCAGGTGCCCCCCAGGCCTTGAACCGGGAAGCCCCTGGGCAGAGCAGAGCCAGGGTCTGCTAGACCGGTTCGGCAGCTCCCCATCCGGGCTGAGTGCCGAAGAGGCCGGCCAGAGGCTGAAGCTTTTTGGCCCCAACCGTCTTCCTAAGCCTCCCACCCTTGGGGTGTTTGAGATCTTCCTACGGCAGTTCAGAAGTCCCCTTATCTACATTCTTATGCTGGCGGCTGTGCTGTCATTGGTGACCCATGAGGTTACCGATGCCCTGTTCATCGGCGCCATCCTGCTGATTAACGCCATCATCGGGACCATTCAGGAGTTTTCTGCCCAGAGGGCGACCGAAGCCCTGCAGCGGGTCGTGGGTACCCGGGCCAGAGTGCTTAGAGATGGTGAACCCTATGACCTGGACGCCGATCAATTGGTGCCGGGGGATATGGTGCTGCTGGAGTCCGGAGACAAGATTCCTGCAGACTTGAGGTTGGTGAGCTGTCACGACACAGCCATCGATGAATCCCTGCTGACCGGTGAGTCCCTGCCGGTGACCAAGTGTCACGACACTGCACTTCCCGTCGATACCCCGTTGGGCGACCGCAGCAATATGGCGTTTGCCGGCACCCTGATGGGAAGAGGGCGGGCCACAGGAGTGGTGGTGGCAACCGGCATGGCGACCCAACTGGGCGGCATTGCCGCTCAGGTGATGAGGGATCCCGAGGCCAAGGTGCCGCTGCTGGTACGCATGGATACCTTCGTTCGACGGGTGGCCTTAATGGTGGGGGGGGCGGTGACCCTGATGGCGCTGGTAGCCCTTTACCGCGGTGCCGGCTTAATGGAGATTATGCTCCTGGCTGTGGCCTTGGCGGTATCGGTGATACCCGAAGGCTTGCCTGTGGCGCTGACCGTGGCCCTGGCCATCGGCCAGGGGAGGATGGCGAAGCGTCAGGTGATCGTTCGCCGACTGATCTCTGTGGAAGCCCTGGGTTCCTGTACCTGCATCGCCTCCGACAAGACCGGCACTTTGACGGTCAATCGTCTGACGGTCAAAAGGGTGGTGCTGCCCGGAGACAAGATACTGACGGTCAGCGGTGAGGGGCTGGAGCCAGCGGGCAGGGTCGAAGGTGAAGACCCCATAACCGATAACCAACAGCAGAGGTTGCAGCGTCTGGCATGGGCGGCGCTCCTGTGTAATCCCGCGCATCTGCTCCATCACAATGGCAGTTGGCAGGGGCAGGGGGATGCCGTGGATGTGGCGCTGTTGGTGATGGGTAAGAAGCTGGGGCAGGTGAAAGAAGCGCTGCTTGGGCAATGCCCTGAGGTGGCCAGCCTGCCATTTGAGTCTGAACGGATGTTCTGTGCCAGTGCCAACCGCTGCGGTGACCGGGTTCAGGTGTCAGTGAAGGGGGCGCCAGAGCGGATATTGCCTATGTGCACCACTATGGCGACCTCGGCAGGGGATGTGCCCCTGGAAGAGGAAGAGCTTCGGAGGGTGGCGGAATCGCTGGCCTCGGAGAGTTTTCGCATGCTGGCGGTGGCGGAGGGAACCGCGCCGTCGCAGCTGCACAGCGATGGTGAACTGGAGCATGCCAGCCTGAAACAGCTGACCTTGCTGGGCCTGGTTGGGATGGTGGATCCTCTCAGGCCGGAGTCTGCTCAGGCGGTGGCCGACTGCAAGAGGGCAGGGATCCGGGTGGTGATGGTCACAGGGGATCACCCCATTACCGCCCTGGCGGTGGCGAGAAACCTGGAGCTGGCCGAACGGGCCGATGAGATCGTGACCGGCGAGTCACTCAGGCAAGCAGGCGGGGCGCAGGCCGTGGACGCCATTGTCGACCAGGGACGGGTATTTGCCCGGGTGGAACCGGTACAGAAGCTGGACATTGTCCACTCCCTCCAGCGCCTGGGTCACTTCGTAGCAGTCAGTGGCGACGGGGCCAACGATTCTCCGGCACTCAAGGCGGCACAGGTGGGTGTGGCCATGGGGAGCACTGGCACCGAGGTGGCCAAGGAAACCAGCGACCTGATCATTACGGATGACAACTTCAGCTCCATATTGGCCGGCGTTGAAGAGGGCCGGGTCGCCTACGCCAACGTGCGAAAAGTGGTGTTCCTGCTGATCTCCACCGCTGCCGCTGAGCTGGTGCTCTTTACCCTGGCGCTGTTCACTGGCCTGCCTCTTCCCCTGACGGCGGTGCAACTTCTGTGGCTGAACCTGGTGACCAATGGCATTCAGGACATCGCCCTGGCGTTTGAACCTGCAGAGGGCAGCGAACTGAAGCGGCCGCCCCGAGATCCGAAAGAGGCGATTTTCAACCGGTTGATGCTGGAGCGGGTAATATTATCGGCTCTCACCATAGGGCCCTTGGCTTTCCTGCTGTTCCAGTGGCAGTTGGCCCAAGGGGCCAGTCTGGATGAGGCGCGCAACCTGACCCTGCTGATGATGGTGCTATTCGAGAATGTTCAGGTGTTCAACAGCCGCTCTGAAACCTTATCTCTGTTCCGTCACCCCATACTGGGTAACCCTCTGCTGGTGTTTGGCACCCTGGCCGCGCAATTGGTGCACCTATGGGCCATGCACACTCCCTGGCTAGCCGGGATTCTGCAGGCGGCACCGGTTACCCTGGAGCAGTGGACATCCCTGCTGCTGGCGGCGCTGCTGTTGATGGTGGTGATGGAGCTGCATAAGGGGTGGTTACTCTGGCGGCAGAGATAGGACGACGCACTATCGACCAGGCACAAAAAAGGTTCTTCGCACATTAGCGGGAACTAGATACGAAAACGGCTGGAAAGGTTATTGTTTAGTCGCCAAACACAAACAATCACCACCAGCCGTTCTCGATGCAAAAGCTTACCTTGCCTATCTCACCGTGGGAAGGGTTTTCCCCCACTCATACTGAGCTCCACCACGATACTCTTACCATCCATTTAACCCCCTCGGGCCCCGGTCAATGTCGCTGTGGCCAAGCTGTCAGTCGGGTTCACGATGTCACTATCCGCACTATTCAGGAGCGTGATGTTTTTGGCTACCAGACTTTGCTGTCTGTACCACTGCGCCGACTACGCTGCCCTGACTGTGGTGTGGTCACTGAGTGCCTTTCCTGGCTGGAGCCCCATGCTCGCCAGACCAACCGACTTATCCTGTACGTCGAACAACTGCTAAAGCGGATGCCCATTAAGCACGTTAATGAGATGACCGGTTTGCACTGGCACACCCTCAAGCGGCTGGACATACAGCGTCTGACTCGGGAGGTCACCGAGCCGGACTGGAGCAAGGTACGACGTCTGGTCATGGACGAGTTTGCCCTGTTCAAGGGCCACCGCTACGCCACTGTCATCGCCGATGCCGACACTCACCAGGTGCTGTGGGTTGGCGAGGGCCGTAGTCGAGAGGCGATACGACCGTTCTTCCTGACGTTGGGAGAGCACTGCCAGCATATCGAAGCGGTAGCCATGGACATGAATACCGCCTTCGACCTAGAAGTGGCGATGCATTGCCCCAATGCCGCAGTGGTCTACGACCTTTTCCATGTGGTGGCCAAATATGGCCGGGAAGTGGTGGATCGGGTGCGAGTGGACCGAGCCAACGAGCTGAGGCAGGACAAACCGGCCAGAAGAAGAGTAAAGCGAGGTCGGTGGGTGCTGCTGAAGAACCGGAAGAACATGACCGACAAGCAGCACGCCTACTTGGAGGAACTGTTAGCTGAGAACCGGTCGCTGATGGTGGTGTACCTGATGCGGGAACAACTGAAGGAGCTGTGGTATGCCGACAGTCCCGATGCTGCTCTGAGCCAGTGGCGTTTATGGTGGCAACAGGTCACCGAGAGCGGCATCGAACCGCTTATCCGCTTCGCTAAGAAGCTCAAACCCTACCTCAATGGCATCATCGCCTCGGCTACCTTCCGGCTGCACACCTGCAAGCTTGAGGGAATGAACAACAAGATAAAGGTTATCAAGCGCATGGCCTACGGATACCGGGACAGCGACTACTTCTTCCTGAAGATACGAGCCGCTTTTCCCGGTAATGCGCGATGAACCACAAAAAAGCCCACCTTGCGGTGGGCTTTTAATGATGTTTGGTGGAGTCGGGGGGAGTTGAAAACCGTCGTTCACCATCGCTGCGCCGCGGTGTCACGTACTGTGTCTATCAAGTGAACTACCAATCGAACTACTAAAATAAAACATCGCTAGAAACAAAAAGGCACCCGATGTGGGTGCCTGTTCCGCATAGAGTGCTCGATATCAGCAGCAAGCTACCTTTGGGTGTTGCTTGCGAGAGCCTAGAGCAACTTTTTGGTTTAGCTCAAGGGAAGGAGAGGTCCATGCGGCTTTTGTTTGGATAAGGAATTGAACAGCCTTGGTGCTACGCTCGCTAACGGCTGTAACGCTCATCTTGTCCGTGGTTACACGTTTCCGACTCATAGGTGTCTCCTGTCTAACTGCGAACATTTCCATTTGCTCAACAAAACCACCATGTCACAAAAGGTTACGGATGTAAATCTTGCTGTTGCCAGTGCAAATGTTACTAATGGTAAATCAAGTAGTAACTCACTCTAGGCAACCATTCATGGCTGAGCGACGAAGTATACACTTGCTTATATTGTAGTCAAGGTTCTGGATTAAGTTTGTGATTCTAGCCGCATAACGGTATTGACTCTGTCTTCCAAGGCCTGCACTGATACAGACATGCTGAGAATGATTGCACCATCTTCGTTGGGAAGCCAAGAGAATCCGAATTTCTCGTAGTGTGCTACGAGCTTTGGCTCATTTGGATCTACATCATGGAGACGTATAACTTGGGCTCCAGCTGCTTGAGTGATGAGGTAGGCTCCCATAAACGTAACGTTACACACACGTTTATAGAAGGGACTGGTGCTGTCACAGAAGGATTCCAACATTCGGAGCTCTATGGTTTCATCTTCTGGGATGAAACGACCTAAGCAGGCGGCTTGCAGCGAACCGTCTATCAGCAGTTTGAATGTTAGATCGAATGCACCATCTTGATTGTATGTTGTGCAGAGCTCATGATCCCAGTTCAAGTCACTGTAGTCACTTGCCAGAGTGGAGTATATGTCTTCATCAATGCCCCCAATCTCCAACTGGTGATCGGGAAATATCTCATCGCAAACATACTGGAAGTCTGCGTAGAATCGGGCTTTAATTTGCTGAAAATCCAACTCGCTGCCTCTCCACATAAAGGAAGCGTACATTTTAATGTCACTTTCAAGGGTTTAGCAATTGTGATGAAGGATTTTTTGTTGTACCCAAGTTGGTTGTGCGTTCTGGCTTTGATAATGATTCGTAATCACCTTAAGGTGTGAACCTTTGAAAGCAGTGTGTCTAGTTTTGGGGGAGGTGTTAAGTTTGTGTTGAGCATAGAGTGCTCCACCAGAGTCTCGATGGAGCCATTTGAGTTGCTTACCCTGAGCTTCATACACCTTCTAGGGCGTTCCCCACATCTACCAGTTTGAAGTAGTCTCTGATCACCACTCTCTTTATAGAAGCTTCATCTAAATTGCTCATTTCTACAATGAATGGGCTTAAGAAAGGATTAGCTTGGGACTCGTTGTTGTCACCTATCTGTTCATTCCGCTCAATAGTCGCTTCTGCAACAAGATGGTCGATGCTAGTTGTGCTCATAAGCCCATTAGGCCCGTATCTTTCGATGTGGTTGTCTAATCGCTGAGCCTTTGGCCCATGACTGATGTAAGGCAAAAAGCCTTCGATTTTCGAGAAGACACTACTATCTTGATCAGTGGACAGGGAGAGGCGTCCGATTTTCAGGGATTCGTATAGGTCTGCGTGACTAACGCTTAAGCAAAGTAAAAATATTAGTGTTGGCCCATGAATTAGCCCTGGATTCTGTTCCATGATGAACTCCAGCCGCAGAGCTACCTGGTGTATATCTCTAAGCTCTAAGCCGGTATAGCCCCCGATAACTGAAGCAAAGCTGACTAATTTCTCATCTCGTGGCCATATCCGACCTCTGCCAAAGTGAGGGTTTTTAGACCAGTCAACTCGGGAGTTTAAAAACGCTGTTGTGCTAGGTTTGGGCAGCATGAATCTACTGTTGAAGAATCTACCGAGATACCTTCCTCCATCAAAGCTTTCTCCGTAGACACCGCTTATTGCGTGTCGGAGCTGAGAAGAGTCTGTGGCGACGACAAATGCTGCCTCAGGGATATAGAACATGTGCTTGATTAGCTCAAGCAGCTCGATAGCATACGAAGGGCGGCAACGATCGAGTTCGTCTATGAAGATAAATACCTTCTGGGAGCCGCAGTATGGGGACTTTTCCTCCTCCATGATCATCTGCATCAGTTGTGAAAGTGATGTTCGAAACGACTGGATATGGGCTTTATCTTTTTCAAATCGATCAATGAGGCCTTTGGTTGCAAGCATAGCCATGTGCTCAATTAGTTTTGTATCTGATTCTTCGCGGTTGTTATCCAGATCTCTTTTTGGAGGAGCTTCAGATAGCTTTTGCGATAGAGCCTCCTCGTCTTCATTTGAGTGGATAGCCGCTTCCCAGTCGAATCCAATAGCTTTCCTTACCGCTGCTCGGACCATTTCTGGAGCGGCCTTTTTCATGAAAGAGCCTGTCGCTTCGAGCCAGCTTCTGGACTTCTGGTCGAATCCCTCTATGTGGGGCTTTAGCTGAGTACTGATCTGTGCAACGCAGGCCAGTAGTGGGTCGTCTGCAAAATCAGTCTCCCAAGCATCAATGTATATTGCCAAAATGGGCTGGCTTCCCTGTATCCAGTCCGGAACTGAAAGCGAATTCTGCCAGCACTTTAAGAAGAATGTTTTTCCTGCTCCCCACGGTGCATTTATGTTGAGCGCGTACCCATTGGGTTGAGACAATAAGTGCTTAGTCAGACTTAGTGCATACGCTTCTCTCCCCCCCAAAAGATCATCGTTCCAAGTTGGATTTGCGGAGTTTGCGTCGAGAATGGTCATCATACTGATTGGTCTCGGATTGGGATTTTTCGATGTTAGGTATGAAACCATACAAGAGTTAGTGGATTTTGATGTGGATCATCCGGTTTCTCTAAAATCCACAGTATTTCAGGTGATTATAGAACTGAAAGAGCTTTGGGGTGCAACTTGAAGGTGCATCTGCTGCACTTCCATGAAATGAAAACTGGGCACAAAAATCTGAGTAACAACCTTATTGTGTTTGAAAATTGCTCACATTTTGTTGACGGTTTTTTAATAGGGGGGTACCCCCTCTTCAGTTGCACCCTCCCCCTCCCCCTCTTTGAAATCGATCAGAGTTCTTAAGAGAACAGCCTAATGGTGAAGCTATTAGTCGTGTAGATGTTCCGGGGAGTACTTCTAGGGTGGCCATTTGGGAGGGGCGTAACTGATGAGTTGGTGATAATGATGAGATTTTTATAGTTATTCCTATGCAGAGAACAAGTGATGTATACATGAGCGAATGTTGATGGCTTTACTGTTTAAGGGGATGAGGGTTGTATGGATGATGAGGAAACTGTTGCGTTGCAACCGCGGTCTAGTGAGGAGGTGCAACGCAACACAGGGTCGCTTTAGCTTATTTGGTTTAGTGAGAGGTAGTTGTCTTTAACGACTATCCCGTCCTCTTTGCCTACCGCATTGAACAAGCGACTTGTTCGGCTTCTCAGGGTGCCGTCTTTGATGTTGGGTTCAGAGCGACGAACCATGTCTTTAAACTCGTCCTTAGCGTAGGGAACTGAGATGGGTTCTGAACAGCCTCTTAGGTATCGAACGAGCCAATCTTTGTCACTCTGAGAGGTCACCCTCTGGCCATCTTGCGCCTGTTCCCAGGCATCCCCTGAGTGTTGAATGACTCCAACATCAATGCTGGTGTTATTGGCCAGTTTGACCTTTAAACTGGCAATAGGAGCGGCTGACGGAGCTCGGAGAGGAATGTCTTTTAGCTTTGACGGCCAGACAAATGGGATTGTGCTCTCATCATTGCCCTCCGCTGACTGGGCCTTTGCCATGACTACACCTAGAACGACCTCAGCTCCTGCTTTTAGATTCCCTGAGCCCCGCAAGATCATGTCCGCATCACACCCTGGCTTAATGGGGTTTTCATCACTTCCCTTTCGACTGTGGTGAATGCACAACACAGTGGCACCGGATAGGTCCCTTAACTGACGCATCCAGGCTATCGCGAGTTCGGTATCGCTACTGTCGTTCTCTCTCGAAGCACCGCTGTATGCTCTGAAGGTGTCGAAAAGGATCAGACGACACTTCTCCCCAGTAACCTCGGACTGTTTTCTCACAGCATCAGCTATAAGCTCTGGCGGCGTCGTTTTAAAACTGATGCATGTATTGCACTGCCACACCCTTTGCTCCCAGATAGCCTTATCAACCTCATGATATTGTCGGTAGGCTTCGAGACGCTTTCCGATGCCTTGAGTTCCCTCGACTGTGAAGTAGGCTGCGGCTCCGGCTTCTCCTATAATTTCGCCAACACCACAAAACGGAATACCAGTGGCAATGGCTCCGATCATGTCGATGGCCACGAAAGTCTTACCATTGGCTGATGGTCCAGAGATAAAACCAATAGCTTTACCAGGGACCCAGCTGTGTATAAGCCATTCGTATGGCTGTTCCCATTCACCAGAACCCATGCTCCAGCTCAATGCAGAGGTATATTGATGTTCTCCCCGTTGGATACGGAGCAAAGCGTCTGTGTCTCCGTTGAGTGCTTTTTGTAGGTCCTGGTTAAGGTTACGTTTCTTTGCATAGTCTTCGATTACTCGAGCGTACTGATCAACGTTTGAAATTCCTGGCGTGTTTCTGGAAAGATCTGACGCATAGGCGAGAAGGCCTGTAGTACGAATTCCATGCCGATTTATCTCTTCGTTGAGAGTTACTAGGTCAGGAGCAATACCCTTAGCTGACAGCTTCAGAATTAAGCTAACCAGTTTCTTGTGTTCAGCCTTATGGAACGGCTCCATTCCAAGGCGCTGGATATGAGGAAGGGCGTGAGCCCTCCCTCCTTCCAAAAACGCCGCCCCGATTAGACTTTGTTCTGCCAACTCGGAGTATTCTGACGTTTTATTGCCCATGTTAATCCTGGTAGCTGTTGACGTAATCTAGGATGAGCTTTTGCTTGACCTCAATGGGGAGAGGGCAGGCGAAGCGCTGAGCTCTGAGTTGGTCAAGGTGCTGCAGACACTTGATAAAATCGAGTAGGCTGATCGGCTTATATTCTCGGCCTCGGGTAAGGGTGACTCCAATGTCACGAGCTCGTTGTCGATAATATCCGGGGCTGGTGGTTTTCAGGCGACCAACAATTTGCCACCGAGATACCCCTTCACTGTCACAGGTGACAAGCATCTCGAAAAAGCGCTCAGTCTTCGTTTGGCGGTCGTTATGGTTGCCGATAAAGTCGAGAATTAGTGCTGTTTTCATAGTTGCCCCCTTAGGCCTTGTTGTTGGAGAGTTCGGATAGCCATTTCTGGATAGATGATTCTTTCCAGTAGTTGCGCCCTCCGATTCGAACTGGTTCGGGAAACTCACCTTTGCGACGCATAAGATAGATGCGGGTTCTAGAGAAGGGGACAACTCCGAGAAGTTGTGGGCCACTGATTAGGCGGTCTCTGTCTGTCATAGGCTTTCCTTTGGGTAAAGGTGTCTCAGGGTGATTTAGTTATCACCCATCAACGTGGGTTGGTATCTATGAACAGATTTTGTCGTGAATTAGCGAGTGCAGCAGTAGAACTGTCGAGGCAGGAAAATACGGGAAAATCTTGAATCTAAAATTCTACAGATTTTGTTGTAATGTCGTGGCTGAGGCGCAGGATCGTTCCGTCAGTAGCCAAAGAGTTGATAAAGGGCAGTATGGTCTGCCGCACTCTTTCGGCACTAGCCCATGGGTCATTGTCCGAGAATGCTGCCCTGTTTAGCACCTCACTGCTGACTTTGAACTTTTTAAAGGTTGCCCAGCTAAGAATGTCCATTATCAGAAACACGTTATAACGATGGATTTTGTCGAAGATGGCCGGGCCGTGGTTTTTAAAGCCCGATGGTGGCCATTGATCCCGGCTTTCCTCTGGACACTCGTACTCTTGTCGCAACTTAGGCAGCTGCTGCTTTAAGTCGGCCAAAATGGCCACATCAGAGCATTCATCAAGATTGAGGCATATTGGGACCCGTGTTGCCAACGGGTCAGCTTCAGCAAATTTGGAAACCGACACCATCGAGCAGTCATTTTCGAGATCTTCATTAAATTGAAGATCAATGCCATTACGCCCAAGATCCATCATATTGACCTCCGGATCTGGGATGTATAGCTTACCGTTATGAAATTTCATGTAACCTAGGGCAATAGCGTCGTTAGCTAGGCTGCACAGTTCAGCGAGATTTAACGAGATAGCGCAGGTCTCATTGTCCTCTTCTCCGTTCTCGTCGATGGCGGCCAGCATATCCTGCGTTGATAGTACTGGCGAGCCGGACCAGATCTTCTCGAGGTTTCGCATGTGCAGAGACTGGCCACTGCCACCTTCACTGCCGAGTACAGGCATTCTCTGGCTATCCACGAACTCGCGAATGTCGAGCCGCCTGGTAAGTTCCTGAAGCAGGTGTTCAGGTGCCATGCCCTCAAAAACGCGGTAAACAGAGCGGTTTGCCCATAAGGGGAGGTCAGATTTGGTGCGGATCTGTATTTTAATCTTGGAGCTCATGCTGTCTCGGCACCTTCATGGTTTTGTTCATCGCCTGGAATAACGCTGATAGTGGTGCAATTGGTGGCTGGCTTTTGGCCCAGCGAGGCTTGAGCAATCTGGTTGCTCCACCACTCCATCATGGGGCGTCGTCGTTCGACATACTGTGCCCTGTTGTATGCTGCTCGTACTTCGTTGCGGTCGGCATGGGCAAGAGCTGACTCGATGAGGTCTGGCGGAAAACCGGCTTCGTTGAGCGTGGTAGATGCGAGAGCACGGAGCCCGTGTGAAACCAGCTTTCCACTGAATCCTGCGCGTTTAAGGGCGGCATTAGCGGTCTGGGAGCAAGCAGGACGAGAGGGCACACGGTCTCCAGGGAAAAGGTGTTCTCGTTCCCCGGAAATACCCTTGAGCTCTTCAAGTAAGCTGAGTGCGTGGGAGGAAAGAGCTACCCAATGCTCCTTCTTTCGTTTCATTCGCGATGCTGGAATGCGCCAGGTACGACTCTCCATGTCTATCTCTTTCCAATGCGCCCCCGCAGCTTCACTGGGGCGGACCATGGTATGGAGTTGCCATTCGATTAGCAGGCGAGTAGTGGGTCGAGTATTCATCCGCTGCAGGCGCTTCATGAGCATGGGTAACTCATCGGGGCGCAAGGTCGGAAGGTTGTCTTTGGTCGGTGCCTTAAAGGCTGCGCGGATACCAGACATAGGGTTGGCATGAACAACGCCGGTGTTGACCGCATGCCTCATGATTTCGTTCAGTCTTTGAATGACGCGTTTTACCTGTTCTAAGGAGCCTTTTGCTTCCAGTGGACGCAGGCATTCAATTGCCATTGGAGCGGTCAGTTGTTTGATTGGTATTGTTCCCAGCTTGGGGAACAGGTGCATCTCTAATGAGCGGCGGATGTCCTCCGCGTAGTCAGCAGAGACCTTGGATTGTTTTACAAGCATCCAGTCTTTTGCGACTGCCTCAAGAGTTGTCATTACATCCACATTTTTCTGCAGTTGCTGCTGCTCTCTGTGGGCTTTCGGGTCAACGCCTTTCGCCAGCAATGCCTTTGCAGCTCTTTTGGCTTCTCGGGCGTCGGCCAGACCAACCTCTGGAAAGGCTCCGAGCCCTAAGCTGGTGCGTTTTTTATCCGTTGGTCTGTAGTAGTCCAGAAACCAGTGCTTACTGCCATTAGGTTTGACTTTGAGCTGAAGGCCATTGCCATCATTGAGGCGGTACATGGCCGCTTTGGGCTTGGCTCCCCGTACCTGGGTATCTGTAAGCGGCTTTACGATACGTGGCATGATTCCCTCCTGCGTAGTAGTTCAACAATGGGGTTGCTGCAGCTGCTGACTACTATCTGTACTACTACGAAGGGTGAACAGGCAAGAACAAAATAAAACGCCCTTGAACTGGATCATGAAAATATTTGTTCAAAAACAGTGGTTTGGGGTACTCTGTGAAGTCGGTCAAACGGAATTTGGACATAAAAAAACCCGCAAAAGCGGGCTTTTAATGATGTTTGGTGGAGTCGGGGGGAGTTGAACCCCCGTCCGAAAAACCTACATCCTCGGTCCTACATGCTTAGCCGGCTCTTTTAGTTAACCCATAGTGGCGCCGAGCGGCAGGCTTCACCTGGGCGATCCAGATTGAGTTTAACGCTTTGTCTACTGGAGAAGACGCCGCGCGATCCTATATGGCTTGACTACCTTGATCCTCTCCCAATAGGCGGGGGATTGGAGGTAGGCGATCTTACCGCTTATTAGGCGGCGATTGCGTAAGTTTCGTCGTTTGCGACTATTAAAATGCGGCTTTTTTACGAGGCCAACCGCACCTCGGCATGCACCTTGGGTTTCGAGAATCCCGTCGAATCCAAAATCGACCCCAGGTAGAGCTACTATACCACTTATCCACAGAGGACGCCAAGGCCAGTGTGGATAAGCATTAAGCGATCAGCGCTTGGAACCCTTCATGACCCGGGCTTTTTCACGGTCCCAGTCACGCTGTTTGGCATCATCGCGCTTGTCGTGTTGTTTCTTACCCTTACCCAGACCGAACTCCAGCTTCACCCAGGCCTTCTTCCAATAGAGGGCGGTGGGGATCATGCTGTAGCCCTGACGCTCCACCTGACCAATGAGGCGGTCCAACTCCCGGCGCTTAAGCAGCAGTTTGCGCAGACGCAGGGGATCGGCCACCACGTGGGTGGAGGCGGTGTTAAGGGGAGTAATGGTGACGCCGTGAAGGTAGGCTTCGCCATCTTTAATTTGAATAAAGCCTTCGGTGAGGTTTACCTTGCCTTCGCGAAGGGATTTCACTTCCCATCCCATCAGGGACAGACCTGCCTCAATCTTCTCCTCGATGTGATACTCGTGGCGCGCCTTCTTATTGAGGGCGATGGTCGAGGAGGTGGGCTTGGATTTTTTAGAACTTTTCTTAGCCATAGCGGCGTATTATACCCGTCTGCCGTAGATTTGGTATGACCTTGGGCAAGGGATTGTTACAATGCCCGGGAATTGTAGTTGGGAGAGTGAACCGATGCCGCAGATAAACCGCAGCGCCCTGGTCCGTTTCAGTGCGCAGCAGATGTATGACCTAGTCAATGACGTGGCGTCATATCCACAGTTTCTGCCTGGTTGCGTTGGCGGAGAGATTCATAGCCATACCGATGATGAGATGGTGGCCACTGTCTCGGTGAAGAAGGCAGGCATTGCCCAGAGTTTTACCACGGTAAACAGTCTGCAGGCACCAGACGCGATCACCATGAGTTTGAAAGAGGGGCCCTTCCAGGCATTGAAAGGAACCTGGAGCTTTAAGGCGCTCACCGAAGCGGCCTGTAAGGTGGAGCTCAGCTTGGATTTTGAATTCAATAACCCGGTGACCCAGAAAGCCTTTGGCAAAATTTTCAATGACCTGGCCCAGAATATGGTTATGGCGTTCTCCGAGCGTGCCAAGGAGGTTTATCGTGGGTAAGAGCTTTCAGGTTGAGGTGGTGTACGCCCTGCCGCAAGGGGCGACTGTGGTTAAGGTCGCCGCCGAACCTGGCAACAGTGCCGAGGCGCTGATTCAGGCCAGTGGCATTCTCTCCAGGCACCCGGACATTGATCTTGCCAAGAATAAGATTGGGGTGTTCAGCCGTCAGGTAAAGCTGGACTATGAGGTGAAGCCCGGTGAGCGAATCGAGATCTATCGCCCCCTGATTGCCGATCCCAAAGAGGTGCGTAAGCGCCGGGCCGAACAGGCAAAGGCCAAGGCTGAATAGGCCATCAGATATAACGAAACGGGCTCCTGATGGAGCCCGTTTTCTATTCGGCTTCCAGGGCCAGCAAAGGATCCGGGTAGCGGAAACGGTAGCCCAACTGCTTCTTGAGCTTGTCGCAATTCACCAGGCGATAGGGTTTGGGCTCATCGGAAAACAGTGGCAGAGGCAGTCCGGCCAATTGGCAGGAGCGGGTGTAGATCTGTCGTCTGCTTGGGTGCTGACAGGCGCTGGCGTTAAAGACCTCTCCCCAGGCGCCCTGGTCGATGATCGCCATGATAGCCCCGATGCAATCCTCCCGGTGAATCATGTTGACCGGGTCATCGGCCCCTCCCAGGGGGCGGCCGGAGAAGTAACGTCCTGGCTGATACTCTCCGCCGATAAGACCAGAAAATCGCACAACGGTTGCTGTATAGCTGCGTCCCTGAGTAAAGCAGGCCTCAATATCCAGCCAGGGGGTATCGGTAAAGGGCGACTCGATGCGTCGGGCATCCTCTTCGGTGACTTCGCGGTTTTCCTGGGGGTAGACAGAGGTAGCGCTGATGAAGAGCACACGCTGGAACTGGTGCGCTGCCAGTTCACTGGCCAGGTTGGTCATCTGCCTGAGGTAGTAGCCGGGCTTACCGTCCCCTTTTGTCGGAGGCAGGGTAATGATGGCAATCTCTCCCTCGCTCAGAGGGGAGTCACTCAACCGGGTTTCTGGGGAGAGCGTCAGCAGGTGGGCATCGATCTCCGCCTGGCGAAGCTGCGGCAATTTGGTTTCGGTGGTGGTGCTCCCTCGTACGCCGTATCCGGCCTCGACCAGGCGTTTGCCGAGGGGGAGCCCCAGCCAGCCACATCCGAACAGACTGATGCGGGGCAAAGTCATCTCCTTGAGTTGTTGATACTGACAATCATTCTCAATGACTTTGGGTGCAGATGCCAGGGGAGGGATCAAAAAAGCCGGCGATGCCGGCTTTTTTCTTACTGAGGACCTGAGACGCTCAAGGGCGTATCGAACTGATCTGAGAGGGTGTAATCACCACTCACCGAGGCGACCTTATCCTGTTCGAACTTGATGATCAGCTCCTTGCGAGTGATCTCGTTGGTGCGGCCACTCTTGAACTGATAGACGTAGTACCAGGTGTTGTCGGCGAAGGAGTCGCGCAATACTGGACGGCCCAGAATGAACTCCACCTGCTCACGGGTCATGGCAACTCTCAGTTTCTCTACCTGAGATTGCTCGATGAAGTTGCCCTGAGGAATGTCGATCTTGTACACCAGGCTGTCAAACACCGAACACCCGCTGAGGGTTGCTGCGGTCAGGGCCGCGGCCAACCAAATCTTACACTGCTTCATGCTGTTAATCGTTATCCCCTGTAAGTGAAACGCGATAATACCCTAGCCCGGGGGAGAAAGGGAAATTCAATACCACTAGGACTGTCCGCCTCGCAGGAGGTTCCCGGCATCAGGGTCAACATAGGAATAAAAAAGGCCGGCTAAGCCGGCCTTGATTTGCACACTAAGCGGACAACCTGATTACAGGGCGCCACGGAAGATGGCGCTGATCTCCTCGTGAGTTGCCTGCTTGGGGTTGGTCAGGCCACAGGCATCGTTCAATGCGTTGGTGGCCAGAGTAGGAATGTCTTCCTCTTTAACACCCAGCTCGGTCAGGTTGGCAGGGATGCCAATGTCCTTGGACAGCTCGCGGATGGCGTTCAGGGCGGCTTCGGCACCGTCAGCAGCAGTCATGCCGGTGGTGTCGATACCCATGCAACGGGCCACGTCGGCCAGGCGCTCTGGAACAACCTGGGCGTTGTAAGCCTGTACGTGAGGCAGCAGGATGGCGTTACAGACACCGTGTGGCAGGTCGTAGAAACCGCCCAGCTGGTGAGCCATGGCGTGTACGTAACCCAGGCTGGCGTTGTTGAAGGCCATACCAGCAAGGAACTGAGCGTAGGCCATCTGGTCACGGGCTTCGATGTTGGTGCCATCTTCAACGGCGTTGCGCAGGTTATCGGCAATCAGGGTGATCGCTTTCTCTGCACAGGCATCGGTGATGGGGTTGGCTGCGATAGACACGTAGGCCTCAACGGCGTGGGTCAGAGCGTCCATACCGGTGGCTGCGGTCAGAGACTTAGGCTTGCCAACCATCAGCTGAGGATCGTTAACAGACAGGATGGGAGTGGTGTTCTTGTCCACAATGGCCATCTTGATGTGACGATCTTCGTCGGTGATGATGCAGAAGCGAGTCATCTCAGACGCGGTGCCTGCGGTGGTGTTGATGGCAACCAGTGGCATTTGAGGCTTGGCAGACTTGTCCACGCCTTCGTAGTCACGGATGTCGCCACCGTTGGCGGCTACCAGGGCAATACCCTTGGCACAGTCGTGAGGTGAACCACCGCCCAGGGAGATAACGAAGTCACAGTCGTTCTCTTTCAGCAGAGCCAGACCGTCATTTACGTTACCTACAGTTGGGTTGGGCTGGGTTCCGTCGAATACAACGGTCTCCAGGCCACGGGTGGCCAGCTTGTCTACCACTTGAGCAACCAGGCCTACCTCGACCAGCACCTTATCGGTGACGATCAGGGCACGCTTGAAGCCCAACTGGAGAATATCGTCTGCGGCTGCATCCACGGCGCCGGTGCCCAGAGTGTTCACGGAAGGAATAAAAAACTTCGCTACGGACATGGGCTGTCTCCTTTAAGTTTGAAATTAAAATTCTATCTGGGACCAAAATAACCCGTCCATCACCCCGGTTTTGTGACGTTTCGCAGACTTTTTTCTGAAAGTTTGCGAGATATGACAGAAACATTACCTGCGTTAAAAAAGCCGGAGATTCGTCGGCTGGATCCGCAAAACTCAGATTATTAGATGAAGATCTTGCGAACCTGATTAAAAAACTCGCAAGCGGATTTGGCGGGGATCACACCTGGTGGGAAAGTGGGATCGAGGTGCCGGATGGGCCGGCACCTGTTGATTTCTGGGGGGGATCACTCTTCGACCAATAGCTCTCTGGCATTGGCCAGGGTGGCATCGGTAATGCTGTCCCCTCCCAGCAGCCTGGCCAATTCACCCAGGCGCTGCTCCTGAGCCAGGGGAATCATCAGGGTCTCGGTGGCTTTTCCCTTGGTGGACTTGCTGACGAACATATGGTTATGGCCATTGCCGGCCACCTGAGGCAGGTGGGTAACGCAGAAGACCTGGGTCGACTCACCCAGAGTACGCAGCATCCTTCCCACCACTGCTGCGGTGGGGCCGGAGATCCCCACATCCACTTCGTCGAAGATCAGGGTCGGGGTGGCCACCTTGCGAGCGGTGATCACCTGGATCGCCAAACTGATGCGAGACAACTCGCCCCCTGAGGCTACCTTGCCCAGGGGCTGCAAAGGTTGTCCCGGGTTGGTGGAGACCAGGAACTGCAACCGGTCGCTGCCGCTGGGGGAGAGCGATTGTGGTTCGAAGTTCACCTCTATATGGAACTTGGCATGAGGCAGGGCCAGCTCTCTGAGGTTGGCGGTGATCTGCTTATTCAGCTCTTTGGCATAACGCTGGCGGCTCTTGCTGAGTCGCTGGGCGGACTGGCCACAGGCCTCTCTGGCCTGGTCACGTTCCAGTTCCAGTTGCTCGAGGCGCTCCTCTCCGGCACCGATGGCGGAGAGCTCCTGGGCCAGCTGGGTGTGGAAGTCGGCCAGATCGGCGGCTTTAACCTGGTGCTTGCGCGCCAGGGTCATGGCTTTGGAGAGACGCTCCTCCAATTCGTGGAACCGCTCCGGATCCATCTCCAGGCTCTGATGGTAGCGATCCAGCTCGGCGGCGCCCTCCTGCAGTTGAATCAGCCCCTCATGAAGAAGCTCGACAGTGGGCGCCAGGGCGGCATCGTCACCGGCAAGGGTTTCCACCTCACCTATCGCCTGTTGAAGCAGAGACAGGGCGTTTACCTCTTCCCCTTCACTGAGCAGGTAGCAAGCACGCTGGCTCTGCTCCATGAGGGTGGTGCAGTTGGCCAGCCGTTTGTGTTCAGCTTCAATGTTCTGAAACTCCCCCGGCTCCAGGCCAAATTCATCCAACTCCTGAACCTGGTACTCCAGCAGCTGCCGACGGGCCTGACGTTGTTCCTGCTCGTCGCGCAGACGCACCAACTCATTGTCCAGGTGCTTCCAGCGCCGGTAAGCGTTGGCACAAGCCTCCAGCAAACCATGATGGGCGGCATAGTTGTCCAGCAGGCTTTGCTGGGTCTGACTCTGCAGCAGCCCCTGATGGGCATGCTGGCCGTGGATGGTGAGCAGCATCTGGCCCAGGGCCTTGAGCTGGGCCAGAGGCACCGGCTGGCCATTGATCCAGGCTTTGGAGCGTCCTTCACCGCTGATGCTGCGCCTGAGAATGCACTGGTCCTCGTCGTCCAGCTCATTCTCCTTTAGCCAGTGGACGGCGTCGGGAATGGCACTGATGTCGAAGCAGGCAGACAGTTCAGCCCGGGGGGCGCCGGGGCGCACCATGGCGGCTTCCCCCCGGCCACCAAGGCAAAGCCCCAGGGCATCAATGGCGATGGACTTACCGGCACCGGTTTCCCCGGTGATGGTGGTCATTCCGGAGTGAAACTCCAGCTCGAGGAATTTTACAATGGCAAAGTTGGAGACCGTCAGTTGGCTCAGCATCTCAGTTTCCTGTATGAATCGACATACTGTATGGAAAGACAGTATAGAAAGACAGTATAGGGCTTTTTTCTGCTCAGTAAAGCAACAGAGACAAAAAGTTGTACAGCGGGTAACCGCCTTCTATGGTTCATTGAGGGTGGTTTTCGGAGGCGTCTGCATGATAGCAGTGGTGACCGGCAGCAACAGAGGACTGGGGTGGCATGTGGCTCATCAATTGGCTGAGAGGGGGTACCATGTGGTGACCTGCGCCCGAAGCCATGAAGCCGCCACCCGGGTGGCGGAGTCCATTCGGGAGAGGGGGGGAGAAGCCAGCCCCTTTATGCTGGATGTGTGTGATGCCGAGCAGGTTCACGCCCTGGGAGCCTGGCTGGGTCAGTTGTTCGGCGGGGTTGAGGTGCTGGTGAACAATGCCGGGATCTTTGTCGATCAGGGGCAGTCCCTGTCGGACATCACTCTGGAGCAGTGGCAGCAAACTCTGACGACCAACGTCACCGGGGCGATGCTGATGTGCAAGATGATTCTGCCTCTGATGCGTCCCAGGGGCTATGGGCGCATCGTCAATGTTTCCTCCGGCTATGGCTCTCTGGCCGAGATGGGAGAGTTGCAGGTGGCCTACCGGGTGTCCAAGGCGGCCCTGAATGCGCTGACCCGGGTGGTGGCTTCTGAGGTGTCCGATGAGGGGATTAAGGTCAATTCCGTCTGCCCTGGCTGGGCCAGAACCGACATGGGCGGGCCTCAGGCCAGCCGGGATCCGGCCGAGTCGGCCAACTGGATCACCTGGGCAGCGACCCTGGATCCCCAGGGCCCCAATGGCGCCTTCTTGCGAGACGGCAAATCGATTCCCTGGTAGACAGGGTCTGCGGATGTGAACTACAGCGAAGGCAAATCAGAACAGTTTGTTGCCCCAATCCAGCTTACTGCGCAGCACTTCGAAATAGTTGTAGCCCTTGGGGTGGATCAGGCGCAGGCAGGCATCCGCCTTGCGAATGCGAATTTCGTCACCAGGCTGGCAGGGCAGGGTTACCTGGCTGTCGCAGCTGATGGCCAGTTCCGATGACGGGCTGTTGCAGGAGGCTTTCAGGGTGATCTCACTGTCGCCGTTGACCACGATGGGACGGCACGACAGGGTGTGAGGAAACATCGGCACCAGAATATTGGCGTTGAGTTTGGGGGTGAGGATGGCACCGCCTGCGCTCAATGAGTAGGCCGTCGACCCTGTGGGGGTGGCCACAATCATGCCGTCGGCACGCTGGCTGTACATGAAGTGGCCATCGATATAGACCTCGAAATCGATCATATGAGCCACTTTACCGGCGTGCAGAACCGCTTCGTTTACGGCCACGTTGTGGGCCTTCTGCTCTCCATGGCGATGTACTTCGGTACGAAGCAGGAATCGTCTCTCGGTGTCAAACTCGCCGGCCAGCACCTTGGTCAGCGTGGGTTTGAACTGGTCCGGGTCCACATCGGTGAGGAAGCCCAGGTTGCCCCGGTTCACCCCCAGTACGGCGATGTCGTAGCGGGACAATACCCGGGCCGCACCCAGCATGTTGCCGTCGCCACCCACCACTATGGCCAGATCGCAGCGCTCACCAATTTCGTTGATCTCTACCGCTTCTGCCTTGGTGCATCCCAGTTCCCGGGCGATGTTCGACTCAATAAGTACTTCATATCCTTGCTTATCCAGCCAATAAAACAGCTGCGCCAGAGTCTGGTTTGCGCCTTCGTGGCGAGGCTTGCCGATAAGGCCAATGGATTTGAAGTGTGTCTGCATCTTCTGCTCATCTGTAGGGCGGACGGGAATCTTGTGGCTCTGTGGCCCTTGAAGTCCGTAAATCAGTCCCCATAATAGGCTCAGAGCCTTTGGGAATAAAGTTTTTTAGCCGGAGTTGAAATGAGCGACGAGCAGCAAAAAGTGGAGCAGCCAGAAGAGGTTGAGATGGAGCAACAGCAGGCTGATGCCGAGCAGGATCCACAAGCCGCCCGCATAGAGGAATTGGAGAACGCCCTGGCAGCCGCTCAGGCAAAGGTGGAGGAGCAGAAGGACAGCGTTGTCCGCGCTCACGCCGAGATGGAAAATGTCCGTCGCCGCAGCGCCCAGGATGTGGAGAAGGCCCGTAAGTTTGCCCTGGAGAAGTTTGCCGGCGAACTGCTGCCTGTTATTGATAACCTGGAGCGGGCCCTGGCCACCGGGGATGCCGACAACGAAGCGGTGAAACCTCTGCTTGAGGGTGTGGAGCTGACCTACAAGGGCTTCCTCGCCGGTGTCGATAAGTTTGGCATCAAGGAGATTGATCCTATGGGTCAGCCCTTTAACCCTGACCAGCACCAGGCGATGGCGATGCAGCCCAGCGAGGAGTTTCCTGCCAATACCGTTATGGCTGTGATGCAGAAGGGTTATGAGCTGAATGGCCGCCTGTTGCGCCCAGCCATGGTGATGATCTCCAAGGGCAGCGATCAGCCCTCAGTGGACACTACCGCCTGATTGGGGTGAACACTGACGCAGAAGCAGCCTCCGGGCTGCTTTTTTTGTGCCCCAGGCTGGCCAGCGTGTCCCGAATGCGCCGGTATTTGTGCTCGGTCCACACCGGGCTGGAGGGCCAGGGGCGCAGTTTGGTGGTGCGGGGATCGACCGGGGAGATCACTACCTGGGTGTCGCCCAGGCCCACCTGCTCCACCAGATGGTAGATCTCTTCGATGGCGGTGTTGCCCATGGCCAGGCAGCCGCTGGAGGCCTTGTCACCGTGGATAAAGATATCTCCGCCGGGACGGGTGCGGCCCTCCGCCCGGGCGTAGTGTTTGTCCAGACCATTGGGGTAATTGAGTTTCACCGAGAGGTGGTATTTGCTGTTGGGGTTCAGGGCCACCGGGCGGTAGACCCCCTCCGGTACCTGAAGGTCGCCCTCCATCAGCTTGGGGCCTGGGCCACCACTGAACCCCATGATGGGGTAGGTGCGCAGTGGGTACCAGTTCCCCAGAACATCGGCGCCCCACACTTCCATACGATAGTCAGACTTGATCGCCACCAGGGTCAGTTGAACCGGCAGGGTGCCGCCAGGCATCCGCGCCAGGGCACTCTCCAGCCGCTTGGCGGCCTTCCCTTGAGCCAGAGTAGAGGATACGGGTGCCAGGCATAAAGCTGTGATAACTGTTGTTAAAAGTGCCCATCTGGCTGCCATTATCTCTCTCCGAATGCAATCTGGTTGCCGGGGAGCATAGCATTTTTGCGCTAGGGGATCATAAAGGCTGAGGGGTGTTCGTGATCTTGGTGGGGCAGATAAAGGCAGAGGCTCTCCCCTGAGAGCAGACGAAATTTGGGGGGAGAGCCTCTTAACTGGCGTGAGATCAGGCGGGCTGACGGGTAGTGGTCAGGACAATCTCACGAATATGAACGTTTTGCGGCTGGCGGTAGGCGTACTCAATGGCGTTGGCCACATCCTGAGATGACAGAACGCCACCCATGCTCTCTTTCCACTCGCCATAGCCCTCTTTAATGGCATCGCTGGTGGTGTGACTCAGCAGTTCGGTCTCAACGGCGCCCGGAGCGATGGTGATCACCCGGACATCGTCACCGCACACCTCTTCGCGCAGGGTTTCCGACAGGCCGTGTACCGCGAACTTGGTGCCGCAGTAGGCCACATGGTTGGGGAAGGTCTTGCGACCGGCGACAGAGCTGATGTTGATGATGGTGCCGCACTTGCGCTCACGCATCTTGCCCAACACCAGATGGATGCCGTTCAGCAGCCCCATCACGTTGACATCCAGCATCTTCTGCCACTCGGCGGGATTCTGGGTATGGGCATCGCCCAGCAGCATCACACCGGCGTTGTTGATCAGGCAGTCCGCGGGACCGAACTGGGCTTCCGCTTCCTCAATGGCATTGGCGAAGTCTGAGCTGGTCATGTCAGTCACGTCCACCTTGCGACACAGGGTGTTGGGCAGGTTCAGGGACTCCAGTTTTTCCAGGCGACGGGCCAGCAGCAGCAGTGGGTGGCCAGCGGCGGACAGGGTGCGTGCGGTGGCTTCGCCGATGCCAGAACTGGCGCCGGTGATGATTACCAGGGGCTTGGTCATAACAATCTCTCCAAAGGGGGTGATGCAGGGCGATGGCCCTGGCGATGGCGCTCACTATAGTGCTAGGCTTCATAGCCTTAAAATATTAATTTTCTCTGTTAGAGATAGGTGTTTCCTATGGATGT
Source organism: Ferrimonas sp. YFM (assembly GCF_030296015.1). Classification (NCBI taxonomy): domain Bacteria; kingdom Pseudomonadati; phylum Pseudomonadota; class Gammaproteobacteria; order Alteromonadales; family Ferrimonadaceae; genus Ferrimonas; species Ferrimonas sp. YFM. The sequence goes on from NZ_AP027368.1 coordinate 961,686, forward strand.
AAGATTGTTGCGCTGCTTCGTGGCGGTGTTCGAGGAGCGGGCCATCACCGCTGCCGCCCAGCGGGTGTTTGTCTCTCAGCCCTCGTTGTCGGCGGCAATCAAGCAGTTGGAGTCCGAAATGGGGGTCACTTTGTTCCGCCGCCACAAGCGCGGAGTGGACCTTACCGATGAGGCCCATCAGCTCTACCCTCTGGCATTGCAGGCTCTGGGACAGATGGAGAAAATGAGCCGGTTGTTTGATGACGCCAGCGCCCGCCTGCCTTTGGCGCTGGGGAATTTTCACGACATCAGCCCCAGCCACTACGCCCGATTCCTGGGGCACTGCACCGCAGCGGCGCCTCAGCTCAGCCTGGAACTGCTGGACCATGAGGATGAGCAGGCCCAGGCCAGGGTGACACTGGATGTGTTTAAGCGGGAGGACGAACTGTTTCTGCCCTTGTGGGAGGAGGACTATGTGCTCTGTGTTCCCAAAGAACATCCGTTGGCAGACCGGGAACGGGTATCCATTGCCGATCTCAATGATTTCAATTTCATTGAGTGCGTGGCCTGCGAGGCCCATCAGCAGACCCTGAGCCTGCTGGCCAGCGAGGGGTTTTCGGTCAATCTGGTGGCCAAGGCTCAGCATAAGACCCAGGTGAGACACCTGGTCAGTGCCGGGGTGGGGATCTCGTTCCTGCCCTGGGGGGTATTGGAAACCGCCGATGACTTGGTTCAGGTGGCCCTGGATGCGCCAAGGATGTTTCGCCGCATTGGCCTGACCCTGCACGCCAGTGACAGTGGCAAACCGGCTCAGGCGGCGCTGCTGGGCGCCGCCGAAGCCTGGGGATCACACAGAGCCTGAGTCGGCCACCTTGGTGCGTCGCAATGGCCTGAGCCTGGGACCCAGTTGCTGGCTCACCAGAGCCAGGACGATCAGCGCCAGGCCGGTGAAGGTGGCCGGGGCGATGGTCTCGCCCACCAGGGTGGAGATAAAGAACAGCGACAGGAAGGGGGCCAGGAACACCATATTGGTAATGGGGGCGGTACGCTCCGCGCTCTTCAGGGCCTTAAGCCAGAGCACGAAGGTAAAACCCATCTCGAACAGTCCTATGTAGGTGGCGCCTGCCAGCCCCTCCAGGCTGGGCAGGGTCAGTCCATCTCTGTACCAGCTGGCGGCGAAGATAAACGGCAGGCCAATCAGGAAACTCAGCAGCAGGCTGACCACAGGATCGCCCTTGTCCCGGGCGTTGACTATCCAGTAGAGCGACCAAAGCAGGGTACACAGCAAACCCAGTCCATACCCCACTGGGGATTCCATCTCGAAATCCAGCAATTGACCGCCGGTGGCGATCACCACCACGCCGCCATAGGCAACTGCCGCCGCCACCAGATCCCAGGCCTTGAGTTTCTGCCCCAACAGGGGGACCGACAACAGGCTGAACAGGATGGCCCAGGTGTAGGTCAGCGGCTGGGCCTGCTGGGCCGGCAGCAGGTCGTAACAGCCAAAGAGCACCAGATAATAGAGGAAAGGGTTAAGCAGGCCGCTTTGCAGGTAGCGCATGGGCGTGGCTTTGAGCTGGCGGCGAATCAGCGCCACTTTGCCTTGGGCTACCACCATGGCGGCCAGTGCCACGGTTGACACCAGGGCGGCATAGAGCAGCAACTGACTGGGAGACAGGTGCTGCAGGGAGAGCTTAAAGGCGGAGGCGACGGTGGACCAGGCCAGCACCGCTCCGCCACCGTACATCAGGGCACGACGTTGATTCTTAACCATTGGAAAACTTCACAGGGACCAAACAACAGGCGGGCTCATTATATTGTATACAATCCTGCTTGAGCACGGATTTTGATCAAATTTTTGTGTCGCCCCCTTGGTTTTTTCTCTGCAGGCCCCATATCCCTGCCATCCACAGGGAAAAATTTTTAATTGCCCCCTTGAAAGGGCAGGGCGCTAACCCCAGATAGGGGTTAACGAAAGAATTAGCTTAGTTAGCTTTAGATATAAACGTATTTTTTGGAGGCTTTCGATGGGCAAGATCATCGGCATCGACCTGGGTACCACCAACAGCTGTCTGGCTATCCTGGATGGCGACAAGCCTAAGGTTATTGAGAACGCGGAAGGGGATCGTACTACTCCTTCTATCATCGCCTACACCGATGACGAGATTCTCGTCGGTCAGCCTGCCAAGCGCCAGGCGGTTACCAACCCTCACAACACTCTGTTCGCCATCAAGCGTCTGATTGGTCGTCGCTTCAAAGATGAAGTGGTACAGCGTGACATCGACATCATGCCTTTCAAGATTGTTGAGGCTGACAACGGTGACGCCTGGGTTGAGGCCCAGGGTAAGAAGATGGCTGCGCCTCAGGTATCTGCAGAAGTTCTGAAGAAGATGAAGAAGACTGCGGAAGACTACCTGGGTGAAGAGGTGACTGAAGCGGTAATTACCGTTCCTGCCTACTTCAACGACTCCCAGCGTCAGGCCACCAAAGATGCCGGTCGTATCGCGGGTCTGGATGTGAAGCGCATCATCAACGAGCCTACCGCTGCTGCCCTGGCCTATGGCCTGGACAAGAAGACCGGTGACAACATCATCGCCGTCTACGACCTGGGTGGTGGTACCTTCGATATCTCCATCATCGAGATCGACGAAGTTGAAGGTGAGAAGACCTTCGAAGTACTGGCCACCAACGGTGACACCCACCTGGGTGGTGAAGACTTCGATAACCGTCTGATCAACTACCTGGTAGAAGAGTTCAAGAAAGAGCAGGGCATTGACCTGAAGAACGATCCCCTGGCGATGCAGCGTCTGAAAGAAGCTGCCGAGAAAGCCAAGATCGAACTCTCCTCTGCTCAGCAGACCGAAGTGAACCTGCCTTACGTGACTGCAGATGCCACCGGTCCTAAGCACATGAACATCAAGGTAACCCGCGCCAAGCTGGAAGCCCTGGTTGAAGATCTGATCACCCGCTCTCTGGAGCCTCTGAAAGTGGCCCTGCGTGACGCCGACCTGTCCGTTTCCGACGTTCAGGACGTGATTCTGGTTGGTGGTCAGACTCGTATGCCTAAGGTACAGGCTGCGGTAGCCGATTTCTTCGGCAAAGATCCTCGTAAGGATGTGAACCCTGACGAAGCTGTGGCCATGGGTGCTGCGGTTCAGGGTGGCGTACTGGCCGGTGACGTGAAAGACGTACTGCTGCTGGACGTAACCCCTCTGTCTCTGGGTATCGAGACCATGGGTGGCGTGATGACCTCTCTGATTGAGAAGAACACCACCATCCCTACCAAGAAGTCTCAGGTGTTCTCCACCGCCGAGGACAACCAGTCTGCCGTGACCATTCACGTGCTGCAGGGTGAGCGTAAGCAAGCCGGCGCCAACAAGTCTCTGGGTAACTTCAACCTGGAAGGCATCCAGGCGGCTCCTCGTGGTCTGCCTCAGATTGAAGTGACCTTCGACATTGATGCCGACGGTATCCTGCACGTGTCCGCCAAGGACAAGGGCACCGGTAAAGAGCAGAAGATCACCATTCAGGCCTCTTCCGGTCTGTCTGAGGACGAGATCAGCAAGATGGTGAACGAAGCCGAAGCCCACGCTGAAGAGGACAAGAAGTTCGAAGAGCTGGTTCAGGCCCGTAACCAGGCTGATGGTCTGGCTCACGCCACCCGTAAGCAGATCGAGGAAGCGGGTGAAGAGCTGCCTGCGGACGAGAAAGAGAAGATTGAAGCGGCCATCAAAGAGGTTGAAGAGGCGACTAAGGGTTCCGATAAGGAAGCCATTGAAGCCAAGACCCAGGAGCTGATCCAGGCTTCCCAGAAGCTGATGGAGATTGCTCAGGCCAAGGCTCAGGCCGCTCAGGGTGGTGCCGAAGGCGCCCAACAGACTGAGCAGCCTCAGGACGACGTGGTAGACGCCGAGTTCGAAGAAGTGAAAGACGACAAGAAGTAATTCTTAACGTCCTTTGACCTGACAACACAACGGGCGTTCGGTACCACCGACCGCCCGTTTTTGCGAGACTACTGACGGCTAGAGATATGTCCAAACGCGATTTCTACGAAGTGCTCGGGGTGGCGAGAGATGCCAGCGAGCGAGATATTAAAAAGGCCTACAAGCGCCTGGCGATGAAGTTCCACCCGGACCGCAATCCGGGAGATGCCAAGGCGGAGGAGAGCTTTAAGGAGGTCAAGGAAGCCTACGAGATCCTTACCGATTCCGAAAAGCGGGCTGCCTATGATCAATTTGGCCACGCTGGTGTGGACCCCAACCGTGGCGGTGGCTTCGGTGGTGGTGCCGGTGGCGATTTCGGTGACATCTTCGGTGACGTGTTTGGCGATATCTTTGGCGGCGGCCGCCGGGGCGGTCGTGCCGGTCCTGCCCGTGGCAACGACCTGCGCTACAACATGGAGCTGACCCTGGAGGAAGCGGTTAAGGGGATCACCAAGGAGATCCGCATTCCCGTTCTGGCCACTTGTGACAGCTGCAACGGCAGCGGTGCCAAGTCCGGTTCCAGCGCTCAGACCTGTGGTACCTGCCATGGCCAGGGCCAGGTTCAGATGCGCCAGGGCTTCTTCGCGGTGAACCAGACCTGTCCTACCTGTCGTGGTAAGGGCAAGGTGATCAAGGACCCCTGTGGCAAGTGTCATGGCCAGGGCCGTGTCGAGAAGACCAAGACCCTGTCTGTGAAGATCCCCGCCGGCGTGGATACCGGTGACCGCATTCGTCTCTCCGGTGAAGGGGAAGCGGGTGAAGTGGGCGCACCAGCGGGTGACCTGTATGTACAGGTGCACGTCAAAGACCACCCCATCTTCGAGCGCGATGGCAACAACCTTTACTGCGAAGTGCCCATCAGCTTTGCCACCGCCGCAGTGGGCGGCGACATCGAGGTGCCGACCCTGGACGGTCGCGTCAGCCTCAAGGTGGCTGCGGAGACTCAGACCGGTCGCATGTTCCGCCTGCGCGGTAAGGGCGTGAAGTCAGTACGCAGTCATGCGGTGGGCGATCTGATCTGCAAGGTGATCATCGAAACCCCGGTGAATCTGACCGAGCGTCAGAAGGAGCTGTTGCGTGAGCTGGAGCAGACCATGTCCGGTTCCTCCAAGAAGCACAGCCCCAAGGCGGAAGGTTTCTTCGATGGTGTGAAGAAGTTTTTCGACGACCTGACCAGTTAACCGACTGAATCCCATTTATAAAAGAGCCGCTTTTAACAGCGGCTCTTTTTCTTTAACATGCGGAAACCTATAAGAATCACCCATGTAACAAGGAGCGTTTCCGTGACCCGACTTCTTTCCTTGCTGGCCATTGTGCTGGCCCTGCCCGCCTGGGCTGCCGAGCCGCCGGTGGAGCATTTTGCCAAGGCCAGCCAGGCCTATTCAGTAAAAATCTCCCCTGAAGGGGATCACCTGGCGATGCTGACCAAGGCCGATGGCAAGCAGATAATCCTGATCCTGGACACCGACACCCTGAAGATGCGTCACGCCATCCGTTATAGGGGTAATGGCCAGGTCGGCGCCTACTACTGGGCCAGTAACGATCGCCTGGTGACCACCAAGGAGTACCTCAAGGGCTGGATTGCCCAGCCTCAGGACTATGGTGAGCTGATGGCCGTGGATTTCAATGGCAAAAAGCCCCTCTATCTGTTTGGTTACAACTCAGGGAAATTCAGTACGGGCACTCGCCTGGCCAAGGGCTCTGATCCCATTCAGGCCTGGGGCCATATGATCGATCCTCTGCCTGAGGATGAGGACTATGTGCTGATCAAGTCCACCCCCATGAGCTCCAAGGGGGATCGCAATGCCACCGTATTCAAGGTGAACATCCACAATGGCAAACGCAAGAAGGTGGCTTACGCCCCGGTGGCTTACTCAGGTTTCCTGACAGACCATGATGGTGAGGTGCGCTTCGTTGCCGGCACCAACAACGACGGCTTCTACAAGATGTACTACCGGGAAGGTAAGGGGGACGACTGGACCCTGTTCTACGATGAGGAGAGTAACGACGGAGACATCTATCCCCTTTCCTTTGCCTCCAAGGATGAGGTCTATGTGCTGGATGACAACGACCACAGCCTGCAGGCACTGAAGAAGGTCAACCTGAAGACGGGTAAGAGCAAGGTAGTGTACCGCGACGATGTGGTGAACCCCTCTGGCTGGAAGTTCTCTGCCGATGGTAAAAACCTCTACGCGCTGGAGGTGGAACCCGGGTATCCCAGTTATGTGTTTGTTGACGGTAAGAGCCGTGATGCCCAGACCCTGAAGGGACTGTTGCAGGCCTTCCCTGGCCATCAGGTGGCCATCACCAGCCAAACCCTGGATGGCAATCTGGCCGTCGTACTTGCCTACAGTGACACCAACCCCGGCACCTATTATCTGTACGACCGCAAAAAGAACAATGTCCGTCCCCTGCTGGCCAGTCGCGGTTGGGTGGACAGCAAGACAGCGGCCACGGTTGAGCCCTTCAGCTTCAAGGCCCGCGATGGCATGACCATCCATGGTTATCTTACTGTTCCTGCCGGCAAGGAGGTCAAGAACCTGCCCTTGGTGGTCAATCCTCATGGTGGCCCTCACGGCCCCAGGGATCACTGGACGTACAACGAAGAGACTCAGATGCTGGCCAGCCGGGGTATGGCGGTGCTGCAGGTGAACTTCCGCGGCTCCGGCGGTTATGGCCGCAACTATGAGGTGGCCGGTTACCGAAACTGGGGCAGCAAGATCCAGTACGACATCATCGATGCCACCCGGCATATGATTGAGCAGGGCAAGGTAGATAAAGACAACATCTGCATCTACGGCGGCTCCTTCGGCGGTTACTCTGCTCTGCAGGCACCCATTCTGGCACCGGATCTGTTTCAGTGTGCCATCGGCTTTGCCGGGGTCTACGACCTGGAGCTGATGTATGAGGTGGGGGATATCCCAACCCGCAAGTCCGGCGTGCGTTACCTCAAGGACGTGGTGGGTGAGGATGACAGTAACATGAAGGCTTTCTCCCCGGTTCACAATGTGGACAAGCTGAAGATTCCGCTGCTGATCATCCATGGCGGCGAGGATGAGCGAGTGCCTATCGAGCATGCCGAGGCACTGCGCAAGGCCCTGGATCAACACAAGCTCTCCTATAAGTGGGTGGAGCTGGATAAAGAGGGGCATGGCGTCTTTGATGAAAAGACCCGAATCGAAGTCTATGGCGAGATCCTCAGTTTCCTGGACGACAATCTGAAGCTGTAGTTTCACAGCCGATTTCGGTTAACCTAGAGGGGCGCGCAAGCGCCCCTCAGTTTTTTATGGAGAACGATATGCGATTGATTGCCACCCTCTCACTCCTGGGCCTGCTGACCTCCTGTGCGACCCATCAGTCGCCCACCGGCCGGGATCAGATGTTGCTGTTCTCTCCCCAGGAGATGGCGCAGATGGGGGATCAGTCCTTTGCCCAGATTAAGGAGAAGGAGACCCTCTCCACCGACAAGGCCACCAACGCCTATGTCCAGTGTGTCGCCGATGGCATCATCACCGCCCTGGGTGATGACCCCAAGGCCTGGGAAGTGGTGGTGTTCGACTCGGAGCAGGTGAACGCCTTCGCTCTGCCCGGCAAACATATCGGTGTTTACACCGGCTTGCTGGAGGTGGCCAAAAACCAGGATCAGCTGGCGGCGGTGATGGGCCATGAGGTGGCTCACGTGCTGGCCAGGCACAGCAATGAGCGGGTCTCCCGCTCCCAGCTCAGCAACGCCGGCCTGCAGATTGCCGACATCTTCCTCAAGGGCAACGCCAATAAGGATGTGTATATGGCGGGCCTGGGGCTTGGGGTTCAGGTGGGGATCACCCTGCCTTATGGCCGCACCCAGGAGAGCGAAGCGGATGTGATGGGCGCCGAGCTGATGGCCAGGGCAGGATTCGACCCTGGGCAGGCGGTGGATCTCTGGCACAACATGGCTGAGGCCAGTGGTGGCGATGCGCCACCTGAGCTGCTCTCTACCCACCCCTCCCACAGTACCCGAATTGGTGATTTGAAGTCGTTGCAGCCCCAGGTTCAGCCGCTGTTTCAGCAGGCGCAGGGGCAGGGGGTAACACCCCGGTGTAAGCGCTGACTAACCTTCATTGATTGAACCGAAAGAGCCCGCCGGTTTGAATCGGGCTCTTTTCCTCTCCCTCCTGTGTTCACGCCTTTCCCAAGGTGATACACTCCGCAACAGTTTTTCCCGACCGGAACCAATACCATGAAGTTCGAATCAGTAGAACAGAAGGCCAGCTACGGCGTAGGCCGTCAGCTGGGTGAGCAACTGGCCGCCAACAGCTTTGAAGGCGTAGAGATCTCTGCCGTTCAGCAGGGCCTGGCCGATGCTTTCGAAGGCAAAGACAGCCTGGTAGAGATGGCTGAGCTGCAGCAGGCTTTTGCTGTTATCTCTCAGCGTCTGGCGGAAGCCCGCGAAGCCAAGGCTAAAGAAGCCGCTTCTGAAGGCGAAGCCTTCCTGGTGGAGAACGCCAAGCGTGACGGCGTAATCACCACTGAGTCCGGCCTGCAGTACGAGATCATCAGTGAAGGTGAGGGCGACAAGCCTGGCCTGAACAGCACTGTTGCCTGTCACTACCACGGTACCTTTATCGATGGCAACGTGTTCGACAGCTCCGTAGAGCGTGGCGAGCCCGTAGAGTTCCCTGTTAGCGGCGTTATCGCTGGCTGGACCGAAGCCCTGCAGATGATGAGCAAGGGTGCCAAGTGGAAGCTGTACATCCCTCACCAGCTGGCCTACGGCGAGCGCGGTGCCGGTGGTGCCATCCCTCCCTTCTCCGCTCTGGTCTTCGAAGTGGAGCTGCTGGAGATTAAGTAAGGGACATAAGGGGGAAGCCAAGGCTTCCCCCTTTTTTTATGGACTCTCTTGGTGCCGGTTATGGGAGAGTGAGACCCCCTTTAAGTCCCCTGTCATTAGGCATATGATGGATCGGATAGTTAAAGAGAGTAGGGAGCTGTAAACCATGGATAAAGTCCGGGTTGCCATAGTGGGTGCCAGCGGCCGAATGGGCCGCACCCTGATTGAAGCCGCACTGGCCCATCCTCAGATTCGTTTGGGGGCGGCCATCGAGCGTTCTGGATCGACTCTGATGGGTGTGGATGCCGGTGACCTGATTGGCCACGGCTCCGTAGGCGTTACCCTGGTGGATAAACCGGATCTGGTCAGTGATGACTTCGACGTGCTGATCGATTTCACCAATCCCGAGTCTACCGTGGAGCTGGCGGCCTGGTGTGCCCAGCATGGCAAGCCCATGGCCATTGGCACCACAGGCTTCAACAGCCATCAGAAGGAGCGCATCGCCGAGCTGGCCCAGGACCTGCCCATAGTGCTGGCCCCCAACATGGCAGTAGGGGTGAACCTGCTGTTCAAGCTGCTGGAAACCGCAGCACAGGTGATGGGCGACTACACCGACATCGAGATCATCGAGGGCCACCACAGGTATAAGAAGGATGCGCCATCCGGTACCGCTCTGCGCATGGGTGAGGTGATTGCCGACACCCTGGGACGGGATCTGGAAGAGTGTGCCATCTATGGCCGGGAGGGGATTACCGAGGAACGGGATCGCCAGACCATCGCCTTCTCCACCATCCGTGCCGGGGACATCGTCGGTGAGCATACCGCCCTGTTTGCCGACATCGGTGAGCGACTGGAGATAACCCATAAGGCGTCCAGCCGAATGACCTTTGCCAATGGGGCCATGCGGGCCGCGCTCTGGTTGTCATCGAGGGATAACGGGCTGTATGACATGCAGCAAGTATTGGGTTTCAAATAAGAAAGGGGCTTTTTAGCCCTTTTTTTCTACTTGCCTATATACAAATGAGACTTTGGTCGCTATAATTTCCGGAATTTGCCAAAAATACAGTTTTTGCCCTTGGCAAGTTGGAGGTTTACGTTCTGTACCAACGTAAAAACAATAACTTATAAATAATCTGGTGGGAGGTCAAGTTGAACAAAACTGCCCTATTAGTGCTCCAGGACGGCACTGTTTTCCATGGTACTTCTATAGGTGCCGATGGAAATGCTGTCGGAGAAGTCGTTTTTAACACTTCTATGACTGGTTATCAAGAAATCCTGACCGATCCTTCCTATTCACGTCAAATTGTTACTCTTACTTACCCTCACATAGGTAACACCGGAACCAATTCCGAAGACGTCGAATCCTCAGCCATTCATGCTACCGCCCTCATCATCCGTGACCTGCCAGCCCTGGCATCCAATTTCAGAAACGAACAAACCCTTTCCGATTACCTTAAGCAGCACAATGTTGTTGGCATCGCCGATATCGATACCCGCAAGCTGACCCGGGTTCTTCGGGAGAAGGGCGCCCAGGCCGGCTGCATCATCACCGGAGAAGCCGAGGTGGCCAAGGCTCAGGAGCTGGCTCAGGCCTTCCCCGGCCTCAAGGGGATGGACCTGGCCAAAGAGGTGACCGTCAGCGAACCCTACAGCTGGCGTAAAGGTTCCTGGAAGCTGATGGGCGGTCTGCCCAGTGACACGCCGTCCGAGGAGCTCAAGTTCAAGGTGGTGGCCTACGACTATGGCGTAAAGCAGAACATCCTGCGGATGCTGGTAGACCGTGGCTGTGACGTCACCGTGGTGCCGGCCCAGACACCGGCCGCCGACGTGCTGGCGATGAACCCGGACGGCATCTTCCTCTCCAATGGCCCCGGCGACCCGGAGCCCTGCGACTACGCCATCGAAGCGATTCGCCACATCCTGGAGACCGAGGTTCCTGTGTTTGGCATCTGCCTGGGGCATCAGCTGCTGGCCCTGGCCTCCGGCGCCAACACGCTGAAGATGAAGTTCGGTCACCACGGTGGTAACCACCCGGTGAAGGACCTCGAAGGTGGCCAGGTGATGATCACCGCTCAGAACCACGGTTTTGCCGTAGACGAAGCCAGCCTGCCCGCCAACCTCAAGGCCACCCATAAGAGCCTGTTCGACGGCACCCTGCAGGGGATTCACCGCACCGACAAGCCCGCCTTCTCCTTCCAGGGTCACCCTGAAGCGAGCCCCGGGCCTCACGATGCCGCCCCGCTGTTCGATCACTTTATCGAACTGATGCAAGCCAGAGCCGCCCAGTAGTCCGGAGTGAAGAGATAGAACAATGCCAAAACGTACCGACATTCAAAGCATTCTGATTCTGGGCGCCGGCCCCATTGTGATTGGCCAGGCCTGTGAGTTTGATTACTCCGGCGCCCAGGCCTGTAAGGCCCTGAGGGAAGAGGGTTACCGGGTGATTCTGGTGAACTCCAACCCGGCCACCATCATGACCGACCCTGAGATGGCCGACGCCACCTACATCGAGCCCATCCACTGGGAGGTGGTGCGCAAGATCATCGAGAAGGAGCGTCCCTGCGCCGTACTGCCCACCATGGGCGGCCAGACTGCGCTGAACTGCGCCCTGGAACTGGAGAAGCACGGCGTCCTCGAGGAGTTCGGTGTGCAGATGATCGGCGCCACCGCCGACGCCATCGACAAGGCGGAAGACCGGGCCCGTTTCGACAAGGCGATGAAGTCCATCGGCCTGGAGACTCCGCGCTCCGGCATCGCTCACACCATGGAGGAGGCCAACGCGGTCCTGGATCAGGTGGGCTTCCCCTGCATCATCCGTCCCTCCTTTACCATGGGCGGTTCCGGCGGCGGCATCGCCTACAACCGGGAGGAGTTTGAGACCATCTGTACCAATGGTTTGGATCTCTCCCCCACCAATGAACTGCTGATCGATGAGAGCCTCATCGGTTGGAAGGAGTACGAGATGGAGGTGGTGCGGGACCGCGCCGACAACTGCATCATCGTCTGTTCCATCGAAAACTTCGACCCCATGGGGGTGCACACCGGAGACTCCATCACTGTCGCCCCAGCCCAGACGCTGACCGACAAGGAGTATCAGCTGATGCGCACCGCCTCCATGAACGTGCTGCGGGAGATCGGCGTCGAGACCGGTGGCTCCAACGTACAGTGGGCGGTGAACCCCAAAGATGGTCGCCTGGTGATCATCGAGATGAACCCCCGGGTGTCCCGCTCCTCCGCCCTGGCTTCCAAGGCCACCGGTTTCCCCATCGCCAAGGTGGCGGCCAAACTGGCTGTGGGGTACACCCTGGATGAGCTGCAGAACGACATCACAGGTGGCGCCACCCCGGCCTCCTTTGAGCCCTCCATTGACTACGTGGTTACCAAGGTGCCGCGCTTCAACTTCGAGAAGTTCTCCGGTGCCAACGACCGTCTGACCACCCAGATGAAGTCTGTGGGTGAGGTGATGGCCATCGGCCGTACCTTCCAGGAGTCCCTGCAGAAAGCCCTGCGCGGCCTGGAGACCGGCATGAACGGTCTGGACTCCGTGGTCAACCTGGAGGAGAACGACTCTCTGTCCAAGATTCGCTACGAGCTGCAGGAGCCGGGTTGTGAGCGCATCTGGTTTGTGGGCGACGCCTTCCGCGCCGGCCTGTCCATGGAAGCGATTCACAAGCTGACCCACATCGACCGCTGGTTCCTGGTGCAGCTGGAAGAGCTGGTGAATCTGGAGGAGCAGGTGAAGGAGCGCGGTTTTGCCGGTCTGGATGCCGACTTCATGCGCAAGCTGAAGCGCAAAGGCTTCTCCGATGCTCGCCTGGGCCAGCTGCTGGCTCATTCCGAGTCTGAAATTCGTAAGTTGCGTCAGCGCCAGCAGGTGCTGCCTGTGTACAAGCGGGTGGACACCTGTGCCGCCGAGTTTGCCACCAACACCGCCTACATGTACTCCACCTACGAGGAGGAGTGTGAGGCTCAGCCCTCCGACAAAGACAAGATCATGGTGATCGGCGGTGGTCCTAACCGTATCGGTCAGGGTATCGAGTTCGATTACTGCTGTGTCCATGCCGCCCTGGCGATGCGTGAGGATGGCTATGAGACCATCATGGTCAACTGCAACCCGGAAACCGTGTCCACAGACTACGACACCTCCGACCGCCTCTACTTCGAGCCGGTGACTCTGGAGGATGTGCTGGAGATTGCCCGCGTTGAGCAGCCTAAGGGCGTAATTGTTCAGTACGGCGGTCAGACTCCGCTGAAACTGGCTCGTGCCCTGGAAGCGGCCGGTGTGCCCATCATCGGCACCAGCCCGGACGCCATCGACCGCGCCGAAGACCGGGAGCGTTTCCAGCAGGCGGTCGAGCGCCTGGGCCTGAAGCAGCCGGAGAACAGCACGGTGACCACTCTGGAGCAGGCGGTTCTGGATGCCGAGCGCATCGGCTACCCCCTGGTGGTGCGCCCCTCCTATGTACTGGGTGGCCGCGCCATGGAGATCGTCTACGACGAGCAGGACCTGCGCCGTTACTTCAACGAGGCGGTCAGCGTGTCCAACGAATCTCCGGTACTGCTGGACCGCTTCCTGGACGACGCCACTGAGGTGGACGTGGACGCTGTCTGCGACGGTGTGGATGTGGTTATCGGCGGCATCATGGAGCACATTGAGCAGGCGGGTGTTCACTCCGGTGACTCCGGCTGTTCCCTGCCTCCCTACACCCTGAGCCAGGATGTTCAGGACAGGATGCGGGATCAGGTGCGCAAGCTGGCCCTGGAACTGGGCGTGGTGGGTCTGATGAACGTGCAGTTCGCGGTGAAGGACGACGCCATCTATCTCATCGAGGTGAACCCCCGTGCCGCCCGTACCGTGCCTTTCGTGTCCAAGGCCACCGGTGTGCCCCTGGCCAAGATCGCCGCCCGGGTGATGGCAGGTACCAGCCTGAAGGCGCAGGACTTCACCCAGGAGGTGATTCCGCCTTACTACTCCGTCAAGGAGGTGGTGCTGCCGTTCAACAAGTTCCCTGGCGTGGATCCCCTGCTGGGTCCAGAGATGCGTTCTACCGGTGAGGTGATGGGCGTAGGCGATACCTTCGCCGAGGCTTATGCCAAGGCGCAGCTGGGCGCCATCAAGGATGTGCCCAAGTCCGGCCGGGCTTTGCTCTCCGTTCGTCAGGGTGATAAGGCCCGGGTGGCGGATCTGGCCAGCCAGCTCATCGAGCTTGGCTACCAGCTGGATGCCACCCATGGTACCGCCGTGGCACTGGGGGAAGCGGGCATCAACCCCCGTCTGGTGAATAAGATCCATGAGGGACGCCCCCACATTCTGGATCGCATCAAGAACGATGAGTACACCTACATCGTTAACACCACCGAGGGTCGTCAGGCGATTGAGGACTCCAAGCATCTGCGTCGCGGTGCCCTGCAGCACAAGGTGAACTACACCACTACCATGAACGCGGCTTTCGCCACCTGTCTGGCTCATGCGGCCGATGACCGTGGCAAGGTCAGTTCTGTGCAGGAGCTGCATCAGCGCAGTTTGAAGTAAGCTGGGTTTTTTAGCCTAACTGAGACGCCGGCAGGGGTGACCCGCCGGCGTTTTCTTATTACAATCGATGCTCCTAGCGAGAATAAACTCCCCGGATTCACCCCTATGGGGTCAGGAATTGTCCTGGCCGGGAGAGCTTTTGTCCGAACTGAATTGGAAGCAGATTATGACCCAGGTTCCTATGACCGTTGTGGGTGCTCAGCAGCTGCGTGAAGAGCTGGAGCATCTGAAACATACCAAGCGCCCCGCGATCTCCCAGGCCATCGCCGAGGCCCGTGAGCTGGGTGATCTGAAAGAGAACGCCGAGTATCACGCCGCCCGTGAAGAGCAGGGTCTGTGCGAAGCCCGTATCCGCGACATTGAGAGCAAGCTGTCTACGGCTCAGGTCATCGATGTCACCAAGATCCCCAACAATGGCCGGGTGATCTTCGGTGCCACAGTGACCATATTGAATGTGGAAACCGATGAAGAGGTGACCTACCGCATCGTGGGTGACGACGAGGCGGACCTGAAGCAGCGGATGATCTCCGTGAACTCCCCCATTGCCCGTTCTCTGGTCGGCAAAGAGCTGGATGACGTGGTGGTGGTGAAAGCCCCGGGCGGCGAGGTTGAGTACGAAATTATCGAGGTGGAGTACAAGTAATACCTTGTACTCTGGTACAAAAAAGCCGCATCGTGTGCGGCTTTTTTGTTATCGGCCCTTGGGCAGTTCGATCTTCTGTTTTTCAGAAGGGCGATACAGCACCAGGATGTGACCGATAACCTGCACCTCGGCGGCGCCGGATTCACGGACGATGGCATCGATGATGGCTCGCTTGTTGTCGCGGTCTTCGCTGGCAACCTTCACCTTGATCAGCTCATGGTGAGCCAGGGACAGTTCGATTTCAGCCATGACCCCTTCGGTCAGGCCGTTGCCACCGAGCAGAACCACGGGCTTCAGGCTGTGGGCCAACCCCTTGAGGTACTGCTTCTGCTTGGTTGTTAATTGACTCATTAGGCCACTCATTTCGTTTGGGGACTTGAAAAGCGCGTATTCTAACGCCATCTATAGCGTAATACTAATTCTTACCGTAGTGTTCCACTCCCGGTAAGATCATTGGCACATCGACGGTCTGGAGAGTTATGGCCGCTAATCCGAAAAAGAAACGCAGCGCCAGTTCCACGCGCTGGATGAAAGAACACTTCGATGACCGCTTCGTGAAGGAGGCCCAGAAGAAAGGGCTGCGCTCGCGGGCGGTCTTTAAGCTGGAGGAGATCCAGGGCAAGGACAAACTGCTTAAGCCCGGGATGACCGTAGTGGATCTGGGGGCGGCCCCGGGTGGCTGGTCTCAGTACGCGGTGCAGGAGATCGGCCTGGAGGGCCAGGTGATCGCTTGCGACATTTTATCGATGGACCCAATCGCCGGCGTCGATTTCCTCCAGGGGGATTTTCGTGAGGAAGCGGTACTGGGCGCCCTGCTGAAAAAGGTGGGGGACGATAAGGTGGACGTGGTGTTGTCGGACATGGCCCCCAACTTCTCGGGTAACGCCTCGGTGGACCAACCCTCTGCCATGTACCTGGTGGAGCTGGCTTTGGACATGTGTTACCAGGTGCTGGCCCCCAACGGCAGTTTCATCGTGAAGGTGTTCCAGGGTGAAGGATTTGATCAATACCTGGCTGACATACGTAAAGCCTTCAAAGTTGTAAAAATTCGTAAACCGGATTCCTCCCGTGCTCGGTCCCGAGAGGTCTACATTGTGGCAAGCGGCTACAAGTTGTAAGCTTGCTAAGAATAAACAAAGGAATTTGCGAGGTTCTCTACCTTGAGTGACATGGCGAAAAATCTGATTTTATGGCTGGTTATCGCTGTCGTGCTGATGTCGGTGTTTAAGGGATACAACCCTGCCAGCAGCACCGGTAATGCCATCAGCTATACCGCTTTCATTGAAGCCTACAGCAATGGCCAGGTGCCATCCGTAGAGTTCCAGGAGGATGGAATTACCATCACGGGCAAGACCCGCAACGGCGATCAGTTCATTACCTACATGCCGGCTATGGACGTGAAGCTGGTTGATGACCTGATCAAGAACAAAGTCGACATCAGTCGCCTGCCACCGGAACAGCCCAGTGTCTTGGCCCAGATCTTCATCTCCTGGTTCCCGATGCTGTTGCTGGTGGGCGTGTGGATCTTCTTTATGCGTCAGATGCAGGGGGGCGGTGGCAAAGGCGCCATGTCCTTCGGTAAGAGCAAGGCGCGCCTGATGGGCGAAGACCAGATCAAGACCACCTTCGCCGACGTCGCCGGTTGCGACGAAGCCAAGGAGGAGGTAGCGGAGCTGGTGGATTACCTGCGTGACCCCACCAAGTTCCAGAAGCTGGGCGGTAAGATCCCCACCGGCGTGCTGATGGTCGGTCCTCCGGGTACAGGTAAAACCCTGCTGGCGAAAGCCATTGCCGGTGAAGCCAAGGTGCCGTTTTTCACCATCTCCGGTTCCGATTTCGTCGAGATGTTCGTGGGTGTGGGTGCCTCCCGGGTTCGCGACATGTTCGACCAGGCCAAAAAGTCTGCCCCTTGCATCATCTTCATCGATGAAATTGATGCGGTGGGTCGTCAGCGTGGCGCCGGTCTGGGTGGTGGTCACGATGAGCGTGAGCAGACCCTGAACCAGATGCTGGTTGAGATGGATGGCTTCGAAGGTAACGAAGGTATCATCGTTATCGCTGCAACCAACCGTCCCGACGTGCTGGACCCTGCGCTGCTGCGTCCTGGTCGTTTTGACCGTCAGGTAACCGTAGGTCTGCCCGATGTTCGCGGTCGTGAGCAGATCCTCAAGGTGCATATGCGCAAGGTGCCTCTGGCAGAAGACGTGAAAGCGGATCTCATTGCCCGTGGTACCCCCGGCTTCTCCGGTGCCGACCTGGCCAACCTGGTGAACGAAGCGGCCCTGTTTGCCGCCCGTGGTAACCGTCGCCTGGTCTCCATGGAGGAGTTTGAGAAAGCAAAGGACAAGATCATGATGGGGGCGGAGCGTCGCTCCATGGTGATGACCGAGGAGGAGAAGAAGATGACCGCCTATCACGAGGCCGGTCACGCCATTGTCGGCCGCATGGTGCCTGAGCACGATCCGGTCTATAAGGTCTCCATCATTCCTCGTGGCCGTGCCCTGGGTGTCACCATGTACCTGCCTGAGCAGGATCGCTGGAGCCACTCCAAGCAGCACCTGGAGTCGATGATCTCCAGCCTCTATGGTGGCCGTATCGCCGAAGAGATCATCTATGGTGCCGACAAGGTGACCACGGGTGCCAGTAATGATATCGAGCGGGCCACCGAGATCGCCCGTAAGATGGTGACCCAGTGGGGTCTCTCCTCTCGCATGGGTCCGATGAACTATGCGGAAGAGGACGGTGAGGTGTTCCTGGGCCGCTCCATGGCCAAGGCCAGCCACATGTCCGATGAGACCGCTAAGATGATCGACGAAGAGATCAAGGACATCATCGACCGTAACTATCAGCGCTCCCTGAGCATCCTGGAGGACAACATGGATATCCTCCACACCATGACCGAAGCGCTGATGAAGTACGAAACCATTGATGCCAAGCAGATCGATGACTTGATGGCCCGTCGAGACGTGCGTGAGCCTGCGGACTGGACCAGCGGCGACTCCGATGACAAGCCTACTGGTGGCAGTAAGGTGGAGTCTGAGCCCAAGGCCCCTGAGAGCAAAGACACCGACATTGACGGTGCCGGTGCCCCCGCCAAGTAACAGAATCTGATACACTACGAAGTCCCGCCATCGGCGGGACTTTTTTATGGAGAGAGGAAACGATGAGACTCGATTGCGCCGGCCGAGTGCTGGACCTGACCCGGCCCCAGGTGATGGGGATCATCAACGTGACTCCGGACTCCTTCTCCGACGGCGGTCGCTTCAACCGCCTGGATACCGCCCTGGAGCAGGCCAGACAGATGGTCAACGACGGGGCCACCATCCTGGATGTGGGCGGCGAGTCCACCCGCCCAGGTGCGCCGGATGTGGCGCTGCAGGAGGAGCTCAACCGGGTGGTGCCTGTGGTGGAAGCCATCAGCTCCGAACTGGACGTGGTAATCTCCGTGGATACCAGCAAGGCCCAGGTGATGCGTGAAGCGGTGGCCTCCGGCGCCGGATTGATCAACGATGTTAGGGCCCTGCAGGAACCCGGCGCCCTGGCGGCGGCGGCGGATCTGCAGGTGCCGGTGTGTCTGATGCACATGCAGGGCCAGCCCAGGACCATGCAGCAGTCCCCGGTGTACGGCGAGCTGATGACCGATATCCGTGGCTTTTTCGAGGCGCGCATCGAGGCCTGTGTCGCGGCGGGGATACCCAGGGAGCTATTGCTGCTGGATCCCGGTTTTGGTTTTGGCAAGACTCTGGACCACAACTATCAGCTGCTGGCCAGAATGAGAGAGTTTCTCGATATGGGTCTGCCTCTGCTGACCGGCCTGAGCCGAAAGAGCATGTTTGGCAACTTGCTGGAACGTCAGGTGGATCAGCGCCTTGCGGCCAGCCTCGCCGGAGCCCTGCTCTGTGCCCAGGAGGGCGCGTCGGTGCTGCGTGTGCACGATGTCCGTGAGACGGTCGACGTTCTTAAGGTGCTGGCAGAGACACAGAAGTGGCAAGACGGATAAAATAGAAGCAGTTAAGCCGCTTAAGACGGTTTTTAACGGGTGAGGACTTGTAACTTAAAAAGGGGTTCGTTATTATCTCGCCCGCTTTCACAGGAGAGAAGTATGGCACTAAGACGCCCTATGGTCGCCGGCAACTGGAAGATGAACGGCTCCCGTCAGTTAGCTGATGAGCTGGTCAAGAAGTTTGCCAAGCTTAAGGATGATTCCGCCGAAGTGCTGATTTGTCCGCCGACTGTATTCCTGGAGAGTGCCAGCCGCTTGCTGGAAGAGAGCAAGCAAAGCCTGGACGGCCGACTGGTTCGCCTCGGAGCGCAGAACGTCAGCCACCACGAATATGGCGCATACACAGGTGAGGTTTCCGCCTCCATGTTGCGCGAGTTCGGATGTAAATACGTGATCATTGGTCACTCCGAGCGCCGTCGTATGTACGGTGAGACCAGTGACATCGTGGCAGATAAATTCGCCACAGCGCAGAAGATGGGACTGACTCCCATTCTGTGTGTTGGGGAGTCCCTGGCGGCCCGCGAAGCGAGCCGAACTTTTGAAGTTATCTCCGGTGAACTGGATGCGGTAATTGAAAAAGTCGGGACCTTGGCCTTCGATAATGCCATTATTGCTTACGAGCCCCTCTGGGCGGTAGGTACTGGCAAGAGCGCCACCCCAGAGCAGGCCCAAGAGGTGCATGCTTTTATCAGACAGAGACTGTCTGACGTTTCGCCCTTTATCGGCGAGAAGATTCGAATCCTGTATGGTGGCAGTGTTAAGCCCAGCAATGCAGCGGATCTCTTCTCTCAGCCCGATGTGGACGGTGGATTAATTGGCGGTGTGAGCCTCAATGCCAGCGAGTTCCTGGCAGTGTGCAGCATCGCAATGAACGCGGAATAAGCGATATGCTTTTTACGGTTTTGATGGTAGCTTACCTGCTGGTCGCCGCGGCCATTATCGGCCTGGTGCTGATTCAGCAAGGTAAAGGTGCAGACATGGGTGCCTCCTTTGGCGCCGGTGCCAGCGGTACCCTGTTCGGGTCCACAGGTTCAGGTAACTTCCTGACCCGAGCCACCGCAATCTGCGCCGTACTGTTCTTTGTACTGAGCCTGGTTCTGGGTAACATGTCCTCTCATAAGGGCAAGGTGACCAGCGACTTCGAAACCATCGAAGTGGAGCAGCCTGTACAGGACAACCTGCCGCAGTAACAGAATACGCCGAGGTGGTGGAATTGGTAGACACGCTATCTTGAGGGGGTAGTGTCCTATGGACGTGCGGGTTCAAGTCCCGCTCTCGGCACCATACCGAAAAAGGTCGATTGAAAAATCGGCCTTTTTTCTTTTTTGTGGCTTGGTGATGCCCTTGCGTGGTCAAGGCTGCATCAGTATAATCTAGGCCGCTGGTTTGACCCCCCTCCCGAGGGGCAGCGATGGACTAAACTGTTGAGGGTAATCTCGCGGTTGTTGTCCGGTGCTGAGGGCAGACCGCAGATCTCCGTAATCACCGCAAGGTGATGTTGTACTACCGAGAAGGCCGCGACGGAGGCGGTGAGCTGTTCCCCTGGAATGGTTCGATGACCCAAGTCATCCTAAACAGGGTCCAGCGCACTTTAAGCCCCGTTTTGCTCGGGGCTTTTTGTTATCTGAACCACTGTGATGGAGACGATAGCGCAATCACATGGGGCTGTAGAGAACAGGCCATCTGATTGTGTTTATCGTAATTGTCACTTTGATAACAGGGCTTTAGGCCCTTTTTTCGTTTGTAGGGGGAGGCGCAATGGCTACGTTAGAGCAACGCTTAACCGATATGTTGCAAGAACCGGTGGTGGCCCTGGGCTACGAGCTGGTTGGTATTCAGTATGTTCGTGCCGGTTCGCACTCCACTCTTAGGGTGTTTATCGACCACGAAAACGGCATCACAGTGGATGACTGTGCCGAGGTGAGCCGCCAGGTAGGCGCGGTGCTGGATGTGGAAGACCCCATCAGCACCGAGTACAACCTGGAGGTTTCTTCTCCCGGCATCGAGCGTCCTCTGTTTACGCCGGCCCATTATCAACGCTTCATCGGCGAGGAGGTGAATGTCCTGCTCAACATGCCGATGGAGGGTAAACGCAAGCTGAAGGGCGAGATCAAGTCTGTAGAAGGCGAAATGATCACCCTGTCAGTGCAAGGTAAGGATCAGGAAGTGGCTTTAGCTAACGTGCGGCAAGCCCACCTGGTAGCTAAATTCTGAGAGTTTCAGGGTGAAACGAGGCTGACCCATGAGCAAAGAGATTTTATTAGTCGCCGAAGCGGTATCTAACGAAAAAGCACTGCCGCGTGAGAAGATTTTCGAGGCCCTGGAAACGGCCCTGGCGACTGCCACTAAGAAAAAGTATGAGATTGAGATCGAGGTTCGCGTCGAGATCGATCAGAAAACCGGTGAGTTCGACACCTTCCGCCGCTGGCTGGTAGTGGAAGACGACGCGGAGATGGAGGAGCCTACCAAGGAGATCTCCCTGTCCGCGGCGCGCGCCATGTACGAAGATGAGAGCATCGAAGCCGGTGACTACGTGGAAGAACAGATCGAGTCTGTGAAGTTCGACCGCATCACCACCCAGACCGCCAAGCAGGTAATCGTGCAGAAGGTACGCGAAGCCGAGCGTGGCCTGATCATCGAGCAGTTCCGCGATAAAGAGGGACAGCTGGTGACCGGCGTGGTGAAGAAGGTGAACCGCGACTCCGTCATCCTGGACCTGGGCAACAACGCCGACGCGATCCTGTATCGCGAAGAGATGCTGCCCCGCGAAAACTTCCGCCCCGGCGACCGCGTTCGTGCTCTGCTGTTCTCTGTGCGCCCCGAGTCCCGTGGTGCCCAGCTGTTCCTGAGCCGCACCAAGCCAGAGATGCTGATCGAACTGTTCCGCATCGAGGTGCCGGAGATTGGCGAGGAGATGATTGAGATTATGGGCGCCGCCCGTGATCCAGGCTCCCGAGCCAAGATCGCCGTGAAGAGCAACGATAAGCGTATCGACCCCGTCGGTGCCTGTGTGGGCATGCGTGGTGCCCGAGTTCAGGCGGTATCCGGTGAGCTGGGTGGTGAACGTATCGACATCGTCCTGTGGGACGACAACGTGGCTCAGTACGTGATCAAGGCGATGGCGCCTGCGGATGTCGGCTCCATTGTGGTGGACGAAGACGCTCACTCCATGGACGTTGCCGTAGAGCCTGACAGCCTGGCCCAGGCCATTGGTCGTAACGGTCAGAACGTACGTCTGGCGTCTCAGTTGACCGAGTGGGAACTGAACGTGATGACCACCGATGACATGGCCACCAAGCACCAGGAAGAGTCTGATCGTCTGATCACCCTGTTTGTAGACGGCCTGGACATCGACGACGAGTTCGCCGAAGTCCTGGTTGATGAGGGCTTCACCAGCCTGGAAGAGATCGCCTACGTGCCAATTCAGGAGCTGCTGGAGATCGAAGGCCTGGAGGAGGAGATGGTTGAGGAGCTGCGAGAGCGCGCCAAAGCCGCCCTGACCACCAAGGCCCTGGCCAGCGAAGAAGCCCTGGACGGTGCCGAGCCTGCTGAAGACCTGCTGGGTCTGGAGGGCCTGGATCGTCACCTGGCCTACGTGCTGGCTTCCAAGGGTGTTATTACCCTGGAAGATCTGGCCGAGCAAGGCATCGATGACCTGAGTGAAATTGAAGAGCTGACCGAAGAAAAGGCCGGCGAACTGATTATGGCCGCCCGCAACATTTGCTGGTTCAGTGACGAGGCCTGAGTCGATCAACGGAGGATTCAAGAAATATGGCAGATTTGACAGTAGAACAACTCGCCAAAGAAGTAGGTAAGCCGGTTGATCGTTTGGTTGCCCAGTTTGCCGAAGCCGGCATTAAGAAAGGTGCTAGCGACAGCGTTACTCAACAGGAGAAAGAGACCCTGCTGAGCCACCTGTCCGGCCAGCACGGGGGCGGCACGGAGCCTACCCGCATGACTCTGCAACGCAAGAAGCGCTCTACTCTGAGCGTGAACGCCGGCGGAGGCAAATCAAAGGACGTACAGGTTGAGGTGCGCAAGAAGCGCACCTATGTGAAGCGCAGCGCGATTGAAGAGCAGCAACGTCAGGAAGAGGAAGCCCGTAAGGCCGCAGAAGAAGCGGCGCGCCGAGAGGCGGAGGAGCGGGCCAAACGTGAAGCCGAAGAGATAGCCAAGCGCGAAGCACAAGAGAAAGCCAAACGTGACGCCGAGGATAAGGCCAAGCGACAGGCAGCAGAGAAAGCCAAGCGCGAGGAGCAAGAGAAGTTGATGGCGAAAGATAAGGCCCAAGATGATACCGCCCGTCAGGAAGCGGAGAAACTGAAGGCAGCCCAGGAAGCCGAAGCCGCTCGTAAGGCGGAAGAGGAAGCCAAAGCCAAGGCCGAAGAGGCCAAGCGTCTGGCGGAAGAGAACGCCAAGCGCTGGGAACAGGAAGAGAAGGAGCGTAAGGCCCGCGAGCAAGCGGATTACCACGTGACCACCTCTACCGCTGCCCGTGCAGCAGAAGACGCTTCCGACGCCCAGGCCGAGCGCGGCCGTCGTCGCAAGAAGAAAAAGCCTGCCGACGACCGTGTCGCTCGCGGTCCTCAGCGTGGTCGCGGCCGTGGCCGTGGCAAGCCTGCTGCCAACCAGCACGGCTTCCAGAAGCCTGTTGAAAAGGTAACTCGCGACGTTGAAGTGGGTGAAACCATCACCGTAGGTGAACTGGCCAACAAGATGGCCGTGAAGGCCACCGAAGTGATCAAGGTGATGATGAAGATGGGCGCCATGGCGACCATCAACCAGGTGATCGATCAGGAAACCGCCGTTCTGGTGTGTGAAGAGATGGGTCACAAGGTGATTCTGCGTAACGAAAACGAGCTGGAAGATTCCGTACTGTCCGATCGCGACACCGGTGCTGAGTCTGTGCCACGTGCACCCGTTGTAACCATCATGGGCCACGTTGACCACGGTAAGACCTCTCTGCTGGATTACATCCGTCGCGCCAAGGTGGCCGATGGTGAGGCCGGTGGTATTACCCAGCACATCGGTGCCTACCACGTAGAAACCGGCAACGGCATGATCACCTTCCTGGATACTCCTGGCCACGCAGCCTTTACCTCCATGCGTGCCCGTGGTGCCCAGGCGACCGACCTGGTAGTTCTGGTGGTAGCAGCCGACGACGGCGTGATGCCTCAGACCATCGAAGCGATTCAGCACTCCAAGGCGGCCGGTGTGCCCCTGGTGATTGCCGTGAACAAGATGGATAAAGAGTCCGCCGATCCGGATCGCGTTAAGAACGAGCTGTCTCAGCACGACGTGATCCCTGAGGACTGGGGTGGTGAGCACATGTTTGTTCACGTCTCCGCCAAGTCCGGCATGGGCATCGACGAGCTGCTGGAAGGCATCCTGCTGCAGTCCGAAGTACTGGAACTGACCGCACGCAAAGAGGGCATGGCTCGCGGCGTGGTGATCGAGTCCCGCCTGGATAAGGGCCGCGGTCCTATCGCCTCCGTTTTGGTACAGGAAGGTACTCTGAACCAGGGCGACATCGTTCTCTGTGGTCTGGAGTATGGCCGTGTTCGTGCCATGCGCGATGAGAACGGTAAAGAGATCAAGTCTGCCGGTCCTTCCATCCCTGTAGAGATCCTGGGTCTGTCCGGGGTTCCTGCTGCCGGTGATGAAGCCACCGTAGTTCGTGACGAGAAGAAAGCCCGTGAAGTGGCCCTGCACCGTCAGGGTAAGTTCCGCGAGGTGAAACTGGCCCGTCAGCAGAAGGCGAAACTGGAGAACATGTTTGCCAACATGCAGGAAGGGGATGTGTCCGAACTGAACGTGGTCCTGAAGGCCGACGTACAGGGCTCCCTGGAAGCCATTGCCGACTCCCTGATGAAGCTGTCCACCGACGAGGTGAAGGTGAACATCATCGGTCGTGGCGTGGGTGGTATCACCGAGACCGACGCCTCTCTGGCGGCGGCGTCCAACGCCATCATGGTGGGCTTCAACGTCCGTGCCGATGCCGTTGCCCGTCGCACCGTCGAGAACGAGAACCTGGATCTGCGCTACTACAGCGTGATCTACGACCTCATCGATGAGGTGAAGGCGGCCATGAGCGGTATGCTGGCCCCTGAGTTCAAGCAGGAGATCATCGGTCTGGCTGAAGTGCGTGACGTGTTCAAGTCGCCCAAGATTGGTGCGGTTGCCGGCTGTATGGTTACCGAGGGTATCGTTAAGCGCTCCGCCCCCATCCGTGTACTTCGTGAAAACGTGGTTATCTACGAAGGCGAGCTGGAGTCCCTGCGTCGCTTCAAGGACGACGTTGCCGAAGTGCGTAACGGCATGGAGTGTGGTATCGGCGTGAAGAACTACAATGACGTGAGAGTCGGCGACCAGATCGAAGTCTTCGAAACCGTCGAAGTGAAGCGTACCCTGTAAGCAATTGAGTAGGGGAGGGGAAACCCTCCCCGGATTTAGGTGTTATGGCGAGAGAATTCAGTCGAACCCGGCGTGTCAATGAGCAGATCCAGCGTGAGCTGGCGATGATTCTGATGCGCGAGATCCGGGATCCCCGCCTGGGGATGACCACCATCAACGACGTTGAGGTGTCCCGGGATCTCAACTATGCCAAGGTGTTTGTGACCTTTCTGGACGACGAGCCAGAGCAGGTTAAGAGCCAGATGGACGCGCTGCTTGAGCTGGCGCCCTACATCCGCTCACTGCTGGCCTCCAGCCTGCGCAATATGCGCGCCATTCCCGAACTGCGCTTCACCTACGACAAGTCGTTGGTGGAGGGGATCCGCATGACCAATGCGGTGAACAAGGCGGTTGCCGAGGATGAGGCTAAGGCCGAAAAGCACGGCACTCAAGAGTCAGATGAGGATCAGAAGTAATGGCCAGACGTCGTTTTCGCGGCCGATTGGTTGACGGCATTGTCCTGCTGGACAAGCCGGCGGGCATCACCTCTAACGATGCCCTGCAGAGGGTAAAACGCATCTACAACGCCGCCAAGGCGGGGCACACCGGTGCCCTGGACCCTTTGGCGACCGGGATGCTGCCTCTGTGCTTTGGTGAAGCCACCAAGTTTTCCCAGTACCTGCTGGAGGCGGATAAGCGCTATCGCGTTGTTGCCAAGCTGGGTGTCCGCACCACCACCTCGGACGCCGATGGTGAAGTGGTTGAGGAGCGCCCGGTGAACATCAGCCTGGGAGAGATCAACAAGGCCATTGACCACTTCCGTGGTGAGTCGATGCAGATCCCCAGCATGTACTCCGCCCTGAAGTATCAGGGTGAGCCCCTGTACAAGTATGCCCGCCAGGGCATCGAGGTGCCCCGTGAGGCCCGCCCCATCAACGTCTACGAAGCGGAGCTGATCCGATTCGAAGGCGATGAAGTGGAGATGGAACTGCACGTGTCCAAGGGCACTTACATCCGCACCATTGTCGACGACATGGGCGAGCTGCTGGGCTGCGGAGCGCACGTTACCGTGCTGCGTCGTACCCAGGTGGCCGGTTACCCCTATGAGCGCATGGTCAACCTGGAACAGCTGGAAAACCTGCTGCAACAGGCCCTGGACCAGGGCCGTAAGCCCAAAGAGCTGCTGGATCCCCTGCTGCTGCCGATGGACACTGCGGTGATGACTCTGCCTGAGGTGAACATGAACGAGGTGGTGGCCAGCTACATCATGCAGGGCCAGCCTGTTCAGGTTCCCAAGGCGCCCAAAGAGGGTGCGGTACGCCTGACCGTGGGCAGCCAGCGGGTGTTT
The DNA here is from genome assembly GCF_030296015.1 of Ferrimonas sp. YFM. Taxonomy (NCBI): domain Bacteria; kingdom Pseudomonadati; phylum Pseudomonadota; class Gammaproteobacteria; order Alteromonadales; family Ferrimonadaceae; genus Ferrimonas; species Ferrimonas sp. YFM. The sequence continues at coordinate 988,378 of NZ_AP027368.1, forward strand.
GTCGGTGTCGGTGAAATCGACGCAGACGGCCTGGTGGCACCAAAGAGGCTGATTAACGTCAGCCAGGGTTGAGTCCAGGGGACACAGCCGCTAGAATACCCCGTCCTGCTGGAGCTGAATTAGTGATCGGCCCAGCCTATTTGTAAATTCGGAGATTATTATGTCACTAAGCACTGAAGCGAAAGCAAAGATTCTGGCTGAGTTTGGCCGCGGCGAGAACGATTCCGGTTCTCCTGAGGTTCAGGTAGCTCTGCTGACCCACCAGATCAACCATCTGCAAGGTCACTTCAAGAAGCACATCCACGATCACCACAGCCGTCGTGGTCTGCTGCGCATGGTTTCCCAGCGTCGTAAGCTGCTGGACTACCTGAAGCGTAAGAACCACACCTCCTACGCTGAGCTGATCGCCAAGCTGGGCCTGCGTCGCTAATAGATGCATTCCGAAAGAGAGGGGACCCTTTGGGGTCCCCTTTTTTGTATTTGGTTACTGGGCCTCTTTCAAGTGGGTACAACAACGAGTCAGTGGCAGTGAGACGTTCCCTCCGGGCTGATTTTGGCGGGCTTTATGCTGTGTTACGCAATCTTACTTTAGAGCCACTAGAGCTTCGTTTGCCTGCCTTGCCTAAAGCCCGTTAAATTTCAGCTGAATGGCCAGATATTTAGTGCAATTGGTATAGGTGAGCGATTTTTCCACCTTTTCCCCCTTGACGCCTGTCATTCCCCCAGCATTGCAGTATACTAATCCGCGAAATTTAAGGTTAAAAATACTGCTAAGGAACACATAACGTGAATCCCGTCATTAAGAGTTTTGAGTATGGCCGTCACACGGTCACTCTGGAGACCGGTGTCATCGCTCGTCAGGCTGACGCCGCCGTACTGGCAAGCATGGGTGATACCACCGTGCTGGTTACCGTTGTTGGTAAAAAGCAGGCCGATCCCGGTCGCGACTTCTTCCCTCTGACGGTGAACTACCAGGAGAAAACTTACGCAGCGGGCAAGATTCCAGGCGGTTTCTTCAAGCGTGAAGGTCGTCCTTCCGAAGGTGAGACTCTGACTGCTCGCCTGATCGACCGTCCTATTCGTCCTCTGTTCCCCAAAGGGTTCAAGAACGAGGTTCAGGTTGTTGCCACCGTAGTGTCTGTTGATCCTGAGATCCAGCCTGACGTGGTTGCCATGATTGGTGCATCCGCCGCCCTGGCCCTGTCCGGTATCCCCTTCGCCGGCCCCATCGGTTGTGCCCGCGTAGGTTACAAAGATGGCGACTACCTGCTGAACCCCTCCATCACCGAGCTGGAAGAGAGCGATCTGGACCTGGTGGTTGCCGGTACTGCCGACGCGGTACTGATGGTAGAGTCCGAAGCGGCTATGCTGTCCGAGTCCGTGATGCTGGGTGCCGTGGTATTCGGTCACCAGGAGCAGCAGAAAGTGATCGCTGCCATCAACGAACTGAAGGCCGAAGCTGGCAAGCCTACCTGGGACTGGACTGCCCCTGAGAAGAACGAAGCCCTGATCGCCAAGGTGGCCGAGCTGGCCGAGGCCGACATGGGCGATGCCTACCGCATCACCGACAAGATGGAGCGTAAGGACGCCGTCGACGCCGTTAAAGCCAAAGCCAAAGAAGCGCTGCTGGCCGAAAACGAAGAGCTGGATGGTCAGGAGATCTCCGACGTTCTGGGTAGCCTGGAAAAGACCGTGGTTCGTGGCCGCGTTCTGGCCGGCGAGCCACGTATCGATGGTCGTAACACCAAGATGATCCGCGCCCTGTCCGTGGCTCCAGGTGTTCTGCCCCGTACTCACGGTTCTGCCCTGTTCACCCGTGGTGAGACTCAGGCCCTGGTTGCCGCTACCCTGGGTACCGAGCGTGACGCTCAGATGATCGATGAGCTGACCGGTGTTCGCACCGATCGCTTCATGCTGCACTACAACTTCCCTCCCTACTGTGTGGGCGAAACCGGCATGATCGGTTCTCCCAAGCGCCGCGAAATCGGCCACGGTAAGCTGGCCAAGCGCGGTGTGATGGCGGTTATGCCCTCTGCTGAAGAGTTCCCATACTCCATCCGTGTGGTAAGTGAGATCACCGAGTCCAACGGTTCCTCCTCAATGGCTTCCGTATGTGGTACCTCTCTGGCCCTGATGGACGCCGGTGTGCCAATTAAGGCCTCCGTAGCCGGTATCGCCATGGGTCTGGTGAAGGAAGGCGACAACTACGTGGTTCTGTCTGACATCCTGGGTGACGAAGACCACCTGGGTGACATGGACTTCAAGGTTGCCGGTAGCCGTGACGGTATTACCGCCCTGCAGATGGACATCAAGATCGCCGGTATTACCCAGGAGATCATGCAGGTTGCCCTGAAGCAGGCCTACGAGGCCCGTATTCACATCCTGAACGTGATGGATGAGAGCCTGCCTTCCGCCCGTGAAGAGCTGTCCGAGCATGCACCTCGCATCACCACCATCAAGATCCACCCTGACAAGATCCGCGACGTGATCGGTAAGGGCGGCGTGAACATCCGTGCTCTGACCGAAGAGACCGGTACCACCATCGAGATCGAAGACGACGGTACCGTGAAGATCGCCTCCAGCGATGGCGCGGCTTCTGCCGAAGCGGTTCGTCGCATCGAAGCGATCACCGCCGACGTGGAAGAGGGTCGCATCTACGAAGGTAAGGTTGTTCGCATCGTAGACTTCGGTGCCTTCGTGAACATCCTGCCTGGCAAAGATGGTCTGGTTCACATCTCCCAGATCACCGCCGAGCGCGTAAACAACGTGGCTGACCACCTGTCCATTGGCCAGGAAGTGAAAGTGAAAGTTGTGGAAGTGGACCGTCAGGGCCGCATCCGTCTTTCCATCAAAGACGCCATCGAAGGTGAAGCCAAGGGCGAATAAGTCCGGTTTTCATCCTTAGCAAAAGGGAGCCTTGGGGCTCCCTTTTCTTTTTCCGGTGCGGTGAAATTCCGATGGATACTTGGGGAACCCCGGGGACTATTGCGCCTCTAACTCCTTAGTTTTTTGACGTTGTACAAATAGTTAATGCGTTTGCCATGGTCCCCCTCTACAATGAGAGCATACATGGCACGCCGCTGCTTTAGCGGCGGCAAAAGGATGGTTCTATGAGATTAAGACAATACTGGCTGGCCCTGGGGGTCCTCTGCCTCGGTTTGACCGGTTGCGCCGCAACCCCAGAGGCACCCAAGGAGCAGGGCGGTGGCCAGATGATGCTGGTGACGCCGTTGCAGCCAGATGCCAACCTGGAGCTGGCTCTGGCCAAGATCAGCGAAGTGCTGATCACCGCCGAGCTGTCCGAGGAGCAGCGTGCCCGGTTCCTCTATGACCGTGGTGTGCTGTATGACAGTGTTGGCCTGCGCACCCTGGCACGCATCGATTTCTCCCGCGCCCTGAAGCTGCGCCCGGACCTGCCCGATGCCTACAACTTCATGGGGATCTACCTGACCCAGGCAATGGAGTTTGATCAGGCTTATGAAGCCTTCGACGCGGTGCTGGAGCTCGACCCCGAGTATGATTTTGCCTTTCTCAATCGCGGTATTGCCCTCTACTACGGCAGCCGGCCGCAGCTGGCGATGTCTGATCTGGAGGAGTTCTACAACCGGGACACCGGCGACGCCTACCGTGCCCTGTGGCTCTATCTGGCTGAGCGCCAGGGCAACTCTGAGCAGGCACTGGTAGGCCTAAAGGCCCGCAGTCAGGGCATTCAGGATGGCTGGGGCGCTGCCCTGGTTGCCTACTACCTGGGTGAACTGGACGAAGGTCAGCTTCTGGCTGCGGCCAGGCAGGACCTGAGCCATCAGAAGCAACTGGCAGAGCGTCTGTGTGAAGCTTACTTCTATATGGGCAAGCAGGCCAGGATGGACGGTCAGCCAAGGCGGGCTCTGAACCTGTTCAAGCTGTCACTGGCCACCAACGTCTATGAGTTCGTCGAGCATCGCTACTCCATCATGGAGATGCGTCAGATTGCTGAGCAATTGATGGAAGAGGCGGAGCAGGAGACACAGGCCAACTAGGCCCTGGTGCAACAGACTGAGTAAGGGGGCCGATTGGCCCCCTTCTTTTTTGTGTCCTACATGCCGCTGCTGCTGCCGGAGGGGGGCTGAGCCAGCGTCACCTTGCCAGTGTCTGCGGGCTTGCGGGCGGTGCCGGGCATCAGTTCGAAGGCAGGATTGAAGTTGACCAACATCGACTGCAGGCTGCGAAAGTGGTCCAGGTTGCCCTGATGCTTCACTTTGCCTGCGGTTACCTGGTCGTCGAAAGAGGCTGTGCCCATCATGACCGGCTCCAGATCGCTGCGGTTGATGGTCAGTGTCAGGTCCGGATTGTTGGCCTGAACCCCTTTGATGTTGGTCAGGGTGGCGTTACTCAATTCCACCACAAACTCCTCGTTGATGTCGGGCAGCACCAGGTTGATGACAAACTCCTGCTCGCCGGCCTTGGCGCTGTCCAGGCGAATACCAAGAAAGTCCAGCCATAGCTCGGTGGCCATCGCCTTGATGGTATCCGCTCCGCCGGTCTTCGGTGAGTTGCCCTCAGGAATGCCGGAGCGCAGCTCATAGGCGGCAGCCAGGAAGCTGTTTCGCACACTGGGGCTCTCCTGCTGGTAACCGATCTGCTCAAACACGTCGGCGAGCAGGTCTTTGGCCTGTTGATTGTCTGGCTCCGCATAGACCAGTTTGTTGAGGATCTCCTGGGCCAGCTTGTATTTACCTTTGGTGAACAGTGCCTGGCCTTTGGCAAGAATCTTGTCAGAGCCGCCCATCATCTCCACGAAAAGAGGCGCGGATTCTTTGGGGGAGAGGGGGATCAGGGTGGCCGGGTTACCATCCCAATAACCCAGATAGCGATTGAGTACCGCGCGGCTGTTGTGGGCTTCGGAGCCGTGATAACTGTGGGCGGCCCACTGGTCTCTCAGGTTCTTCGGTGGCCGGTATTCGTTGTGAACTTCGTTGATGGTCACCCCGGAGTTGGCCAGGTGCAGCACTTCATTGTTGAGGTTGGCGTAGATGTCCCGCTGCGCCCGCATCACCTCCTGGATGCGTTCGTTGCCCCAGCGAGGCCAACTGTGAGAGGCGAACATCACATCCGCCTTCATCCCATAGCGGTAGAGAGCGATGTTGATCTGTTTCGACCACTCCAGCGCGTCGCGAACCAGGGCGCCACGTAGGGTGTAGATGTTGTGTACCGTACCTGTGATGTTTTCTGCTGCCCAGAATGCTTTGAGATCCGGGAAGTAGGTGTTCATCTCCGCCGGCGCCTCGGTGCCTGGCGTATTTTGAAACTCCATGGTGATGCCATCGATGGTCAGGGTTTCAAAATCCTTGGTAATGATGGTGTTGGGTGCGATCAGCCCCAGATTACCCGCGGCGGTGTTTTTGCCGATGGACTGGTCCACGTGACCAAAGGGACTGCGGGGAAGCAGCACGCCATACTGGAAGAACAGCCTGCGGTTCATGGCGTTGCCGGCGTAAACGTTCTCAGAGACGGCGTTTTCCATAAAGCCGACCGGGGCAATGAGCTTGACCTTACCACTGAGCACATCCTGCTCATCGACAACGCCACGAACACCACCGAAGTGGTCGGCGTGTGAGTGGGAGAAGATCACCGCTTTGACCGGCCGCTCACCCAACTGCTCGTTCACGAACTTGAGGGCTGCGGAGGCGGTTTCCTTGGCGGTCAGTGGGTCAAAGATGATCCAGCCGGTGTCGCCTTTGATGAAGGTGATGTTGGCCAGGTCGAACCCCCTTACCTGATAGATCTTTCCCGGGAGTACCTCAAACAGACCATAGGCCATATTCAGTATCGCCTGGCGCTGAAGGGAGGGGTGGATGCTTTCGAACTCCTTGTCTTGCAGCAACCACTGATAGCTGCCCATGTCCCAGGCCACATGTCCCGCTTCCGCCATGATCTGTTGATACTCCGGGGCGGCTATAAAGCCACGCTTGGCTTCTTCAAAGTCTCGCTCATCTTTGAAGGGCAGGGCTGTCAACTGCTCCTCACGTATGGCGAGGGTGTAACTGGAGGGGTGCTTGCCCTTGGGGTGGAAGTGCTCGCCTTTTGCGGCACCCGGATCGGACAGCACGGCACCGCCCCCGGACGCCAGAGCGGCCATTGAAGTGATCAGCAGTGTTGCCAAGAGAATAGGCGCTTTTGAAGCCATCAGGACTCCTCCTTGAGTGTGGGTCTACAAGAAAGCTAGTTCAGCTTGGGCCATCTGCAAGAAAAGAGCTTAAAAACAGTGAACTAAATATGGAGGGGGACGTAGTGTGTATTGGTGCCGTTTGGCAGTAGTGGCGCCTTCAGTCGCCATTTAGGGGCAGAGGGTTAATGTTGGTTGAAATATGCATCTTATCCGGTGTCTTGCAGTGAAAATAATAAAAATAGAGCTGGTAAAAGCCGCCGAATAAAATAAGACGAGTGAGAGTTTAATACTCTGCGAAACTTAGGTTTGGTGAATTTTTGAGCTAAAAAGGTGGCGGGGACTGTATCCATGCACACAGGTTTGAGGCGATAGTGATACCACAAATTAGTGGCTGTAAAGCAGGTTGAGAGTCTCTTGATGGCGGAGGGTAGTAATTCTTAAGTTGTTTATGCTGAAAACAACCGTCAATGCGCGAGTGATTACTCTAGAGGTCTGGCTCTTGTCAATGATTTTATCCTGCTGAGGTCGGATGAGACTTGAAAATGTATCGAACGTTTTCGGAACATCCTGAATCATGGTCAGATTGTTGACGTTGCCTTGTTTTTGACACCCCAGATTGATAATCTTGCTTAACCTACATTCGTATCTCAACTGGATTCGCCAGCGAATTCATTTCAGGGGTTTGGTGAGTCTCATCTTCCGGCCACAAGATTGCCGAACGACCCTACTCTGGGGCCTTGAAGAGAACTGAACAGTCTGCTGCTATGCTTAAGTCATAAGCTCTTTTTCGAGCGCTAAATTTGGCGCTTGCCATATAGAGCTTTTGCCCTTGATAGCTTTGGCAGAGACTTTGACTAAAGTCGGTCTGCGTGCACAGACATGGAACGTTTGTAGGAAGTCACAAACAGCAAGGAATCATCGGGGAATAGTATGGCTATTAGCTTAGTTATCGCGGCATCCGCTAAGGGTGCCTGGATCTTGTCTGAAGATGGCACTCGCCGCGAAGCGAAAGCCGGAGACCTTCTTCTTGAAACCGACACCCTCCTGGTGCCGGATGGTCAGGAAGTGATTTTGCAGGATCCCGATAAACTTCCCCTCTTTGTTGAACCTGGCGAGTTTTCCTTCTTGGAACTGCAGGCGCAGTTGACCGAAGTGAAGGAGCAAAGCCCCGAACCCGTTGCCTCGGCTGAAGATGATATTGCTGCTTTGCAGGAGAGCATTTTGGCAGGGGTCGACCCCACCAAGGCGTTTGAAGCGGCCGCGGCGGGTGGCACGCCTGCCACCGAGCCACAGAGCTCCGGATCGTCTCAGGTGGCTTCCATAGAGCGCCAAGCCGAGGAGGTCATTGCCACCAGTGGTTATGACACCGTGGCTCCCGCGGCTTCGCCTGTGGTGACCGATGTCCCAGAAGACATTACCAGCAACCAAGCGCCGGTCGTTCAGAGCGCTTCAGCCCCGACTCTGATTACGCCTGAAGACACCAGCATTCAGATCACCAGTGAGCAACTGCTCGGCCATATCACCGATCCCGAGGGTGATGAGCTGTCTGTGAGCTCCATTCGATTGGCTGACCCCTCTGCCGGAACCCTGATTGATAATGGTGATGGAACCTGGACCTTTGTGCCGGCTGACAACACCAATGGTGAATTTGAGCTGATTTACGATGTGGTTGATGCGGCAGGCAACACCACAACAACTTCCGTCGACGTTACTGTTACCCCGGTCAATGACGCGCCTGATGCGCAAGATGACAACCTGGGTGCCGTTGAGGATACGCCGCTGACTCTTGGAGTGGCGGACATCGTCAACCCCAATGACACCGATCTGGACGGCGATACCCTGGTGATCACCGGCGTGTCCAATGCGACCAATGGCACAGTGACCCTGAATGCCGATGGCACCATCACCTTTACCCCAGACGCCAACTTCAATGGCCAGGCCAGCTTCGAGTACACCGTCAGTGACGGCAATGGCGGCACTGATACGGCCACCGTGATTGTCGATGTTGCTGCAGCAAACGATGCCCCTGTTGCCGCTGACGATTCGGCCTCCACTCAGGAGGATACGCCGGTTACCCTGGGACTGACCGATCTTGTTGATCCCAATGACACGGATCTGGATGGCGACAGCCTGGTTATCTCCGCCGTGGGCAATGCCACCAATGGTACTGTCGTTCTGAATGCGGATGGGACCGTCACCTTTACCCCAGACGCCAACTTCACTGGCCAGGCAACCTTTGAGTACACCATCAGCGATGGCAATGGCGGCTTTGACACCGCCACGGTGACCATCGATGTGGGTGCCGTCACCGACCTGACCGCCGGCGATGACAGCAACGCCACTCAGGAAGACACCGCGGTGTCCGGCTCTGTGGCGGGCAACGACAGCACCACCAGTGGCGGCGATCTCAGCTTCGCCCTGGCCACCGATGCGGCCAATGGCAGCGTGGTGATGAACGCCGATGGCACCTACACCTACACCCCGAACTCCAACTACCACGGCACCGACAGCTTCACCTACACGGTGACCGACGCCGCCAGTGGCGAGAGCAGCACCCAGACGGTGACCATCACTGTGGGGGCGGTGGACGACCTGACCGCTGGCGATGACAGCAACAGCACTCAGGAAGATACCGCGGTGTCCGGCACTGTGGCTGGCAACGACAGCACCACCAGTGGCGGCGATCTGTCCTTTGCCCTGGCCACCGATGCGGCCAATGGCTCTGTCACCATGAACGCCGACGGTACTTACACCTACACGCCGAACGATAACTACCACGGTACCGACAGCTTCACCTACACGGTGACCGACGCCGCCAGTGGTGAGAGCAGCACCCAGACGGTGACCATCACCGTGGGCTCGGTGGACGACCTGACGGCTGGCGATGACAGCAACAGCACCACCGAGGACAACGCCGTCTCCGGCACCGTGGCGGGTAACGACAGCACCACCAGCGGCGGTAGCCTGTCCTTTGCCCTGGCGACCGATGCGGCCAATGGCAGCGTGGTGATGAACGCCGACGGCACCTACACCTACACCCCGAACGCCAACTACCACGGCACCGATACGTTCACCTACACGGTGACCGATGCGGACAGTGGCGAGAGCAGCACCCAGACGGTGACCATCACCGTCGGGTCGGTGGACGACCTGACTGCGGCTGATGACAGCAACGCCACTCAGGAAGACAACGCGGTGTCCGGCTCTGTGGCCGGCAACGACAGCACCACCAGTGGCGGCGATCTGAGCTTCGCCCTGGCCACCGACGCGGCCAACGGCAGCGTGGTGATGAACGCCGACGGCACCTACACCTACACCCCGAACGCCAACTACCACGGTACCGATACGTTTACCTACACGGTGACCGATGCCGCCAGTGGCGAGAGCAGCACCCAGACGGTGACCATCACCGTGGGCTCGGTGGATGACCTGACGGCTGGCGACGACAGCAACAGCACCACCGAGGACAACGCGGTGTCCGGCACCGTGGCGGGTAATGACAGCACCACCAGTGGTGGCGATCTGTCCTTTGCCCTGGAAACTGACGCGGCCAACGGCAGGGTGGTGATGAACGCCGACGGTACCTACACCTACACGCCGAACGATAACTTCCACGGTACCGACAGCTTCACCTACACGGTGACCGATGCGGACAGTGGCGAGAGCAGCACCCAGACGGTGACCATTACTGTGGGTTCGGTGGATGACCTGACTGCGGCTGATGACAGCAACAGCACTCAGGAAGATACCGCGGTCTCCGGCACCGTGGCCGGCAACGACAGCACCACCAGTGGTGGCGATCTGTCCTTCGCCCTGGAAACCGACGCGGCCAACGGCTCTGTCACCATGAACGCCGACGGTACCTACACCTACACCCCGAACGACAACTACCACGGCACCGATACGTTCACCTACACGGTGACCGATGCCGCCAGTGGTGAGAGCAGCACCCAGACGGTGACCGTCACCGTGGGCTCGGTGGATGACCTGACTGCTGGCGACGACAGCAACAGCACCACCGAGGACAACGCCGTCTCCGGCACCGTGGCCGGCAACGACAGCACCATCAGTGGTGGCGATCTGTCCTTTGCTTTGGCGACCGATGCGGCCAATGGCAGCGTGGTGATGAACGCCGACGGCACCTACACCTACACGCCGAACGCCAACTACCACGGCACCGATACGTTCACCTACACGGTGACCGACGCCGCCAGTGGCGAGAGCAGCACCCAGACGGTGACCATCACCGTGGGTGCGGTGGATGACCTGACTGCGGCTGATGACAGCAACAGCACTCAGGAAGACACCGCGGTGTCCGGCACCGTGGCGGGCAACGACACCACCACCAGTGGCGGCGATCTGAGCTTCGCCCTGGAAACCGACGCGGCCAACGGCTCTGTCACCATGAACGCCGATGGCACCTACACCTACACGCCGAACGCCAACTACCACGGCACCGATACGTTCACCTACACGGTGACCGATGCGGCCAGTGGCGAGAGCAGCACCCAGACGGTGACCATCACCGTGGGTGCGGTGGATGACCTGACGGCTGGCGACGACAGCAACAGCACCACCGAGGACAACGCCGTCTCCGGCACCGTGGCCGGCAATGACAGCACCACCAGCGGCGGCGATCTGAGCTTCGCTCTGGAAACTGATGCGGCCAACGGCTCTGTCACCATGAACGCCGACGGCACCTACACCTACACCCCGAATGCTAACTACCACGGTACCGATACGTTTACCTACACGGTGACCGACGCCGCCAGTGGCGAGAGCAGCACTCAGACGGTGACCATCACCGTGGGCTCGGTGGACGACCTGACTGCCGGCGATGACAGCAACAGCACCACCGAAGACAACGCAGTCAGTGGCACCGTGGCGGGCAACGACAGCACCACCAGTGGTGGTAGCCTGACCTTTGCGATTGCGGGTAACCCTGCCAACGGCAGCGTCACCATGAACGCCGACGGCACCTACACCTACACGCCGAACGACAACTACCACGGTACCGATACGTTCACCTACACGGTGACCGACGCCGCCAGTGGCGAGAGCAGCACCCAGACGGTGACCATCACCGTGGGCTCGGTGGACGATCTGAGCGCCGGCGACGACAGCAACAGCACCACTGAGGACAACGCGGTCTCCGGCACCGTGGCGGGTAATGACAGCACCACCAGCGGCGGCGAACTGAGCTTTGCCCTGGCCACCGATGCGGCCAATGGCAGCGTGGTGATGAACGCCGATGGCACCTACATCTATACCCCGAACGATAACTACCACGGTACCGATACGTTCACCTACACGGTGACCGACGCCGCCAGTGGTGAGAGCAGCACCCAGACGGTGACCATCACCGTGGGCTCGGTGGATGACCTGACTGCTGGCGACGACAGCAACAGCACCACCGAGGACAACGCGGTGTCTGGCACCGTGGCCGGCAACGACAGCACCACCAGCGGCGGTAGCCTGACCTTTGCGATTGCGGGTAACCCTGCCAACGGCAGCGTCACCATGAACGCCGACGGCACCTACACCTACACGCCGAACGACAACTACCACGGTACCGATACGTTCACCTACACGGTGACCGATGCGGACAGTGGCGAGAGCAGCACCCAGACGGTGACCATCACCGTGGGCTCGGTGGATGACCTGACTGCTGGCGACGACAGCAACAGCACCACCGAGGACAACGCGGTGTCCGGCACCGTGGCCGGCAACGACAGCACCACCAGTGGCGGTAGCCTGACCTTTGCGATTGCGGGTAATCCTGCCAACGGCAGCGTGGTGATGAACGCCGACGGCACCTACACCTACACCCCGAACGACAATTACCACGGTACCGACAGCTTCACCTACACGGTGACCGACGCCGCCAGTGGCGAGAGCAGCACCCAGACGGTGACCATTACTGTGGGGTCGGTGGACGACCTGACGGCTGGCGATGACAGCAACAGCACCACCGAGGACAACGCGGTGTCCGGCACCGTGGCCGGTAACGACAGCACCACCAGTGGTGGCGATCTGTCCTTTGCCCTGGAAACTGACGCGGCCAACGGCTCTGTCACCATGAACGCCGACGGCACCTACACCTACACGCCGAACGATAACTACCACGGTACCGATACGTTTACCTACACGGTGACCGATGCGGCCAGTGGCGAGAGCAGCACCCAAACGGTGACCATCACCGTGGGTGCGGTGGACGACCTGACTGCCGGCGACGACAGCAACAGCACCACCGAGGACAACGCGGTGTCCGGCACCGTGGCCGGCAACGACAGCACCACCAGTGGCGGTAGCCTGACCTTTGCGATTGCGGGTAATCCTGCCAACGGCAGCGTGGTGATGAACGCCGACGGCACCTACACCTACACCCCGAACGACAATTACCACGGTACCGACAGCTTCACCTACACGGTGACCGACGCCGCCAGTGGCGAGAGCAGCACCCAGACGGTGACCATTACTGTGGGGTCGGTGGACGACCTGACGGCTGGCGATGACAGCAACAGCACCACCGAGGACAACGCGGTGTCCGGCACCGTGGCCGGTAACGACAGCACCACCAGTGGTGGCGATCTGTCCTTTGCCCTGGAAACTGACGCGGCCAACGGCTCTGTCACCATGAACGCCGACGGCACCTACACCTACACGCCGAACGATAACTACCACGGTACCGATACGTTTACCTACACGGTGACCGATGCGGCCAGTGGCGAGAGCAGCACCCAAACGGTGACCATCACCGTGGGTTCGGTGGACGACCTGACGGCTGGCGACGACAGCAACAGCACCACCGAGGACAACGCGGTGTCTGGCACTGTGGCCGGCAACGACAGCACCACCAGTGGCGGCGATCTCAGCTTCGCCCTGGCGACTGACGCGGTCAACGGCAGCGTCACCATGAACGCCGACGGCACCTACACCTACACCCCGAACGCCAACTACCACGGCACCGATACGTTCACCTACACGGTGACCGATGCGGCCAGTGGCGAGAGCAGCACCCAGACGGTGACCATCACCGTGGGTGCGGTGGATGACCTGACGGCTGGCGACGACAGCAACAGCACCACCGAGGACAACGCCGTCTCCGGCACCGTGGCGGGCAACGACAGCACCACCAGCGGCGGCGATCTGAGCTTCGCTCTGGAAACCGACGCGGCCAACGGCTCTGTCACCATGAACGCCGACGGCACCTACACCTACACCCCGAATGCTAACTACCACGGTACCGATACGTTTACCTACACGGTGACCGACGCCGCCAGTGGTGAGAGCAGCACTCAGACGGTGACCATCACCGTGGGCTCGGTGGACGACCTGACTGCCGGCGATGACAGCAACAGCACCACCGAAGACAACGCAGTCAGTGGCACCGTGGCGGGCAACGACAGCACCACCAGTGGTGGCGATCTGTCCTTTGCCCTGGAAACTGACGCGGCCAACGGCTCTGTCACCATGAACGCCGACGGCACCTACACCTACACGCCGAACGACAACTACCACGGTACCGATACGTTCACCTACACGGTGACCGACGCCGCCAGTGGCGAGAGCAGCACCCAGACGGTGACCATCACCGTGGGTGCGGTGGACGATCTGAGCGCCGGCGACGACAGCAACAGCACCACTGAGGACAACGCGGTCTCCGGCACCGTGGCGGGTAATGACAGCACCACCAGCGGCGGCGAACTGAGCTTTGCCCTGGCCACCGATGCGGCCAATGGCAGCGTGGTGATGAACGCCGATGGCACCTACACCTATACCCCGAACGATAACTACCACGGTACCGATACGTTCACCTACACGGTGACCGACGCCGCCAGTGGTGAGAGCAGCACCCAGACGGTGACCATCACCGTGGGCTCGGTGGATGACCTGACTGCTGGCGACGACAGCAACAGCACCACCGAGGACAACGCGGTGTCTGGCACCGTCGCCGGCAACGACAGCACCACCAGTGGCGGCGATCTGAGCTTCGCCCTGGCGACCGACGCGGCCAATGGCAGCGTGGTGATGAACGCCGACGGTACCTACACCTATACGCCGAACGTTAATTACCACGGTACCGACAGCTTCACCTACACGGTGACCGATGCGGCCAGTGGCGAGAGCAGCACCCAGACGGTGACCATTACCGTGGGGTCGGTGGATGACCTGACTGCGGCTGATGACAGCAACAGCACTCAGGAAGACACCGCGGTGTCCGGCACTGTGGCGGGCAATGACAGTACCACCAGCGGCGGCGATCTGAGCTTCGCCCTGGAAACTGATGCGGCCAACGGCTCTGTCACCATGAATGCCGATGGCACCTACACCTATACGCCGAACGACAACTACCACGGCACCGATACGTTCACCTACACGGTGACCGATGCGGACAGTGGTGAGAGCAGCACCCAGACGGTGACCATTACTGTGGGTGCGGTGGATGACCTGACTGCGGCTGATGACAGCAACGTTACTCAGGAAGACACGGCCGTTAGTGGCACTGTGGCGGGTAATGACAGCACCACCAGCGGTGGTAGCCTGACCTTTGCGATTGCGGGTAACCCTGCCAACGGCAGCGTGGTGATGAATGCCGATGGCACCTACACCTACACCCCGAACGACAACTACCACGGTACCGATACGTTCACCTACACGGTGACCGACGCCGCCAGTGGTGAGAGCAGCACCCAGACGGTGACCATCACCGTGGGTGCGGTGGACGATCTGAGCGCCGGCGATGACAGCAACGCCACTCAGGAAGATACCGCGGTGTCCGGCTCTGTGGTCGGTAACGACAGCACCACCAGCGGCGGCGATCTGAGCTTCGCCCTGGAAACTGACGCGGCCAACGGCTCTGTCACCATGAACGCCGATGGCACCTACACCTACACCCCGAACGCCAACTACCACGGCACCGACAGCTTCACCTACACGGTGACCGACGCCGCCAGTGGCGAGAGCAGCACCCAGACGGTGACCATCACCGTGGGCTCGGTGGACGACCTGACTGCAGGCGACGACAGCAACAGCACCACCGAGGACAACGCGGTGTCCGGCACCGTGGCCGGCAACGACAGCACCACCAGTGGCGGTAGCCTGACCTTTGCGATTGCGGGTAATCCTGCCAACGGCAGCGTGGTGATGAACGCCGATGGCACCTACACCTACACCCCGAACGCCAACTACCACGGCACCGACAGCTTCACCTACACGGTGACCGACGCCGCCAGTGGTGAGAGCAGCACCCAGACGGTGACCATCACCGTGGGCTCGGTGGACGACCTGACTGCCGGCGACGACAGCAACGCCACTCAGGAAGACACCGCGGTCTCCGGCACTGTGGCCGGTAACGACAACACCACCAGCGGCGGCGATCTGTCCTTTGCCCTGGCGACTGACGCGGCCAACGGCAGCGTGGTGATGAATGCCGATGGCACCTACACCTATACGCCGAACGACAACTACCACGGCACCGATACGTTCACCTACACGGTGACCGATGCGGACAGTGGTGAGAGCAGCACCCAGACCGTGACCATTACTGTGGGTGCGGTGGATGACCTGACGGCTGGCGACGACAGCAACAGTACCACCGAGGACAACGCGGTCTCCGGCACCGTGGCCAGCAACGACAGCACCACCAGCGGTGGCGATCTCAGCTTTGCCCTGGCGACCGACGCGGCCAATGGCAGCGTGGTGATGAACGCCGATGGCACCTACACCTACACGCCGAACGCCAACTACCACGGTACCGACAGCTTCACCTACACGGTGACCGACGCCGCCAGTGGTGAGAGCAGCACCCAGACGGTGACCATCACCGTGGGCTCGGTGGACGACCTGACGGCGGGCGATGACAGCAACGCCACTCAGGAAGATACCGCGGTGTCCGGCTCTGTGGCGGGCAACGACAACACCACCAGCGGCGGCGATCTCAGCTTCGCTCTGGCGACTGATGCGGCCAACGGCTCTGTCACCATGAACGCCGACGGCACCTACACCTACACCCCGAACGCCAACTACCACGGCACCGATACGTTCACCTACACGGTGACCGACGCAGCCAGTGGCGAGAGCAGCACCCAGACGGTGACCATTACTGTGGGTTCGGTGGATGACCTGACTGCGGCTGATGACAGCAACAGCACTCAGGAAGATACCGCGGTGTCCGGCACTGTGGCCGGTAACGACAGCACCACCAGCGGCGGTAGCCTGACCTTTGCGATTGCGGGTAACCCTGCCAACGGCAGCGTCACCATGGCGGCCGACGGCACCTACACCTACACCCCGAACGCCAACTACCACGGCACCGATACGTTCACCTACACGGTGACCGACGCTGCCAGTGGTGAGAGCAGCACCCAGACGGTGACCATCACCGTGGGCTCGGTGGACGATCTGACCGCCGGCGATGACAGCAACAGCACTCAGGAAGACAACGCCGTCTCCGGCACCGTGGCGGGCAACGACAGCACCACCAGTGGTGGCGATCTGAGCTTTGCCCTGGCGACCGATGCGGCCAACGGCAGCGTGGTGATGAACGCCGACGGCACCTACACCTACACCCCGAACGACAACTACCACGGCACCGATACGTTCACCTACACGGTGACCGACGCCGCCAGTGGCGAGAGCAGCACCCAGACGGTGACCATCACCGTGGGCTCGGTGGATGACCTGACTGCGGCTGATGACAGCAACAGCACCACCGAGGACAACGCGGTCTCCGGCTCTGTAGCCGGCAACGACAGCACCACCAGCGGCGGCGATCTGAGCTTCGCCCTGGAAACTGACGCGGCCAATGGCAGCGTGGTGATGAACGCCGACGGCACCTACACCTACACCCCGAACGACAACTACCACGGTACCGATACGTTCACCTACACGGTGACCGACGCCGCCAGTGGCGAGAGCAGCACCCAGACGGTGACCATCACCGTGGGCTCGGTGGATGACCTGACTGCTGGCGACGACAGCAACAGCACCACCGAGGACAACGCGGTGTCCGGCACCGTGGCCGGCAACGACAGCACCACCAGTGGCGGTAGCCTGACCTTTGCGATTGCGGGTAATCCTGCCAACGGCAGCGTGGTGATGAACGCCGACGGCACCTACACCTACACCCCGAACGACAATTACCACGGTACCGACAGCTTCACCTACACGGTGACCGACGCCGCCAGTGGCGAGAGCAGCACCCAGACGGTGACCATTACTGTGGGGTCGGTGGACGACCTGACGGCTGGCGATGACAGCAACAGCACCACCGAGGACAACGCGGTGTCCGGCACCGTGGCCGGTAACGACAGCACCACCAGTGGTGGCGATCTGTCCTTTGCCCTGGAAACTGACGCGGCCAACGGCTCTGTCACCATGAACGCCGACGGCACCTACACCTACACGCCGAACGATAACTACCACGGTACCGATACGTTTACCTACACGGTGACCGATGCGGCCAGTGGCGAGAGCAGCACCCAAACGGTGACCATCACCGTGGGTGCGGTGGACGACCTGACTGCCGGCGACGACAGCAACAGCACCACCGAGGACAACGCGGTGTCCGGCACCGTGGCCGGCAACGACAGCACCACCAGTGGCGGTAGCCTGACCTTTGCGATTGCGGGTAATCCTGCCAACGGCAGCGTGGTGATGAACGCCGACGGCACCTACACCTACACCCCGAACGACAATTACCACGGTACCGACAGCTTCACCTACACGGTGACCGACGCCGCCAGTGGCGAGAGCAGCACCCAGACGGTGACCATTACTGTGGGGTCGGTGGACGACCTGACGGCTGGCGATGACAGCAACAGCACCACCGAGGACAACGCGGTGTCCGGCACCGTGGCCGGTAACGACAGCACCACCAGTGGTGGCGATCTGTCCTTTGCCCTGGAAACTGACGCGGCCAACGGCTCTGTCACCATGAACGCCGACGGCACCTACACCTACACGCCGAACGATAACTACCACGGTACCGATACGTTTACCTACACGGTGACCGATGCGGCCAGTGGCGAGAGCAGCACCCAAACGGTGACCATCACCGTGGGGTCGGTGGACGACCTGACGGCTGGCGATGACAGCAACAGCACCACCGAGGACAACGCGGTGTCCGGCACCGTGGCCGGTAACGACAGCACCACCAGTGGTGGCGATCTGTCCTTTGCCCTGGAAACTGACGCGGCCAACGGCTCTGTCACCATGAACGCCGACGGCACCTACACCTACACGCCGAACGATAACTACCACGGTACCGATACGTTTACCTACACGGTGACCGACGCCGCCAGTGGCGAGAGCAGCACCCAGACGGTGACCATCACCGTGGGTTCGGTGGACGACCTGACGGCTGGCGACGACAGCAACAGCACCACCGAGGACAACGCGGTCTCCGGCACTGTGGCGGGTAACGACAGCACCACCAGCGGCGGCGATCTGAGCTTCGCCCTGGAAACTGACGCGGCCAATGGCTCTGTCACCATGAACGCCGACGGCACCTACACCTACACCCCGAACGACAACTACCACGGTACCGATACGTTCACCTATACGGTGACCGATGCGGACAGTGGTGAGAGCAGCACCCAGACGGTGACCATCACCGTGGGTGCGGTGGACGACCTGAGCGCCGGCGATGACAGCAACGCCACTCAGGAAGATACCGCGGTCTCCAGCACCGTGGCGGGCAACGACAGCACCACCAGCGGTGGCGATCTCAGCTTTGCCCTGGAAACCGATGCGGCCAATGGCAGCGTGGTGATGAACGCTGACGGCACCTACACCTATACGCCGAACGACAACTACCACGGTACCGACAGTTTCACCTACACGGTGACCGATGCCGCCAGTGGCGAGAGCAGCACCCAGACGGTGACCATCACCGTGACCCCGGACAATGCCGACGCGGTGCTGGCCGACGACAGCAAGACGGTGGCGGAAGACACCAATGCCACCGGCAACGTGCTGAGCAACGACCAGGCGGACGACGCGGCGCTGAGCGTGAAGAGCTTCAGCGTGGGCGATCAGAGCGTGGCCGCCGGTGAGACCATCACCCTGGAGAACGTCGGTACCATCAGCATCGACGCCAACGGTGACTACACCTTCGAGCCGGTGGACGATTGGAACGGCAGCGTACCGACCATCACCTATACCACCGACACCGACCAGACCGCCGAGCTGCGAATCACCGTCAGCCCGGTCAACGATGACCCCATCGCCGTAGACGACTCCTACCAGGAAACCCAGCTGTTCCATGAGTCCTTCGAGAACATGGCCAGCCCCAACTCCTGGACCATTGTGAGTCGAGACCCTGACGGCAACTGGGACTTCACCCACGGCCTGGAGATCCAAAGGGATGGTCTGTTGACCAAGGCTCCGGACGGCGACTTCTATGTGGAGCTGGATCCCAACGTCAATACGGCCATCAGCACCAGCATTAACACTACGGGTCAGGATGCTGTGCGGGTTGAGTTCAGCTACAACCCACGCTGGGATGGAAACTCTTCATCTGACATGAGTTTCACCGTGGGGGATGTGACCTACACGGTGAACGCCAATGGCGAAGTGGTGCCTGGGGATCAGGGTGTGACCATTGAAGGTCCCGACGCCGATGGCTGGTACCGTGTTTCCGGTGAGTTTGACGTGGACGGCGACAGTGTCGATATCGTCTTCGCCGGCGAAGGGCGCTCTGACTCTTATGGCGCCCTGCTGGACGACATCACCGTTACAGGTATTCAGAATCCCTCCCTGGAGACCCAGGAAGACACCAGTGTGGTCATCAATGGGGCTGAACTGCTCTCTAATGACAGCGATCCAGAAGGCGACGCTATCAAGATCATTTCGGTCGAAGCCACCGATGACACCCATGGCACCGTAACCCTGGACGCCGACGGCAATGTGGTATTTACCCCGGATAGCAACTTCCATGGAACGGCGACCTTCCGCTACACCATTGAGGATGAGCACGGTGCCACTGACACCGCCATCGCCACTGTGGTTGTCCATCCCGAAAACGATGACCCTGTTGCCGCGGACGACGGTTTCACCGTCGCCGAGGATGGCAGCATTGCTCTGAATCTGATCGGCAATGACACCGATGTGGACAATGATGCCCTCAGTCTCAAGTCCATCAATGGTGTCGAGCTGACCCCCGGTACTGCCCAGGACATTGCCGTAAACAATGGCACCGTCCGGGTGGCGGCAGATGGCAGCCTCAGCTTCGAGCCTGCGGACAACTATCACGGCCCCATCAGCTTCGATTATGTGGTGACCGATGGCCAGGGTGGGGAAGATACCGGCACCGTGAGTGGCACAGTGACACCGGTCATTGACCAGCTCACCGACGGTAATGAGCAGGTCAGCGGCAACGAGGAGCTGACCCAGCGCGGTAATCTGCTGGATGTGGCCGACGCCGACAGCAACAGTCACTCTGTGGTGAGCTTTGAGGTGAATGGCACCACCTACACCGCTGGCCAGACCGCCATCATCGCCGGTGTGGGTACCCTGCTGATCGCCAGCAATGGTGCTTACAGTTTCGACCCTGAAGATCATTATCACGGTGATGTGCCCAAGGTGACCTACACAGTGGTGGACAACAACGACGCCACCGATATTGATACCTCCACCCTGGAGATCACCGTTAACCCGGTGATTGATCCTCTGACCGACGCCAGTGAGCAGGTCAGTGGCAATGAAGATAACAACCAGAGTGGAAACCTGCTGAATGTGACCGATGCAGACAGCAGCGAGCACTCGATCGCCCAGTTTGAAGTTAATGGCCAGACCTACAATGCCGGCGACACCGCCAACATCGATGGCGTGGGCACTCTGACCATCGACAGCGATGGCGAATACCGCTTCACTCCTGTGACCAACTATCACGGCAGTGTACCCACGGTGACCTACACCGTGGTGGACGATAACGATGCCACTGATACCGACACTTCAACTCTGGAGATCACCGTGAAACCGGTGACCGATGAGCTGACCGACGGTAACGAGCAGATCTCTGTCACCGAGGATAGGTCTAAGACAGGCAACCTGCTGAATGTGACTGACTCTGACAGCAGTGAGCACTCCATCAGCCAGTTTGAGGTGAATGGCGAGGTCTTCACGGCTGGTCAGGAAGCCAGTATTTCCGGTGTCGGCACCCTGATCATCCACGGCAATGGCAATTACAGCTTCACTCCGGTGGCCAACTACCACGGACCGGTGCCGGCGGTGACCTACACCGTGGTGGACGACAACGACGCCGGTGACTTGGACACCTCCACCCTGCAGCTCACCGTGGATCCGGTCAACGATGCGCCGGTGTCCGAGGACTTTACCGTCACCGCCGACTTCACCGATCCCAATGTGGACAGCATCCTTATCGATTTCGGTATCGATAACCTGGGTGACAGTGCCATCAACGGCAGCGAAGTGTCCGACCTGGAAGGCAACCCAACCCATATTCAGCTGAGCTCTCTGCCCACCTCCGGCACCCTGTTTGTCATCAACGATGACGGCAGCCGCACCGAAGCCGAAGTAGGTAAAGTCTACGCCATGGACGAGCTTCGCTATGAGATGGACCCAGGCCTGCCAGGCCAGGTGACGTTGGGTGAGCAGTCTGAAGAGATTGCCAGCTCCCTGGATCACTGGGGTGAGGCAATCGATGGCTCCAGCAGTCGCCTCTACACCCATGACAACTCAGACGTTGCCATCCGCATCACCCCTGTAGGCGGTGAGTTGGAACTGATTCATGGCAGTCTGGCCAACCATCAGGGTGGCGGACTGGGAGTTGGCACCGGCGGAGAGATCAACAGCAACAATGAGGCGATCAACTTCTCCTTCTATGAGCCTGCATCAGGTTCTGGCAGTGAGCGTGGGGTTCCGGTTAACGAGGTGAACATCACCCTGACCGGCCTGGGAGGCTACTTCGTGCCGGGTCATACCATGGCGGGCCGAGCCACCATCACTGTGCTGGACGCCGATGGCAACCCTATCGACCCAAGTAAACTGACCATCACCACCGCCGACGATGCCCAGGGCACCAGCGACGTGGTGTGGGATGCGGCCTCCGGCTCTTACCATGTTTCCAACAGTGAAGAGGCGATCAGTGGCGATCTGACCGAACAGGTTAGGATTGTGGTTAACGACCCCAGTATTCAGATTGGTTCTGTGGAAGTGGGCCACGCCGGTACCGGCAGCTTCGAAGTGCGTAACCTGTCTGTTGGCGTTGATTACAATGACAGCTTCGATTACCTGCCTGTGGAAACCGACGGCAACGGTAACGTCACCCTGGTGGGTGGCGATATCACCGATGGCCAGGGTGAGCCAAGCACGGTTACCATCAACGCTATCCCCAATAACCTGCCAGCAGCGCCTGTGATTGACTCCACCTCCTCTCTGGTGGTGTCTGAAGAGGGCCTGAGCTCCGGTATCCGTGATTCCATCGGTCAGCCGGTGGACACCACTAATCAGGTGAAAGCTCATGGCCACTTCACCGCCAGCGATGCCGACGGTGACAGTCTGACCGCTTCCTTCTCAGCGCAGCAGCCAGGCCTGTCCGACCTGACCTCCAACGGTGCGGCGCTGCAGTTCACCCACTCCAACAATGGTCAGACCCTGATTGGCTCTGCCAATGGTGAAGAGGTGATCCGATTCGACATCAGCAACGATGGCAGTTACACCGCCACCCTTCTGGGGTCGGTAGATCACCCTCAGGGCAACGGCGAGAACCTGCTGACCTTCGACCTGTCCATGTCGGTCACCGACGGCCAGCACAGCACCTCGGCCAGTATCTCGGTGACCGTGGAGGACGATGCACCGGTGCAGAACACCGTGAATCAGACGCTGATCGCCGAGCCTCAGTCCACCAACATCATGTTGATTCTGGATACCTCAGGCAGCATGGACTATTCCGCCCGTTCTGATGGTTACGACAATCGTCTGGAGCTGATGCAGGATGCGGTGAACAACCTGCTGGAGCAATATGGTGAACTGGGCGATGTCCGGGTTCAACTGGTGGAGTTCAATGGCGATGCCCGCTCCCTGAGCAGTGAGTGGCTGACCATTGGGGAAGCCAAGGCCATTGTGGACAATCTCATCGCCGATGGCGGCACCAACTATGATGCCGCGCTGGAGACCATGATGAGCTCCTACAACGCCCCGGGCGCCCTGGAAAATGGAGTGAACGTCTCCTACTTCATGTCCGACGGCGCCCCTGCCAGCTCTACTGTGATTGACGGCAACGACGAGGCCAAGTGGATTGAGTTCCTGGAAGGCAATGACATCATCTCCCATGCGGTAGGTTTCGGCGGCTCTCTGAGTCAGAGTGCCACCGCCTATCTGGACCCCATCGCCTACGATGGGGCGACGGGCACTGACAGGGACAGCGATGTGGTCACCACCGCCAGCGACTTCAATCTGCTGCTGTCCGATTCCGTGCTGGCCAAACCCATTACCGGCTCTCTGTTCGGTGACCTGGACGCCGGGTCGCAGATTGGGGCTGATGGCGCCAGCATCCATACCCTGGAGATTGACGGTGTGGTCTACACCTATGACGGTCAGAGCATCAGCAATGCCGACGGTCATCTGGTGAACGGCAGCGTGCTGACCATGGAGACTCCGCAAGAGGCCTCCATCACCGTGGACTTTGCCACCGGCATCTATGAGTACACTCCGGATGTGATGCTGGCTATGGGCACCTCGGTGACCGAGAGGTTCATCTTCTCCTCCACAGACAACGATGGGGATACCGGCACAGGCACCGTTAACCTGACCATCACCCGGGGCTACGACACCGACAATGATGGGGTGATCAACAGCATCGACATTGACGACGATAACGACGGCATCCTCGACTCTGTGGAAAACCAGCCTCATCAGGGTGAAGAGATCACCATCTCCGGCATCCAAGATCGTGCCTTGCGTATTCAGGATGATAACGAGAGTCAGAGCCATCAAAAGAGCTATGTCATCGATGTCAGCCGTTACGGCTTCAAGGCCGGCGATGTCATCACCCTGGATAACATCCACGCCAAGGGGGACATCAACAATGTTAATCATGACGATTATCTGCGATTGAGTTCCGGCTCTAACCATACTGGTTATCTCACTGTCAAAGACGATGGTCGCTTCCATGACGTTAGTGCGAAGTGGGGGGCGACCTCATTGCAGATGACCGTCACTGAGGACAGTGATGGCCGGGCCATTGTCACCTTTACCGCGAAGACTGGTTGGAGAGTGGATGATGACAGTGTCAGTTTCTACTACGACCTGACCGGCACCCCCTCTGCGGTGGTGGACAGCGACTATGACGGCATCATCGACAGCCTGGATACGGACAGTGACAACGATGGCGTTTCTGACAACATCGAAGCCCAGACCAATGCTGGCTATGTGGCGCCCTCAGGTCAGGACAGCGACGGAGATGGCCTGGATGACGCCTACGAAGGAAGTGGCCTGAGTCCTGTCGACAGCGATCTGGACGGTCTGGCTGATTACCAGGATGCCGATAACAGTGGCCGTAAGGTAGGGGATGATGAGCGTCTCGTTGGCACTCACGGACCCGACAGCCTCTCCGGTGGTGATGGCATCGACTTCCTCTTCGGCGGAACCGGTGATGACAGCTTGCTGGGCGGCATAGGTAACGACCTGCTCATTGGCGGCGTAGGCTCCGACACCCTCACCGGAGGGGAGGGCGCCGACACCTTCAAGTGGCAGCAGGGCGATGCCGATGGCTCTACCGATACCATCACCGACTTCAATCCGTCAGAGGGCGATGTCCTGGACATCTCCGAGGTGCTGACAGGCCTGGAGGAACAGGATGAGATCAGCGACTACCTCAATGCTACTGTCTCCGAAGATGGTCGCGATCTGCTGATTGAGATTGACCCTGTAGTGGGTGGTCCGACAGGGCTCACTGTGAGCCTGAAAGACTACGCCAATGACAACAACATCACCGCCGATGGCGCCTCGGGTTCCACCTCGGCGGCCGATGAGCTGAATCGCTTGCTGGAGAACACCAACGCCAACGATCCGGACATCATCTGATACTGCTGATGAGCCCCTTCAGAAGCATCGAAGGGGCTCTTTTAACACCAAATTCAGGGGCTGGGCAGTGGCACTGCCCATTGTGTTTTACTGGGGCAGAGGGGAGCTCTGCCATCAGGCTAATAACAGAAAAAATTTGTAGGGAACTATGAAACTCCGACTCATCTCTATACCGCTGTTCCTCACCTGTGGAATCGCGCTTCAAGCTCAGGCCGTCACTCTGCCAGAGGCCGTATTCAAGGCACTGCAACACCACCCCGATGTCAGGCAGGGGCAGGCTCGTGTCGAAGAGGGCGAGTGGCAAACCGAGGGCGCCAAGGGGGGCTACCTGCCCACAGTGGAAGTGACTGGCGACTGGGGCTTTGAGGTGGTGGACAACAACTCCACCCGCAGCCGTGGTGAAGAGCACGATACCTGGAGGCGCAACCAGGTGGGGTTTGAGGTTCGTCAGATGCTGTTTGACGGCTTCAGCACCGAAAACAACGTGGATCGCACTCACTCCTTCACCGAGGCGCGCCGCCATGAACTGGACGCGACCCTGGAGAACCTGGCCCTCTCTGTCAGTCAGGCTTACCTTGAGGTTCAGAAGCAGCGTCAATTACTGCAGCTGGCCGAGCAGATCCTCAGCAACCACCAAACCATCTATGAGCAGATCAAGAGCCGGGTCGACCGCGGCGTCGGCACCTCGTCCGATCTGTCTCAGATTGAGAGCCGGCTGAACAACGCCCATGCCAATGTGTTGTCTGCTCAGAACAACCTGATCGATGCCGAGACCCTGTATCACCGTCAGGTGGGAGAGCTGGCTCCTCAGAAAATGGAAGAGTTTGGCATCAGTTCCTCTGTACTGCCCACCAGCCTGGAGCAGGGGCTGAAGATCATGCTGGAGAACAACCCCACTCTGGCGGCGGCCCGCTCAGACATCGAGGAGACCCGCTTCCAGCTTAAGGGCACCAAGGCATCCAACTATCCTGAGTTCGATCTGGTCCTCAAGGGCAACTATGGCGACAACCTCAGCGGCATTCGCGGCCTCAACAACGACTATCGTGCCGTGGTCGAGATGCGCTGGAATCTGTTTAACGGTGGCCGGGACAAGGCCTCCACCCGTCAGGCTGCCAAGCAGCTGGACCAGGCGTTCGCCATCTCCGATGATGCCACTCGTCAGGCCGAGCAGGGGCTGAGACTGGCCTGGGTAGCCTACGACGTACTGGGTCGCCAGCGTGACTTCCTTTCCGGCTATAAGAAGACCACCATCGCCACCCGCAACGCTTACCGCAAGGAGTTCAACCTGGGTAAGCGCACCCTGCTGGATATGCTGGACTCTGAGAACGAGGTGTTTACCGCCGGTCAGAGTTACATCCAGGCCGACTACGACTACGAAGCCTCCAAGGTGAGGATTCTCAATGCTATGGGACAACTGAACGAAACGCTGGGAGTGCGCTGATCATGAACAATAAAACCAAACTGACTGCCGTGGCGGCGCTGACCGCCGTGGCGATGAGCGCCTCCGCCTGGGCCGAAGAGGGGGTGATGGAACCCAGCCAGGGCTGGTTTGTGGGCGCCCAACTGAAACACGCCGAGTTTGATGGCGATCGCAAGGATGGCAACGGCAATGAGATTCGCCGCGGCACCCTGGCCGGGCTGGAGCTGGGCTTTGACATCTCTGAGCGCTTCGCCTGGCGACTCACTGCCGCCAATGCGGACTTGAACTCCGACGGCGCCGGTGAAGATGAATCCGGCATGTGGTACGGCGCGGATCTGCTTTACCACATCAACGACAAGCGCAACTACTTCATCCTGGGCGCGGATTACATCGACCTGGACAGCGAAGCGACCCAGGCTGCCCACCTGGGTTTCGGCATCCGCTACAACATGACCCCCTCCTGGGTACTGACCGGCGAGGCCATGGTGCATCAGGGGTTCGATGAGGGCTACTCGGACTTCACCGCGGGCCTCGGCATCCGTTACTACTTTGGTGGTCACAAGCCAGAGTCCAAGCCGGCGCCGGTTGCGCAGCTTGCGCCTGTGGCGGTCGTCGATACCGACGGTGACGGTGTGGTGGACTCCCTGGATGAGTGTCCGGCGACCCCGGTGGATTACGCCGTTGATTCATCCGGCTGCACCCTGTACCGGGAAGAGACAGTCTCCAAGCGGCTGATGGTCAATTTTGCCAACGACAGCGCCGACGTGCCCTCCGAGTCTCGAGAGGACATCCAGGAGCTGGCCGAGTTCATGGAGAAGTACCCTCAGCTGAACGTGGTGATCGAGGGGCATACCTCCTCCGTCGGCGCGGACGATTACAATCAGCAGCTGTCTGAGCGTCGTGCCAATGCGGTGTCCGAGATTCTGGTCAGTGACTATGGCATCGATGGCGCCCGGGTCTCCGCCAAGGGATTCGGCGAGTCCAACCCTTTGCTCAAGGGCAGCAGCGAAAAAATCCATGCCGCCAATCGCCGGATTATGGCAGTATTGTCGGTAAACGAAAAAGTCGGAATTCGAAAGTAAACTGGAATGCGTAGATGGCGCATTTTGGGTCGTCATCTATGCATTGGTCCAGATACACCTGCCTTATTATCCTGATACTCTGGGTCGGCTTGTTAAAAGCCGGCCAAGGTCTGGACTTCTCCAAAATTGGCGCCTTTCTTAAATCCAATTACGGTGCTGAAGCCTACGAAAGGGGCGTTCAGTGGCAACAGCTGCTGGATAAATATCAAACCCAGCCAAAGCAGTCGCAATTAAAGGCGGTAAACGACTTTTTTAATCAGCTCACCTTTGCCGACGACATCTATGTGTGGGAGCAGGAGGATTACTGGGCTACGCCGGTGGAGTTTATAGGCCGAGGTGCCGGAGACTGTGAAGATTATACCCTGGCCAAATATTTCTCCCTGGTGGAGATGGGGTTCCCGGCGGACAAGCTGAGGCTGATGTACGTGAAGGCCGTGGAGTTCAATCAGCACCATATGGTCCTGACTTATTACCCGAAAAAGGGGGCAGAGCCCCTGGTGCTGGATAACATTGATCCCAAGATAAAGCCTGCGGGTCAGCGACAGGATCTTATTCCTATCTACAGTTTCAATGCCGATTATCTTTGGCTGGCCAAGGCCAGGGGCGGCGGTAAGATGGTGGGGGGCTCGGAGCGCCTCAGTCTATGGCAGGATATTTTAACCAGACAATCGGAATATCTGGTACCCAAGGGTTCGGCGCAACAGGATAAACCACAATGACGCTTTATCGACAACTTCTTATTTTGCTCTGGACAACGCTGCTTATCTCCCTGGTGGCGGTGGTGGCGGTGAATTTCCGGGCCAGTTCAGAGTCCCTGCAGGCGCAATTGCACACCAATACGGAAAATGCGCTCACCTCCCTGGGAATGAGTGTGTCGCCCTATTTGGATCCTGTCGATGAAACCCTGGTAGAAGGTACGTTGAATGCGGCATTCGACGGCGCCTTTTATCGGAAGATGAGAATTGAACTCTATGCTGTGGACCGGGTGTTCGAGCGGGAGAACCGCGCCAACCCACAAGGGGTCCCTGCCTGGTTTATTGCCCTGTTTCCTTTCCCCTCTGTGGTGGCAGAAGCACCCATCACCACAGGCTGGACCGAATCTGCCCTGGTGACCATCGAGGGACACCCTGGTTTTATTCAGCAGCAGTTGTGGCAGATCACCTTTCAACTGCTCCTGGTGTACGGCTCACTGTTCCTGGCGGCCGCACTCTTTGGTTCCTGGGGCATCCGTCTGCTGATCCGCCCCCTTAACCAGATTGAGGCTCAGGCGAAGGCCATTGAAGCCAGAGATTTCGATCACCGTATTCCCCTGCCCAAGACCCGTGAGCTGAAGCGGGTAGTGCTGGTGATGAACAACCTGATGAAGATTTTGCAGGAGCGTTTTGCCAGTCACGCACGGCAGTTGGAGACCATGAGGGTCAAGCTGCAGCAGGATGGGGAAACCGGCATCGCCACCCGCCAGCACCTGGTGAATGAGCTGGAAGCGAACATCGCCGATGCCGATAAACACGGCGCTCTGGTGATGTTGCGTTTGCTGGACGCGGAAAAGATTCGTAAGAGCTTCGGCTACGGTGCCTGGAGCACGCTCCTGAATCAGTCCATTGAGTCTCTGAAAGGGGCCTTTGGCTCAGAAGAGGTGGTGGTTGGGCGCATGTCCGAGGCGGAACTGGCCCTGCTGATCCCCACGGTGCCCCGAGCCGACCTGTCCGCAGAACTGCAGGCGCTCAGGGAGACCCTCAGCGCCCTGAGGCAGACTGGTGTTGCCCCGCAGGATGCCATCTTCCTGCTGGCCGGCACCACCATACTGGCCGACGACACCAAGGCCAGTGTGCTGACTCGCAGCGATAACCTGCTTTCTGAACTGGCGGCCAAAGGGGTCAACCTGGCCAAGTGGGCCGACGACATGCCGGCAGGGTCACTGAGAACCGGCCAGGAGTGGGTAGCCCTGCTTCGTGAGCGCATCGACAGTGGCAAGCTTCACCTGGAAACTCAGGGAGTGTTCTCTGAGCTGGGTGGCCAGGCGATCCATCATGAGGTCTATGTGCGGCTGCTGGATGAGTCTGGCGCCCAGATGCCAGCCGGCGCCTTTATGCCGGTCATTGAACAGTTTGATCTTGGGGTCGCCCTGGATATCTCCGTGCTCAAAAAGGTGCTGGAGACCCCCCAAGGGGCCCCTCAGGCGCTGAATATCTCGCTCTCCTCCATGCGGGACACCCGATTTGTCGGTCGCCTCTCCTCTCTGACCAGGGAGGAACTGGCTCAGGTGGTGATCGAGGTGTCCGAACAGCAGCTGAAGAGAGAGCGGGAGTTGGTGGAGAGCTTTATCCAGATCCTCAACTCCCTCTCCATCAAGTTTGGCTTCGATAATGTCGGAGCCACGGGGATCAGTCTGGATTATGTGACTGCCCTGAAGCCTGCCTACTTGAAGGTGGCGCCGGGGCTGTGCCGGGGAGCGGATGAAGACAGCCTGATGCTGGTGACGGGGATCTGTAATACGGTACACAATCTGGAGGTGCCGGTGTATGCCACAGTGGTGGAGAACCAGCCTCAGCTGGAGAAACTGCAACAGACTGGCATTGACGGATTCCAGGGCTACATTAATAACCAGTAGTTTTTCAGATAGCTATCCTGGATCAGATGAGGATCTCATCCTTGTCAGAGTCGGCGATCAGCGTGGAGCTGGTGCTCAGGGTAGAGAGGGCTTTTCGCATGGAGCGACGTTCAAGCAGCTTTTGCTGAGCGGCCGGGGGCAGCTCGGTAAACTGGATAAGGTCCTTGTCGGTCAGCAGGTCGATAAGATCCTCCAGCACACGAATAAAGGCCATGTCGCTCTGTGACAGAGCGGAGTACTCTTTTCCCTCTTCGTGGTTGCGCTGAAGAAACGCGTAAACATCAGGGTGATCAGAGGCTAGCTGCTCCTGCTCTGCAAACAGGGCGGTTTCGGAGAGAGACTGAATATCACCTTGCGGATTGCGCGTCACATAAAACATGGACTGTCCTGTTTTAAAAAGTGTTAGCATCAACAAAAAGTATATGTAAATTTCGGCAAAAACAAGCGGCTAAAATCCTTATATGCCAGACCAAATCTTGAATGAACCTGAGCAACAATGGCACTTCTCCGCTCAGGAAGACACCTTCTTCGATCCTCTGCTCGATGCACTGCTGATTGCCTGCAAGATGTATGGGGTCCCCAGTTCTGCAGATGAACTGAGGGCGGGACTGCCCCTGGAAGACAATCGGCTGACCCCGGACCTGCTTCCCCGGGCCGCCAAACGGGGCGGATTGTCCGCCAGATTGCTGCGCCGCCGCGTCGAGCAGATTGACAACCTGCTGCTGCCGGCCATTGTATTCCTGCAGGACGGCAAGGTGGCGGTCCTGACCGAGCTCAGCGCTGAGTCTGCCCTGATGGTGCGCCCGGAGGCGGGAGAGGGGGAGGTTCGCCTCTCCAGGGAGGAGTTTGAGCAGGAGTACCTGGGGTACGTCTTCTACCTGAAGAAGCAGTTCCGTTACGACAGGCGGGCTCCCAGTTCCCTCAAGGTAAACCGACGCCACTGGTTCTGGGGCACGCTGCAGCAGTCCTGGAAGATCTATCGCGATGTGTTCCTGGCGTCCCTGCTGATCAGTGTGTTTGCCATCGCCAGTCCGCTGTTTGTGATGAATGTGTACGACCGGGTGGTGCCCAACAATGCGGTAGACACCCTCTGGGTGCTGGCCATCGGCATCAGTATCGTCTTCCTGTTCGATTTTCTGCTGAAACAGCTTAGGGCCTACTTCATCGACCTGGCGGGGAAGAAATCTGATGTGCTGTTGTCCTCTCAGATCTTTGAGAAGGTGATGTCCATCAAGATGTCCGCCCGCCCCTCCTCTGTGGGGGCCTTCGCCAAACATATGCAGGAGTTCGACTCCGTCCGGGACTTCATCACCTCGGCGACGGTGACCGCCCTGTTGGATCTCCCCTTCGGCTTGCTGTTTATCTTTATTATCATCGCCTTGGGTGGCTGGGTGTCGGTGATCCCCCTGACCGCCATGGTGATCGTCATCGGTTTCAGCATCTGGGTGCAGCGTCCCCTGAGGGAGAGCGTGGAGGAGTCCAGCCGGATGGCCAGCGTCAAGAACGCTACCCTGGTGGAATCCCTTACCGGCCTGGAAAGCATCAAGCTGGCCGGCGCCGAGGGTCAGTTGCAAAAGCGCTGGGAGCAGGCCGTGGGCCACATCGCCGAGTGGAATGTGAAGACCCGTCGTCTGGCCTCGTCCGCCAGCTCCGTGGCCAGTTTCTGCATCCAGATGACCACAGTGGGGATCATCATCCTGGGGGTCTACCTGATTCAGCAGGGGGATCTCTCCATGGGCGGGCTGATCGCCTGCGTAATGCTCTCCTCCCGGGCCCTGGCGCCCATGGCGCAGATCGCGTCTTTGGCCACCCGTTACAATCAGGCCAAATCCGCCTTGAAACTGCTGGGTGACATCATGGAGCTGCCGGTGGAACGCCCGGAAGAGAAGCGTTTCCTTCATAAGGAGCAACTTGAGGGGCACATCCGCTTCAATCAGGTGAACTTCGCGTATCCCGAGCAGCGCACCCTGGCCCTCAATGGCGTCAGTTTCCGCATCAAGCCCAAGGAACGGGTGGGGATCATTGGCCGTATCGGTTCTGGCAAGTCCACCCTGGGCCGCCTGATGACCGCCTTTTATGAGCCAACCGAAGGAGAGGTGTTGCTGGATGACGTGGACATTCGCCAGCTCTCGCCGACCCATGTGCGTCATCTCATCGGCATCGTCCCCCAGGACATTACCCTGTTCTACGGCACCCTGAGAGACAACCTGAAGCTGGGAGTACCCTGGATTGACGACGATGCCGTGGTGCACGCGGCGGAGATGGCCGGGGTGATGGAGTTTGTCCGTCAGCACCCCGATGGTCTGGATATGCCCATTGCCGAACGGGGCAGCAACCTCTCCGGCGGTCAGCGCCAGAGTGTGGCCCTGGCCCGAGCCCTGTTGCTGGAACCCAGGATTCTGATGCTGGACGAACCCACCTCCTCCATGGATAACACCTCGGAGGCCAGGTTCCTGAATAAGATGAAGGAGAGCCTCAAGGATCGCACCCTGGTGCTGATCACCCACAAGGCTTCCATGTTGGAACTGGTGGACAGATTGATCATTCTGGACAAAGGCAAGATTGTGGCCGACGGTCCCAAAGAGGTGGTTCAGGAAGCGCTTCGCTCCGGCCGTCTCCACGTTGACCGGTAAGAGTGGCAGGAGCAGCTATGGAACATCAAGACACGCACTCTTCAGAGTCACAACAGCAGCCCAGTCATCAGGCTGCCACTGAGCCAGCCAGCCCGGCCCGGGGCAATAATGTCCCGGAATCGGACCTGCAATTCACCTCCGACAGAATGGCGGTGGTGCTCGAATCCTCGCCCAAGGGGGCGCGTTTGCTGCTGTGGGGCATCGCCCTGTTTGTGGTGGTCGCCCTGGTGTGGGCCAATTTTGCCGAGCTCGATGAAGTGGCGGTGGGCATGGGTAAGGTGATCCCTTCCAAGCAACTTCAGGTGGTACAGAACCTGGAAGGGGGCATTGTCGAGTCGATTCTGGTGAAGGAGGGGGATCAGGTGGAAGCCGGTCAGCCCCTGCTTCGCTTGGACGACACCCAGTTCAAGGCGACCTTCAGGGAGAATGAGCAGGCCTATGATAACTTGCGGGTAATCGTCGCCCGTTTGAAGGATGAGGCCTCCATTCTCAGGCTGATGCACGAGTCCGATCAGTTCCGCGCCCCCAACCTGCAGGTCAGTTCCGTGTACCTCAATGGCTTGCCCAAGGAGCTGAATCTGCTGGTGGCCCGCGAGCGGGAGGTGCTGGAGGGCAAGATCAACAATCTGGAAGCTGGACTGGATGTGTTCTCTGGTCAGATTGGCCAGAAGCGGGATGAGTTGATTGCCCTTAAGAACAAGGGTGCCAGCCTGAAGATCTCCTATGAACTGGCGGAAGAGGAGATCGAGCTTAAGCGGCCACTGGTGATTGAAGGGGTGGTGTCCCAGATTGAGTTTCTTCAGGACCAGCGCAGCCTGAACGATCTCAACGGCGAGCGGGAAGCGATTCGACTGTCTATCCCCATGGTGGAGAAGGAGACCGCCGAGCTGATTCAGAAGCAGTATGAGATGGTGGCCAAGGCCCGCTCCGACGCCCTGAGTGAGCTGAGCACCAGTGAGTCGGAGCTGAATCAGATGGAGGAGAGCCGGGTTGGATTTGAGGACAAGCTCAACCGCACCCTGGTGGTCTCGCCCATGCACGGCATCATTCAGACCATCAACGTCAGTACCCTGGGCGGGGTGGTTCAGCCGGGGATGAATCTGGTGGAGATCGTGCCGCTTGAGGGCAACCTGCTGGTGGAAGCGCGCATCAAGCCGGAAGATATCGCCTTCATCCGTACCGGTCTGGATGCAGTGGTCAAACTCACCGCCTATGACTTTGCCATCTATGGCGGCCTGCACGGCAAGGTAGTGCACGTCAGCCCGGATACGGTCATCGATGAAGAGGGCCGCAGCTTCTATCTGGTGCGGGTGGAAACCGATAGGGCCTACCTGGGCCCGGAAGCCAATCCTCTACCCATCATCACCGGGATGATGACCTCGGTGGACATCCTTACCGGTAAAAAGTCGGTGCTCGATTATCTGCTGAAGCCCATCAACCGGGCCCGGGCCAACGCGCTGCGGGAACGCTAAAGGACAACAAAGGAGGGCAGGGCCCTCCTTTTTCTTTGGCTTATTGGTGGACACCAGAAAGCTGCACTCTGAATCAGGTATAGCTACTAGCGGTAATTTAGCAGGGTTCCAGAGTGTTACTGCGCTAATTGCAATGACAAGTTTTATGCCGTCGCCAAGGCCTGACGGGATTGATATAATGCCGGCCTTTGTTTGTTCATCCATGGGTTGTTATGTCTACGCACCAGCAGGAAGTGGCCAAGAGGCGCACCTTCGCAATCATCTCTCACCCCGATGCGGGTAAGACCACCATCACCGAAAAAGTGATGCTGTACGGAAACCTGATCCAGAAGGCGGGTACCGTAAAGGGGCGCGGCTCAGGCCAGCACGCCAAGTCTGACTGGATGGAGATGGAGAAGGAGCGTGGCATCTCGGTGACCACCTCTGTGATGCAGTTCCCCTATGGCGACTCTCTGGTGAACCTGCTGGACACCCCGGGTCACGAAGACTTCTCCGAAGACACCTACCGAACCCTGACGGCGGTGGACTCCTGTCTGATGGTGATCGACGCCGCAAAGGGTGTAGAGGACCGGACCCGTAAACTGATGGAGGTGACCCGACTGCGCGATACTCCCATCGTTACCTTTATGAACAAGCTGGACCGCGACATCCGTGACCCCATGGAGCTGATGGATGAAGTGGAAACCGAGCTGAACATCATGTGTGCGCCCATTACCTGGCCCATCGGCTGTGGTAAGGAGTTCAAAGGGGTGTACCACATCCACCGCAACGAGGCGATTCTCTATCAGAGCGGCCAGGGCCACACCATTCAGGATGTGGATATCGTCAAGGGCCTGGATAACCCCGAACTGGATGACAAGATTGGCGCCGAGCTGGCGGAAGTACTGCGTGAGGAGCTGGAGCTGGTGCTGGGCGCCTCCAACGAGTTTGATCAGGAGATGTTCCTCACCGGTGAGCTGACTCCGGTCTACTTCGGTACCGCCTTGGGTAACTTCGGTGTGGACCACATGCTCGATGGCCTGACTGCCTGGGCGCCTGCCCCTCAGCCTCGCGCCACCGACGCCCGTGACGTGACCGCCGACGAGGAGAAGTTCTCCGGCTTCGTCTTTAAGATTCAGGCCAACATGGATCCCAAACACCGGGACCGCATCGCCTTCATGCGCATCTGCTCCGGCAAATACAGCAAGGGGATGAAGATGCGCCATGTTCGCATCGGTAAAGATGTGGCGATCTCCGATGCGGTGACCTTCCTGGCCGGTGATCGCAGCCACGCCGATGAAGCCTATCCCGGTGACATCATCGGTCTGCACAACCACGGCACCATCCAGATTGGCGACACCTTCACCCAGGGTGAGGAGATGAAGTTTACCGGCATCCCCAACTTTGCTCCTGAGATGTTCCGCCGCATTCGTCTGAAGGATCCTCTGAAGCAGAAGCAGCTGCTCAAGGGCCTGGTACAGCTCTCCGAAGAGGGCGCGGTGCAGGTGTTCCGTCCCCTGGACAACAACGACCTGATTGTGGGCGCCGTCGGTGTGCTGCAGTTTGATGTGGTGGTGGCCCGTCTGAAGTCCGAGTATAAGGTGGACGCCATTTATGAAGCGGTCAGTGTGGCGACCGCTCGCTGGGTTAACGGTGAGGATCCCCGTAAGCTGGATGAGTTCCGTCGTAAGGCATCTACCAACCTGGCCCTGGATGGGGGAGATAACCTCACCTATATTGCGCCTACCATGGTGAACCTGAACCTGACCATGGAACGCTACCCGGACATCGTTTTCCATAAGACCCGGGAGCACTAGGCTGGGTCGTGGAGAATAAGCCACGTATAATGAAGGGCAGCAATCGCTGCCCTTTTTCTTTATGTACCGTTTTTCAAGGAGAGAGCCATGGGATGGATAAAGCGCTGGTGGCGCGCCTACTGCGCTTGGTGTGATGCCAATGGGCTCAGTCCGGAGCACAAACGCTCCTGCGTGCCCAGAACCAAGGAGCCCTCCCCGGAAAAGAGCCCCCGCCCCGATGCTGATTGACAGCCATTGTCATCTGGATTTCGCCGAGTTTGATCAGGACAGGGAGCTGGTGCTCGAGCGCGCCCGAATGTTCGGGATTCAAGGGGCGATAGTCCCCGCCATCGGACCTGAAAACTGGCAGCGGGTCATTCAGCTGTGCAGCAGCCAGACTCAGCTCTGGTTCGCCCTGGGCGTCCACCCCTGCTTTGCCAGCCAGGAGAGCTTCGCTCATCTCGAGGAGCTGGAGAGTTTGCTGAGCCACTTACCCTCCAGGCTGGTGGCGGTAGGGGAGTGTGGCCTGGACGGAGTCAATTCATCTCTGGCCATGCCTGAGCAGATTCGGCTGTGTCTGCAGCAGATGCGATTGGCCAACCGTTTTGACCTGCCGGTGATCTTCCATATAAGGAAGGCGCATCATCATCTGCTGGCCCTGTTGGATCAGGAGCCATTGAAGGCGGGTGGGGTGGTACACGGATTCAGTGGCAGTCCCCAGGTGGCCTCCGAGTATCTGCGCCGAGGTCTCTATCTCGGGGTGGGGGGCGTCATCACTTACCCCAGAGCCTCAAAAACCCGTGCCGCGGTGGCCGGTGCCTCTCTGGAGCGCCTGCTGCTGGAAACGGACTCTCCCGATATGCCCCTCAACGGCTATCAGGGCCAGCGCAACGAACCCCAGCGAAGCGCCCTGGTATTGCAGGAGTTGAGTCAGCTTCTAGACTTACCCATTGCGTCGCTCACCCAGGCTCTGTCTCAAAATCACCTCCGCCTGTTCCGGCGCATGTTGTAAATTCAACATCAAACTAACCTCTTAAAGGCTGCTACACTTGACTTTTTAGCTTTTGAGCTGAGTTTGACTGTAATTTGAGCAACAATTTTTGTATGCGAATTACTGATTTGTAAGATAAATATGGCGACAGGCTGATTTGTGCTCAAAAAATGCGATCTGATCGGCGATTTTTGTTGTGAGTCACAGTATAATCCCGTGCGGATGATAAGTTGATTTACGACACTATTTATAAAATTTAACAAGAGGATGATGGGTTCATGGGTATTCTGATGAGCTTAGTCGGGGTGGTAACCCTAGTACTGATTGCCGTTTTGTGTTCCACAAATCGCAAGGCGATCAACCTGCGCACCGTTGGTGGTGCGTTGGCCATTCAGGCCGCTCTGGGTGCGTTCGTTCTGTATGTTCCTTTCGGTAAGGACGTACTGGGCAATATCTCAGAGGCTGTTTCCAGCGTAATTAGTTACGCCAACGACGGGATCGGCTTCCTGTTCGGCGATCTGGCCAAGTTCAAAGTTGGCTTTATCTTCGCCATCAACGTTCTGCCAATCATCGTATTCTTCTCCTCCCTGATTGCGGTTCTGTACTACCTCGGCATTATGCAGTGGATCATCCGCATCCTGGGTGGCGCGCTGCAGAAGGCTCTGGGCACTTCCCGTCCTGAGTCCATGTCTGCTACCGCCAACATCTTCGTGGGTCAGACCGAAGCACCTCTGGTGGTTCGTCCTTTCATCGCCACCATGACTCAGTCCGAGCTGTTCGCCATCATGACCGGTGGTCTGGCGTCTGTAGCCGGTTCCGTACTGGCTGGTTACGCCGGTCTGGGTGTTAAGCTGGAGTACCTGATTGCTGCTTCCTTCATGGCGGCCCCAGGTGGTCTGCTGATGGCCAAGCTGATTGTGCCAGAGACCGAAGCTGCCAAGCAGGACATGGCTGACATCGGCGAAGCCGAAGACAAGCCTGCCAACGTACTGGATGCCGCCGCGGCTGGCGCATCTTCCGGTATGCAACTGGCTCTGAACGTAGGCGCCATGCTGCTGGCCTTCATCGGTCTGATCGCCATGATCAACGGCATCATCGGTGGTGTTGCTGGGTGGTTCGGTTACGAAGGCGTAACCCTGGAGCTGCTGCTGGGCTACCTGTTCTCCCCTCTGGCCTTCCTGATTGGTGTTCCATGGGAAGAAGCTCTGGTTGCCGGTTCCTTCATTGGTCAGAAGATTGTTGTTAACGAATTCGTTGCCTACATCAACCTGGCTCCCTACCTGAGCGGTGAGGCCCTGATCAACGGCGCAGTTATGACTGACCGTACTCAGGCTATCCTGTCCTTCGCTCTGTGTGGCTTCGCCAACCTGTCCTCTATCGCCATTCTGCTGGGTGGTCTGGGCGCCATGGCTCCTAACCGTCGTCACGACCTGGCTCGCCTGGGTGTACGTGCGGTACTGGCTGGCTCCCTGTCCAACCTGATGAGTGCGACTCTGGCAGGCCTGTTCCTGGCTCTGTAATCGCATCGCACTCTAGAGTGTAGAGAGGCCGAACCTTAGGGTTCGGCCTTTTTTGTATTCGGCAAAAAAGTTTACGGTTCTTTGGTTCCGCCTAAGTGCTTGTGCCCCCCCTCAGGACGGCTCACCCTTTGTGTGAATCACTCTGCCTGGCCCTGCTGTTGTTCCGGCAGTGCTGAGAGGCTCTCCTGAAACAAAGGCTGGCTGCAGTGGATTGACGTTGTAGCCAGGCTCATCGGGAGCCCTGTACCGCCGGCCGGGGAAAGCTTTCGTCCTTTAATTGACTGCTGTCAGGACCAGACTCAGCGCAGAGAAGGGCGGTTTGCCCCTGGTGAATGGAGTGCTACTGGTTATGACGCTCTTATCCTGCCTCAGACTGTCACTCTCCTTCGTGGAGGAGAGAGATATACCTGCCTCTCTTTACCCCGGCGATATATTTGGCGACCGATAATAAACCGGGTTTCCGAGTCGCTTGTGATAGCGAGTCATTCGAACACAGGCTGCACCGCCACTGGCTTCAACACCTTTATTCCTTCTTGAGTTTTTCTTGCTCGTCTCTTAAATCCGGGTTGACAGTTCTTTCATCAACAAATGCCCTTGGGGCTTGCCAGCGGATGGTAAATATGATGGGCGTTGACTCGGCGTAATTCATTAATCAGAACTGTTGGTGGGTGACGCTGGTTGGTCCAGTTTGAGCAGGTGATCCAGATCGCAAACAGCACTCTTTCACCTGCCTTGCCATCGTCTCTAAAGTGGGAGTGGCAGGGGGTGACCGTGATTCAGGTCACGCAGGAATTATTGGTGTGAGAGTGGTTATTATTTTACAGGTGTGCGAGTGAGTCGAGATCTATGGCTGAGGGAGGGGCTGAGGTGGTCAAAATTTGGCTGCTCTTTGGTATTAAATTTTCAAGGCGCGGCGCCTGCTCGAATCCTCCTCATATTTCGCGCGAATATTCTTCATTTGTAGCAAACTTACACTATGATCGAGAGCTCTATGTTGTTAGATCATATTTTGGTTAACAATTGAGCTGGTTGGTGCTCTTCGTGTAATAAAGTGACGTATTGAGAAATAATGTGACGGCGGTGGTTCTGTTACGCCAGTATGACAAAAAGTCTATCAAAAGCGGGTGAAAATGTTAGCTGGATCACGATCCTGCACATTTTCACTTTCTTTTTATTGGAAACCGGGAACAACCGATTGTTCCTGTGAGTGCGTTAGATAGAATGCGCTTGCTCCAAGGATGTTGGAAAACCAAATTTTAATAATCTGTATATATACAGGGGTTGATGATGAAAAAGATGTTGGCCGGTGCAGCTCTGACTGCCCTCTCTCTGAACGCTTTCGCTGCTGACTACTCTGACGGCGATATCCACAAGAACGACTACAAGTGGATGCAGTTCAACCTGATGTACGCTCTGAACCAGCTGCCTCAAGCTGATGGTTCTCACACAGGTCACGACTACCTGGAAATGGAATTCGGCGGTCGTTCCGGTATTGTTGACCTGTACGGTTACCTGGACGTGTTCAACCTGACCAACAACGAAGGTCAGGACATGAACTCTAACTCCAACTCCAGCAAGATGTTCCTGAAACTGGCTCCTCGTTTCTCCCTGGATGCCATGACCGGTAAAGACCTGTCTTTCGGTCCTGTGCAGGAAATGTACATCTCCACTCTGTTCAACGTTGACGGCAAAATCGGCAGCGGTAATGGCCTGTATAACACCTTCTGGGGTGTGGGTGCTGACGTAATGGTTCCTTGGCTGGGCAAAACCGGCATGAACCTGTACGGCCTGTACGACGCCAACGAGAGCAAGTGGGACGGCTATCAGTTCTCCATGAACTGGTTCAAGCCCTTCAAGTTCTTCGAGAACGGTTCCTTCCTGTCCTTCCAGGGCTACGTTGATTACCAGTGGGGCATCGACGAAGTATCCTTCGGCGCCGGTACTGAGAACCAGCTGAAAACTGACAAAGGTGGCGCTGCCTTCTTCGGTCTGTACTGGCACTCTGACCGTTACTCCGTTGGTTACGGTCTGAAAGGCTTCAAAGACGTATACGGCCTGAAAGATGGCGGTGTAGTTGGTGATGCCACTGGTTGGGGCCACTACTTCGCAATCACTTACAAGATCTAATCTAGTAAGCTGACTGATAAGCCCCGGCGCTCAGGCCCCGGGGCTTTGTTTTTCCTGCTTCCGGCCCCCTGTGAAAGCCAATCAGGCTGTAACGAATCATGGCCAGAATATTGTCAGTAATAATTCAACAAAATCGGCTCTGAGCGGTTGTAATCTCGCGTTTCTACTGCCATGATGCTGCATAGTTTGTTCATTGTACAAAACTGAGTGTTCGCACTGGAGTGCCAGTGAGGTGCTTCGGGAACTCTCCAAGGAATTTATCTCGCGTCACGCATGTGAGCGTAGGTGACCTCCAGCCTTGAACCCGTCCGGGTTCAGTGCCTGCCGTTAATAGGTTTTATTAGAATTCGTGCCACGTGCGAGTGACCATTCTTTTTCTATACTGCTTTTAGTTTAAATTTAGACTGGAGACTCACCATGAGTGATATCAAAGCGATTGCACAGCGCGCCATTCAATTGATGGACCTGACCACCCTGAATGACGACGACACCGATCAGAAGGTGATTGACCTGTGCCACAACGCCAAGACTGCTGCTGGCAACACTGCGGCCATCTGCATCTACCCTCGCTTTATTCCTATTGCCCGCAAGACTCTGCGTGAGATCGGTGCCGAGCAGGTACAGATCGCCACAGTAACCAACTTCCCACACGGTAACGACGACATCGACATCGCCGTTGCTGAGACCAAGGCTGCGGTTGCCTATGGTGCCGACGAAGTTGACGTAGTATTCCCTTACCGCGCCCTGATGGCCGGCAATGAGCAGGTGGGTTTCGACCTGGTTAAAGCCTGTAAAGAAGCCTGCGGCGACGTACTGCTGAAGGTGATCATCGAGTCCGGTGAACTGAAAGATGACGCCCTGATCCGTAAGGCGTCCGAAATCTCCATCGACGCCGGAGCCGACTTCATCAAGACCTCCACCGGTAAGGTTCCGGTAAACGCCACCCTGGAAGCCGCTCGCATCATGATGACCGTGATCGCCGAGAAGAACCCTGCCATCGGCTTCAAGCCTGCTGGCGGCGTTCGCAACGCGGAACAGGCCGGTGAGTACCTGGATCTGGCTGCCGAACTCCTGGGTAAAGACTGGGTTTCCCCCCGCACCTTCCGCTTCGGTGCTTCCAGTCTGTTGAACAGCCTGCTGCACACTCTGGAACTGGCTGACGCTCCAGCAGAAAGCAAAGGTTATTAATCTACACCCAGATTGATATTTGTGATCCGGATCGCCGGAACTGGTGCTGACCTTGACTAAAATTGGGTCAGCGCTAGTAAATTTACGACACATTAGTTCCGAGTCCGTTTCAAAATTATAAGGTGTTGCTCCCGTCGCAGGAGCAACCCATATCGGAGGCATAGGATGTTTCTACCGCAAGAGATAATCCGCAAGAAGCGTAATGGAGAGCCCCTGTCCGAGCAGGAGATCCGGTTCTTCGTTGAAGGCATTACCAACGGCAACGTCAGTGAAGGTCAGATTGCGGCATTCGCCATGGCGATCTACTTCAATGACATGCCCATGGATGAGCGTATCTCCCTGACTAAGGCGATGCGTGATTCCGGCATGGTGCTGAACTGGGATGCCCATAACTTTGACGGTCCTGTTATCGACAAGCACTCCACCGGTGGTGTGGGTGATGTTGTTTCCCTGATGATGGGCCCCATGATTGCTGCCTGTGGCGGCTATGTGCCGATGATTTCCGGCCGTGGCCTGGGCCACACCGGTGGCACTCTGGACAAGCTGGAAGCGATTCCCGGCTACAACATCACCCCGACCAACGAAGTGTTCGGCAAGGTAGTGAAGGAAGCGGGCGTGGCTATCATCGGCCAAACTGGTGACCTGGCCCCTGCGGACAAGCGCTTCTACTCCATCCGCGATGTGACCGCCACCGTTGAGTCCATTGCTGCCATTACCGCGTCCATTCTGTCCAAGAAGCTGGCTTGCGGCCTGGAAGCCCTGGTGATGGACGTGAAAGTCGGCAGTGGTGCCTTCATGCCTACCTATGACGCGTCCAAAGATCTGGCTCAGAGCATCGTGGATGTGGCCAACGGCGCCGGTGTTCGCACCTCTGCGCTGCTGACCGACATGAACCAGACCCTGGCGTCCAGCGCCGGTAATGCCGTGGAAGTGCGTGAAGCGGTTCGCTACCTGACTGGCGAATATCGCAACCCCCGTCTGCACGAAGTGACCATGTCTCTGTCCGCAGAACTGCTGGTTCTGGGCAAGCTGGCT
This sequence comes from Ferrimonas sp. YFM, assembly GCF_030296015.1. Classification (NCBI taxonomy): domain Bacteria; kingdom Pseudomonadati; phylum Pseudomonadota; class Gammaproteobacteria; order Alteromonadales; family Ferrimonadaceae; genus Ferrimonas; species Ferrimonas sp. YFM. Next base: position 1,031,430 of record NZ_AP027368.1, read on the forward strand.
GCAGACACCACCGACGCTCGCGCCAAGCTGCAACATGCGCTGGACAGCGGCAAGGCCGCCGAGGTCTTTGCCAAGATGGTGTCCGGCCTGGGTGGTCCAACTGATTTCATCTCCAAGATGGATATCTACATGCCACAGGCGGAGATCATCCGTCCCGTATATGCTGAAGATAGCGGCATCGTGACTGCCATGGACACTCGCGCCATGGGCATGGCCGTGGTTGGCCTGGGTGGCGGTCGTCGCCTGCCTACCGACGGCATCGACTACGCCGTGGGCATGACCAACATCATCTCCCTGGGTGAGACTGTCGACAGTGCCACGCCGATTGCCATGGTTCACGCCCGTAACGAGGCGCAGTTCCAGGAAGCTGAGGCGGCGCTGCGTCAGGCGATCAGCCTGGGCGATGCCTATGAAGCCACTCCGGATGTGTATGAGACCATCCGCGGTCGCTAAGGAGTAATTGAATGAAACGCGTATTTATCCTGATGATGGACTCCTTCGGCATCGGTGCCGCAGGCGACGCCGACAAGTTCGGTGACGTCGGTTCCGATACCTTTGGCCACATTGCCAAAGAGTGTGCCGAAGGCCGCGCCGAAGTGGGCCGCAGTGGCCCCCTGAAGCTGCCCAACCTGGCCAAGTTTGGTCTGGTCAAGGCGGCCCAGGAGAGCACTGGTCAGGTGCCTGCGGGTATGGATGCCGACATCGAAGTGACCGGTGCGTACGGTTACGCCTCCGAGCTTTCTTCCGGCAAGGATACCCCCAGCGGTCACTGGGAGATGGCCGGTGTGCCTGTCCTGTATGACTGGGGTTACTTCACCGACAAGCAGAACAGCTTTCCCAAGGAGCTGACCGACCGCATCCTTGAGCGTGCCGGTCTGGATGGATTCCTGGGTAACTGTCATGCGTCCGGTACCGCCATCCTGGAGCAGCTGGGTGAGGAGCACATGCGCTCCGGTCAGCCCATCTTCTACACCTCTGCGGACAGCGTCTTCCAGATCGCCTGTCACGAGGAGAGCTTCGGTCTGGAGCGCCTGTACGAGCTGTGTAAAATTGCTCGTGAGGAGCTGGAGCCCTACAACATTGGTCGTGTGATTGCCCGTCCATTCGTTGGCAGCGGCGCCGCTGATTTTGCCCGTACCGGCAACCGTGCCGACTACGCCGTTGAGCCACCAGCGCCTACCGTGCTGGACAAACTCAAGGCCGCTGGTGGTGAAGTGGTTTCCGTGGGTAAGATCGCCGACATCTACGCCAACTGCGGCATCACCAAGAAGGTGAAGGGCAGTGGTCTGGAAGCGCTGTGGGATCGCACCCTGGAGCAGGTCGATGAAGCCGGTGATAACACCATCGTGTTCACAAACTTCGTAGATTTCGATTCCTCTTATGGCCACCGCCGTGACGTAAACGGCTATGCTAATGCACTGGAATACTTTGATAAGCGGCTGCCAGAGCTTCTCGAGAAGCTCAGCGACGGTGACGTCGTGCTGGTGACTGCGGACCACGGCTGTGATCCTACCTGGTCAGGTACCGATCACACCCGTGAGCATGTTCCCGTACTGGCCTATGGCAAACCTGTGACTGCGGGCTCTCTGGGGCACCGTGAGTCCTTTGCTGATATCGGTCAGTCCATTGCCAGCTACTTTAAGCTGGACGCTATGGACTACGGCAAGTCCTTCCTGAATTAACTGATGAAATGAAATAGGGGTCAATAATAATGGCAACTCCACACATTAATGCACCAGCCGGCGCCTTCGCCGAAACCGTTCTGTTCCCTGGCGATCCTCTGCGCGCCAAGTACATCGCGGAAACCTTCCTGGAAGACGTTGAGCAGGTTACCGACGTACGTAACATGCTGGGCTTCACCGGTACCTACAAGGGCAAGAAAGTGTCCGTAATGGGTTCCGGCATGGGCATCCCATCCTGCTCCATCTACGCCAAAGAGCTGATCACCGAGTACGGTGTGAAGAACATCATCCGCGTAGGCAGCTGCGGTGCCGTAAGCACCGACGTGAAAGTACGTGACGTGATCATCGGCATGGGTGCCTGCACCGATTCCGGCGTTAACCGCACCCGTTTCAAGGGTTACGATTTCGCCGCCATCGCCGACTACGGCCTGCTGTCCAACGTCGTGAAGTCTGCCGAAGCGTCCAACATCGCCGTTAAGATCGGTAACATCTACTCTGCCGACCTGTTCTACACTCCGGATCCAGAGATGTTCGACATCATGGAGAAGATGAACGTTCTGGGCGTAGAGATGGAAGCTGCCGGCCTGTACGGTGTTGCTGCCGAGTACGGCGCCAACGCCCTGTGCGTAGTGACCGTTTCCGATCACATCCGTACCGGTGAAGCGACCACCTCTGAAGAGCGTCAGACCACCTTCAACGACATGATCGTGATGACTCTGGACTCTCTGCTGTAAGCCGAAGTTTCAGATGACAAAGGCGGGCCTTGTGGCCCGCCTTTTGTGTTTCTGGCGCTTATTTCTCCCTGGAAGGGGGGCTTTCTTCTTCCCGGGCGCTCTGCTCGGATCCCTCCGATTCGGCCATTTTGGCGGCCTTCAGCTGTTCCCGGCGGCGATGGATGTCCAGGCGACGGGTGGAGAGGGCCAGAGTCAGCAGGGCCCCCCCCAGGCCTGCCATCAGCATCATCAGCGGCTGCTGCCGAATCAGGGTGCGCTCCAGGCGGCGTTGTTCGATGAAAAACAGATGGGTATTGGCGCGAATGCGCAGGTAACCCAGAGACTGCTCCTCCAGGATCACATCGGCCACAAAGGGATCGAACCTGTCCAGGGCGGCGTCGAGGACCTGCTCTTCCGGCAACTGGGATTCAGGAAACAGGCTCTGAGCCTGGAACAGCTTCTGGCCATCGGCGCTGAACAGGGTGGCGGAGAGGATACGGCTGTCTGCCACCAGGCTGTCCACCAGCCACTGCAGCTGATCATCCTTCTCCTCGGCCAGGGCCGGGGCAGCGGCGATGGCGGCAAACTGAACGATCTGTTCCGCCTGCTCATCGGCCTTGTCGTAGAGTAGCTGGCTGCGCTGGGTCACCTGGTGTTGCCACATCAGCAAGATGGCGCTGAGCAGGCCCACGGAGGCGACCACCTGCATCAGCCTGAGGGTCAGTCGTCCGTAGTTATGGTTGGTTGTCTCGCCGTTATGGGTCAAGCCGTTGTCCTTGCAGCCTCTTCATCCTTTTGTGATCCTAGCGATTAATCTGCGCAATGAACAGACAACCTGTCGCTTTTCAAGGAGTAAGCCATGAGTTCTCAGCCTCTTACCGTCCAGGAGACCCGGATTGTCCTCACCGACGCGGCCGACGCCGAGCGGCTGGCCGGTGACGCCCGGCAACAGGGGCTGGTGGTGTCAACCGGCCACAGGGGCGCCCACTACTGGGTCAGTTGGCTGGGGGAGGCCGCCTTGCCTCTGCCACAAGGCGCCGAGCGTTTTAGCTTGTGTGCCGAGCGGCCCAGGCTGGATACTCCAGGGCTGTTGTTGATGGATATGGACTCTACCGCCATCGACATAGAGTGCATCGATGAGATCGCCCGGGCAGGGGGCGTGTATGATGAAGTCAGCCAGGTGACCGAAGCGGCGATGCGCGGTGAACTGGGTTTCGAGGAGAGCCTGCGCCAGCGGGTGGCCAAGTTGGACGGCATCCCAGCCTCAGTGCTGGATGAGATCGCCGCCAACCTGCCGCTCAACCCTGGCCTGGAAGCCCTGGTTCTTGGGCTGAAACAGGCGGGCTGGAAGGTGGCCCTGGCCTCGGGCGGCTTCAACCGCATCGCCTCGGTTCTGGCAGCTCAGCTGGGATTGGATCACTTTCAGGCCAACGATCTTGAGGAGGCCGGCGGGCTGCTGACCGGCCAGGTCTGTGGTGAGATTGTCGGTGCCGAGGTGAAGGCGGCGATCCTGGCTCAGTTGGGGGAGAAGTATGGCATTCCCCAGTGCCAGTGGGTGGCCATGGGGGATGGGGCCAATGACCTGCCGATGATGAACCGGGCGGCGCTGGGGGTGGGCTTTCGGGCCAAGCCGGCGGTGGCGGCACAGGCGGATGCCCACCTGGCCACCCTGGGTCTGGACGCCACATTAGTGCTATTGATCTAGATCACAAAACAGGGTCTAATCAAGCCTCCAAGGAGTAGGAGGTTTGGATTGGCCATGACACACAGCCAGGGATCGGAGTTTATCGATTATCGCAGCGGCCAGCTGCATCTGCGGGTATTGATCCCGAAAGAGTCGCCCAAAGGCGTCGTATTGATGGTGCATGGCGCCATGAGCAATGGCCGGGTGTTCTACAGCAGCGGCGGCCGCGGCCTGGGGTGCTATCTGGCGGATCAGGGCTACCAGGTCTATGTGCTCGACTGTTACGGTCACGGGCAATCCCATCCTCCCCTGGCGCATCGTGAAGAGCATGGCCAGTATGAAGTGATCCACGAGCAGCTGCCCCTGGTGCACAAGCTGTTGCTGGAGCGACATCACCAGCCCGTCCATTGGGTGGGCCACTCCTGGGGGGGCGTGCTGATGATCGCCGCCCTGGCCCGCTATCCCTCCCTGTTGGCACAGATCCCCACCCTGACCCTGTTTGCCTCCAAGCGCACGGTGCGCAGCTGGAGCTCCGAGCGGTTGCTCAAGATTGAGCTGGCCTGGAAGCGACTGTTTCCCTGGCTGGGGCAGAAATTGGGTTATCTGCCCCTGCAGCGCTGGCGGGTAGGGATGGATGACCAGTCCACCCGCTTCTTGATGGATTCTCTGCCCTGGATCTCCGACGCCCACTGGCTGGATGAGATGGATGGCTTTGATTATGGTGAAGCGGCCAGGGAGCTGGTGGCTCAGGGGCGATGGCCCGCCACCTGGTTTCTGGCCGGGGCTGGCGACAAGGCCCTGGGCAACCCCAGGGATGTCAAAGATCTGATGCAGGAGTGTGGTCTGGATGGCATGGCGCGCTATCAGGTGCTGGGTCGCCGTCAGGGGTGGCGCCGTGACTACGACCACGCGGGCATACTGACGCACCGGGATGCAGCCCATGAGCTGTACCCCGATGTACTCAGCTGGCTGCAGTCTCCCCAGTGGCGAGCTGATACTCCAGCAGGGTCTCAGGGGTGATCTCCTTGAGTTCACCCACCACCACCACCTGCCACAACATCTCCTCCAGCTCCTTGGCCCGATGCAGGGCGTGGGTGCTGATGGCGGCCAACTCCCCCTGCAGATAGTCCAGGTCCGGTTTCTGAGCCCGGCTGAGCTTGAGGCTCACCACCTTGAGGTGGCCTTTGGCCCCCAGCTCCATCAGTTTGCTGTGGATATTGTGACTGTCACCGATCTCCGACAGGGTCCAGCTCTTACGCAGCTCCCGCTCCGGTGGCCAGTGAAGCAGAAGGGTGCTGTGCCACTCCTTGTGCTGCTCCTGACCCTTGCCGATCCCCTCCAGGTGCTCCTTGACCACGGCATTGTCCAGAATCGCTGCCAGACTCAGCCCTTGCGGGTCGGTCAGGGCCTGGAAGGTGGCGCTGGGCAACAGGCTGCTGCCGGCCAGGTTGGCTTCCAGGTGTGTTTTTCTCTTGTGCACAAAGAAGGGCAGGGAGTAGAGCCGCTTCAGGATCAGGTTCTTCATCCCCTCCAGCAACTGGCGGTGCTGCAACTTGGAGCCCACCTGGGTGATCTTGCTGCGGTTCTGGCTCAGCAGGTGGGAGAGGAACACCACGCCCGCATGAGGCTCATCCTCTGAGGCCTTCAGGTGCAGGGTGCGTTTGTCCTTCTGACAACGCACCAGCTCGTAGGGCAGGGCCTTAAGCTTGAGCTTGCCCGCCATGGGCTGCAGCTCGGGAAACGCCACCTTGACCATCTCTCTGGGTTCCAGCTCGGCGTTTTCGGTGAGCATCAGTCTCAGTCCCCGGGGGGAGACATCCACGGACTGGGCGATGAGATCGCGGCGGCCGTGGCTGATCACCACCTTGGTGTGCAGCGAGAACCTGGGCTCGCGGCGCAGCTCCTGGTGATCGCAGGCCAGTGGGCTGGGATCCAGGTCAGAGACCCGCTTCTGGCCAAATCGGCGCAGCTGGTTGATGTGGCATTCGGATTCGTAACCGCCAAAGCCACTCTCCTGGCCAAGGAAGGTGCTCTCCAGGTTGATCAGCAGCGACAGGGCGCGCAGCTGCTGCTGCACCAGGGAGTCGGCGGCGCGGCCATTGACCGGTGAGTGGCAGGCCCACTCCTTGTCACGGTCGCTGATGGCATGGAGCCGGATGCGGTGCAGCTTAAAGCCCTGCTTGTGACTGCCGTGCTTAAAGAAACAGGCGGCCATCTCCAGCTTGTTCAGTTCCCACAAGGTGGCGGAGAAGAACAGCCTGTGGCCCTCGTGCAGGTGAACAAAGCTGAACAGCAGTTGGTGCGCCACTTCGCCGGGCTGCTTCAGTACCCGGGCCAGGCGCTCTTCGGTGAGGGCGGAGCCAATCTGGCTGTGACCCCGTTCATCCATCCAGTAATCCAGGTGGGCCAGGTTGGCCTTGGTCTGCAGCACCAGAGAGGGGCGCAGCTTGCCCTGCTTGATGGACATGGCCAGGGGCACCGAACTCAGCTGAGGCAGGTATTGGCGCTCATAGCCGCGGCTCTTGGCGGTGCGCAGCAGGTGATTGAGTTCGGGGCGGGTGCGCAGGCGGCTGACGCTGAGAATCCGCTCCAGGGTCTGGTCCAGATCCGACTCGCTGTCGTTGCGCACCAGCCTCAGGCTCTGATGGTCGTCCGTCGGCAGGGCTTCCACCAGCCGGTAGCTGACGCCATGCTTGAGCTCAGGAGCAACAAACTCAGAAGCCAGCTCGGTGAAGCTGATGAAGATCGGCAGATCCGGGTTCAGGTGCCATTTGCGCTCCGTCTTGATTCGGGCACCGCGAATGGACAGGTCCTGGGTACGGCCGGACACAGGCGCCCCCTCAGGTTGCCACAGGGTGATGGCGGAGGAGAAGGTATGGCGGGTTTCCCGGCGGCGGATGTAGTGCCCCATGGGCAGCAGGTCCATGCGGAAGGGGGCGGGCTCCTTGGGCGCGTCGCTCTCCTGCTGTTCCTGCTCAGGTTCCCCTTTGAGATAGGTCATCAGCGCTTCATAGGCGCCGACGGTGTAGCGTCCCTCGTAGAGCTCCAGCTGCTGCTCGAGAAACTGCTTGGCTTCCTCGGTGAGTCTGTGGGTCAGGCCGGCAATGTCGCACTCGGTGACCGCCTCGGTGCCACTGAGGTCGATGCGACGCAGGCAGTCCTGATTCAGGCGCCTGAGCTCCATGCGGATCAGGAAGCGATCCGAATTGCTCAGATGGGTGGTGGCCTGATCCAGCAGATTGTCGAAGCTGCTGTCCTGCAACAGAGGAATCAGCTGATTTATGAGGTCGTGGTGCTCTTCCATGGGAACGCTGTTCAATTTTTTATCCCCAAGAGTGTAACCCGTGGCGGGGATGACGTATATAATCCCAGGCTCAAGTGAATGATTGGAGTCTCATTTTTTGTGGCTCCTCCGATGAGCATGGGCGAAAAGTATGGCCAAATCCAAGTCTGCGTATGTGTGTAACGATTGTGGCGCCGACCACCCCAGGTGGCAGGGGCAGTGTAACGCCTGTGGTGCCTGGAACACCCTGACCGAGGTGCGCCTTGGGGCCGCACCCAAGGGGCGCAGCGATCGTTTCAGCGGCTATGCCGGTGATGCCACCAACAGTGGTGTCCAGTTGCTCAACGAGATTGATCTGCAGGAGTTGCCACGGTTCTCCAGTGGTTTCAGTGAGCTGGACCGGGTGCTGGGCGGTGGCATCGTACCCGGCTCCGCCATTCTCATTGGCGGTAACCCAGGGGCCGGTAAGTCCACCCTGCTGCTGCAGACCATGTGCCGACTGTCCCAGTCCATGAATACCCTGTATGTGACCGGTGAGGAGTCCCTGCAGCAGGTGGCGATGCGCGCCAACCGGCTGGGGCTGCCCACGGACAAGTTGAAGATGCTGTCGGAGACCTCGGTGGAGCAGATCTGCCACATCGCCGATAAGGAGAAGCCCTCCATCATGGTGATCGACTCCATCCAGGTGATGCATATGGCGGATGTGCAGTCCGCCCCGGGCAGCGTGGCCCAGGTGCGGGAAAGCGCCGCCTACCTGACCCGCTTCGCCAAGCAGAACAACGTGGCCATGTTCCTGGTGGGGCACGTCACCAAAGACGGCTCCCTGGCCGGGCCCAAGGTGCTGGAGCACTGCATCGACTGCTCGGTGCTGCTGGACGGCGACGGCGATTCCCGTTTCCGTACCCTGCGCAGCCACAAGAACCGCTTCGGTGCGGTTAATGAGCTGGGGGTGTTTGCCATGACCGGGCAGGGGCTCAAGGAGGTGGCCAATCCCTCCGCTATTTTCCTCTCCCGCGGCGAAGAGCAATCTCCCGGGTCTGTGGTGCTGGTGATCTGGGAGGGGACCCGTCCCCTGCTGGTGGAGTTGCAGGCCCTGGTGGATCACAGTCAGCTGGGGAACCCCAGGCGCATCGCCGTGGGTCTGGAGCAGAACCGGCTGGCGATGCTGCTGGCGGTGCTGCACCGCCATGGTGGCCTGCAGATGTCCGATCAGGATGTGTTTGCCAACGTGGTGGGCGGGGTCAAGGTCACCGAGACCGGCGCCGATCTCAGCCTGCTGCTGGCCATGGTGTCCAGCTTCCGGGATCAGGCGCTGCCCAGGGATCTGGTGGTGTTTGGCGAGGTGGGGTTGTCCGGGGAGATCCGGCCGGTGCCCAACGGTGGCGAGCGCCTCAATGAGGCGGCCAAGCACGGCTTTACCCGCGCCATTGTGCCTAAGGGCAATGTGCCCCGTCAGCCTGTGGAGGGGATGGAGGTGATCGGTGTCACCAAGTTGGCTCAGGCCCTGGAGGCCATCTAGCTTCCGTCTGCGCTAGAGCTCTTGCCACAGCTCCTCCAGCTCTTTGTCGATGCTGGTGGGGCTGTGCAGTTCCACCAGGCGCCTAAGGTGAATCAGGCTCTCCACCTCGATGTTGTGCCACACCAGCCCCAGGGAGAGGCGGTTGACCCTCATCACTTCGGCACTCATCTCGATGCTGGCCTGCTCTCCCAGAGGGATATGAATGGTCAGGGTCTCCCCCGGAGTGACCGTCAACCCCTCGGGCCGGGCCAGCAGGATGCCGTGCAGGCTGAGATCCAGTACCTTGGTGGAGCACTGGTGTTCCCCCTGCCATAGCAGGGCGGGACCCATGAACTGTACCCGGGTAAAGTGTCTGCGTTCTTCCATCCGTTACTGCTCCAAACCTGTTTGATTTCAGTATAGTGCCGAACATCAGTCACCGACAGTGACCCAGGTGGCATTGTCGGTGCCCCCTTACTCTTCGGCGTACTCCGCCAGTACCGCCCGTCCCAGGGTGAGGCGCTGCATCTCCTCTGAGCCGCCGGAGACCCGGTCTACCCTCAGGTCGCGCCAGAAGCGGGCGATGCGATGCTCGCCGGTGATGGCGGAGCCGCCGAACACCTGCATCGCTTCATCCACCACCTCGAAGGCGGCCTTGGCGCAGTAGAGCTTGCACATGGCGGCGTCGCCGGAGGTCATCAGGCCATTGTCCGCCTTCCAGGCGGTCTGATAGAGCATGTTCTTCATGTTGTTCAGGTGGATCGCCATCTGGGCGAACTTGTCCTGAATCAGCTGGGTGCGGGCGATGGGCTGGCCAAACTGAACCCTGGAGTTGGCGTAGCGGGCGGCGTCTTCGAAGGCGCAATAGGCGCTGCCGTAGTTGGTGCAGGCGATGAGGAAGCGCTCCAGGTTGAACTCCTCCTTCACCCGTTCGAAGCCGTTGCCTTCGGTGCCGAACAGGTCGCTCTCATCCAGTTCCACATCGGTGAAGCTGACCTCGCAGCAGCTGTCCATCTTCAGGCCCAGCTTGGGCAGCTCGCTCACTTCGATGCCCGGCTTGGACATGTCGACGAAGAACTCGGAGAAGATGGGCACCACCGCATCGGCGTCCCTGGCCATCACCACCAGGTAGGGGCAACCGGCGGCGGAGGTGATGTAGCACTTGGTGCCGTTGAGGTAGATCTTGCCCTTCTTGCCTTTCTTGCGCTTGTAGGTGGATTGTAGGCTGCGCACATCGGAGCCGGCACCGGGTTCGGTGATGGCGGAGTTCCACATCTGCTGGCCTGTGCCGCGCAGGGCCAGGATCTTGTTGATCTGCTCCTCGCTGCCCTCTTTCAGCAGGGTGCCGTAACCGGCCAGCTGGTAGAGCACATAGGTCGGTGCGCCCAGACGCCCCAGCTCCTCCCAGATCACTGTCAGGGTCAGCATGCCGGCGTCGAAGCCATCGTACTCTTCCGGGAGCAGCAGGCTGTCGATGCCCATCTTCGCCAGTTCGTGGACGAAGCGTTCCGGGTAGACGCAGTCACTGTCACACTGGGCGAAATAGCTTTCCCAGTCCTCCCGCTCCATCAGGGCGCGTACGCTGCGGACAAATTGTTCCTGCTCGTGGGTCAATCGGTAGTTCATAGATCCTTCACCAAAATCGTGTCTTGCATCCGTTTCCGGGAGGCCGGGTTGTGCTCATCTTACCCAAGGGGCCTGGGAAAAGGTATGGCCTGTTCTGAGTAAGTAAAGCGTCCCATCTCGCCTGAAGCGGCAAGCTTAACACTGGCGAAGCGATGAAAAGTTGAGAGAGTTCAAGGTTGAAGGGGGGAGAAGGGCGCCCGGGAACCGGGCGCCGCAGTGGCATCAGTCGATGCGCTTGTACTTGATGCGGTGAGGTTCCAGGGCATCGGCGCCGTGGGTTTTCTTCATCCAGTCGCGGTATTCGCTGTAGTTGCCTTCGAAGAAGTTCACCTGGCCTTCGTCGCGGTAGTCCAGGATGTGGGTGGCGATGCGGTCCAGGAACCAGCGGTCGTGGGAGATCACCATGGCGCAGCCCGGGAACTCCAGCAGGGCGTTCTCCAGGGCACGCAGGGTCTCTACGTCCAGGTCGTTGGTGGGCTCATCGAGCAGCAGCATGTTGCCGCCGGCCTGCAGCAGCTTGGCCAGGTGCAGACGGCCACGCTCACCACCGGACAGTTCGCCAACACGCTTCTGCTGGTCGGTGCCCTTGAAGTTGAAGCGGGACACGTAGGCGCGGGATGGGATTTCGAAGTTGCCGATCTTCAGGATATCCTGACCGCCGGAGACTTCCTGGAACACAGTCTTGCTGTCGTCCATGTCGTCACGGAACTGATCCACGGACGCCAGCTTGACGGTGTCGCCCAGGTCGATGGTGCCGCTGTCCGGTTGCTCCTTGCCGGAGAGCATGCGGAACAGCGTGGACTTACCGGCACCGTTGGCACCGATGATGCCGACGATGGCCCCCTTGGGCACGGAGAAGGAGAGGTCGTTGATCAGCACCCGGCCGTCGTAGGACTTGGTCAGGTTGCTCACCTCCAGTACCTTGTCACCCAGGCGCTCGCCCGGCGGAATGAACAGCTCGTTGGTTTCGTTACGGCGCTGGTAGTCGGTGCTGCTCAGCTCCTCGAAGCGGGCCATACGCGCCTTGCTCTTGGCCTGACGACCTTTGGGGTTCTGGCGAACCCACTCCAGCTCTTTCTGGATCGACTTCATCCGGGCCTTCTCCTGGGCAGCTTCCTGCTCCAGACGGGCTTCCTTCTGCTCCAGCCAGGAGGAGTAGTTGCCCTCCCAGGGGATGCCCTCACCACGGTCCAGTTCCAGGATCCAGCCAGCGGCATTGTCCAGGAAGTAACGGTCGTGGGTAATGGCGACCACGGTACCTGGGTACTCTTCCAGGAAGCGCTCCAGCCAGGCCACGGACTCGGCGTCCAGGTGGTTGGTGGGTTCATCCAGCAGCAGCATGTCCGGCTTTTCCAGCAGCAGACGGGCCAGGGCCACACGGCGACGCTCACCACCGGAGAGTACCTTCACCTTGGCGTCCCACTCAGGCAGGCGCATGGCGTCGGCGGCGCGCTCCAGGGCGTTGTCCAGGGCGTGGCCATCTTTGGCGGCGATGATCGCTTCCAGCTCACCCTGCTCCTTGGCCAGGGCGTCGAAGTCGGCATTCTCATCGGCGTAGGCGGCGTACACCTCATCCAGGCGGGTCAGGGCACCTTTCACGTCGGCCACCGCTTCCTCAACCACTTCACGGACGGTTTTTTCCATGTCCATCTGCGGCTCCTGGGGCAGGTAGCCCACATTGATGCCAGGCATGGGACGGGCTTCACCTTCGAATTCGGTGTCTACGCCGGCCATGATGCGCAGCAGGGTGGACTTACCTGCGCCGTTCAGACCCAGAACACCAATTTTGGCGCCGGGGAAGAAGGAGAGGGAGATATCTTTCAGGATGTGGCGCTTAGGTGGTACCACCTTGCCAACCCTGAGCATGGAGTAGATAAACTGTGCCATGAGGTTTCCTGTATCAATTCAAGCTTTGCCAGCCCGGGCCCGGGCCGTCTCATCAATGGCCCCAGGGCCGGATAGGGGCGGCCGGCAGTATTGGGATGGCGCCTATGATACTGGCTGGGCTGCGGGAATCCAGTCATAAGCGCCACCAAGGGGGGAAACTGAGGCTAAAGGGCGGCTTTGTTCCTGCTGCCTCGCTGCCAGCCATGGGCCCTTAACTCGCGGATAAAGGAGAATATCCCCAGGGCGATGACCCCAAGGACCGGCAGACCGGAGACTATGGTGGCGGTTTGCAGCACCTCCAGGGGGCCGTCGAGCACCATGATCCCCAGGGGCAGCAGGCTCAGGACACAGGCCCAGAACAGGCGGTTCCAGCGCGCCGGTTCCTGCTCAGGGGTGAGCTTGGCGGTGGTGGTGGCCGACAGGGCATAGCTGACCGCATCATAGGTGGTGGCCAGGAAGATACAGCAGACGAAGGCAAATACTGCTTCAAACAGCTGATGGGCAGGCAGGAATTTGGCCACCATCATGATCACCTCGCCCCCTTTGTACTGCTGCACCAGGCTGGCCACATCCAACTGACCGGTCACCTGAAGGTGCAGGGTGAAGTTGCCGAAGATGATGTAGAAGGCGGCACAGCCGCAGGAGGCGGCCAGCAGGGTCACCAGTATGGTGGCCTTGACGGTACGCCCCCGGGAGATCTTGGCGATGAACATCGACATGAAGGGGGCAAAGGAGGCCCACCAGGCCCAGTAGAATACCGTCCAGCCCGTGGTCACGCCGCTGTCGCCTATGGGATCCATATTGGTGGACATGGAGATGAAGTTGGTCAGTACCCGCCCCAGGGTACTGATCCCCATCTCCAGGGTGAACACCGAGGGGCCGGCCAGCAGCACGAACGCCAGCAGCAGGATGGAGAGCACCACGTTGATGTCCGACATGGTCCTCAGCCCCTTCTTGATGCCGAAGAAGGCACTGCAGCCAAACACCGAGGTGACGAAGAACAGCACGGCGATCTCCAGGCGGGTGGTGTTGGCGATCCCCAGCAGGTCACTGACGGCGGCGGCGATCACCGGTGCGCCCAGGCCCAGGGAGGTGGCGGCACCGCCGATCAGGCCGATCATAAACAGGATGTCGATGGTCTTGCCCGCCAGGCCGTTGACCCGGTCACCGAGGATCGGCCGGCAACACTGGGAGATGTTCAGCACCGGGGTGCGTTTGACGTGAAAATGGTAGGCGATGGGCACCGCCAGGGTGGCGTACATGGCCCAGGCGATGGGCCCCCAGTGAAACATGGCGTAGGCGGCGGCCCACTCATTGGCGCCGGTGGTGACAGGGTCGGTGCCGTTGATCCCCAGATTGGAGAGGTGGGCCCAGTCCAGCATGCTGCCGTACATGATGCCGGAGCCAACCCCGGCACACACCAGCATCGCCACCCAGCTGTAATCCGAATATTCGGTGGTGTCTCCCAGGGTGCGATGGCCGTAGCGACCGAAGGCCAGCCACAGACACCATAGAAAAGAGCCGACGCCGGCGAGGATGTAGAGCCAGCCCAGCTCTTCGGTGATAAAGCGAAACAGCACGAAGATCTGCGCCTTGGCCGCATCCGGATGGAGCAGCATCGGCAGGGTGCCGAGCAATACCAGCAGGAAGGTGCCGAAGAACTTCAGGCCATCGATGTTGGCAAACAGGGGAAGCGGAGCCGTGGTATTCAGCTCCAGCTCATGACTTGAGGTTGCGCTCACAAGGGTTTCATCCATTCATATTGGGCGACTGAGCCCCGCCGCTGGCGGGGCCTGGTATATAGGATCAGCCGAACTTGGCCGAGCTGGCTTCGGCCAGGGCCATTCCGCGGGTCTCCGGGGCCATGGCGACGGAAATCAACAGTCCCAGCAGGGAGATGAGTGCCCCCATCATCATGGTGGCGGAGATGCCGTAGCTGGCCATAAACAGCGGCAGGGCGTAGGTGGAGACTATGGTGCCGATGCGGCTGAATGCCATCACCGCACCGACCGCCGAGGCGCGGATCTCTGTGGGAAACAGCTCATTGGGGTAGAGCCACTGCAGAATGCCCGGGCCGCCGGAGAAGAAGGCATACAGGCCAAAGGCGCTGACCACCAGGGCGATGCTCGGATTGGGGATCACCCCCAACACCGCCAGGGCCAGGGTCATGGCGGCAAAGCTGCCGATCAGCAGTGGACGGCGGCCGATGGAGTTGAGCCAGTAGATGGCCGGGATGCAGCCGGCAATAAAGAAGCCGCTGATGATGATGTTGCCCAGGGCGGCATCTTTCCCCTCATGCAGGCCAAGCATGCCGATGATCTGCGGGCCAAAGGTGTAGATGGCGAACATGGGGATGATCTGGCAGCTCCAGATGGTGCCGGTGAAGATCACCATCTTCAGGTTGCGCTTGCGGAACAGGTCTGCGTAGCTGGTTTTTTTCGGCGCCTCCTGCTCCAGGGTGACCCCCTTGCCGAAATAGGTCTCCATCACCTGGCGACACTCCTCCACCCGGCCTTTCTTCAGCAGCCAGCGAGGGGATTCGGGCAGGTGGAAGCGGCCCAGCAGGATCACCAGGCAGGGGATGACGCCGCTGCCGAGCATCCAGCGCCAACCATCCTCCATGTCGTAGAGCAGGTAGCCGACGGCGTTGGCGGCGGTGGCGCCGACGTACCACATCAGGGCGATGAACCCCATGGTCAGGGCGCGCTGCTTGGTGGGGGAGAACTCCGCCACCATGGAGGTGGCGATGGGGTAGTCGGCGCCGATCACCACGCCGATCAAAAAGCGCATGATCACCAGCTCCATGGGTGAGGAGACAAACATGGTGCCCACGGACAGCAGGGCGATGGCGATGATGTCAATCAGGAACATCAGCCGGCGGCCGAACAGGTCGGCGATGTAGCCAAACAGGGCGGTACCGACAAACAGACCCACCAGGGTGGAGGCGCCCACCAGGCCGATCCAGTTGGAGTCCAGCTGCATGCTGGGGATCAGTTGTTCCAGGGCAATGCCGATGATCACCAGGACATAGCCATCCAGGAAGGGACCGCCGCTGCCCCAGAGCATGATCTTCTTATGCAGTGGAGAAAACTCCATATCATCGAAACTTGTTTCAGCTTTCATCATTAGCCTCTATTTTTCTGCATAGAAAGATCGCGCTGTGAAATATCCCTTAATGTTGCTGTTTGTTTTTCACCCCCGAGGAGCGACCACTCTCCTGCGGGTGGGCCTGTCCCTGCCCAGATCTGGCCGGCGAGTGTATCAGTTCTCAGCCCCGAGTTTTGTGTCGTGGCTAACAGCGGCCGGTACGAAAAAATCTCTCTATGTCTTCGTTATTTTTTAAGTCGTGAGTGTTTTTGGTTTGTTCGTTTTAAATTCATTCAATATCAGCTGGTTGCGCATGGTTTCTGGCTGTTTTGCTGGCGGCGCCTCCAACTGCAACGACAAAGAGGCAATATACTTATTGCCTCTTTTTATCTCCGCTAACCGTAGCGATATTCGATGCCGAAGGTCCCTCTGGGGTACTCCCACTTTTCCAAAATGGTGTCGCCACAGAGGAATTTGCAGGTGCCACACTCCAGGCATCCGGCGGAGTCGAACTTGACGCTGCCATCCTCCATCAGTTTGTAGAGTCCGGCAGGGCAGGCGTTGACCAGTTTTTTCACTTCTGCCAGGTCCGGGTTCTCCTTGAGGACGATGTGGGGGTGCCCCTCATCCACATGGAACTTGTTGACCCCGAGTTTGACGTCGACGTTTACGCTGTTGCTCATAGTGCGGTGACTCCTTTAATGCCATCCTTCAGCAGGTTGAGGTAACCCACCTCTTTGCAGTGCTTCATCAGGGTCTTGCGGATGGGTTGGGACGGAGTGCCGTCGACGGTGAACATCTCCTGCATCAGGTCGGCCACCATCTTGGGGTACTGGTTGAAGATGCGCGGGTTCTCCATAAAGGCCGGCAGCTTCTGATACAGCTTGAGATCCTTCATCACAAAGCTCTCTTCCAGCATCCTCTGGTAGCTGGCGAGGCCGTTGGCGGAGAAGTCGTTGCTCTCTTTCGCGGTCAGCACGGCCCGGGCGGCGGCTTCGCCGGAGGCGATGGCCAGGTCCATGCCGCGGACGGTGTAGCCCACATTGAGGCACAGGCCGGCGGCATCGCCGGTGATCAGCACGCCGTCGTCCACCAGCTTGGGCACCATGTGGATGCCCGCCTCGGGGACCACGTGACCGGAGTACTCGATCATCTTGCCACCCTCGATCAGGGGCTTGACCGCCGGATGGTTTTTGAAGTCCTCCAGCATCTGGGGCACGGTCTTGTCGGTGTCACCGATGTGGTGCAGGCCGGCGACGATCCCCAGGGAAACGGTGCTCTTATTGGTGTAGAGGAAACCGCCGCCCATCAGGCCGTTGGAGGGGGAACCGGCAAACAGCCAGGCGGCCCCTTCGTCACCACTCAGGTTAAAGCGATCGCGGATCTGCTCTTCGGACAGCTCGATCAGTTCCTTGGCACCCACCGCCATGGCGCTGGCCTGAACCTTGGGCTGGACCATCCCCAGCTGTTCACCCAGCACAGGGTTAACCCCTTCCGCCAGGATGACGCACTTGGCCAGGAGCTCGTCGCCGTCGGCTTCGACCCCCACCACCTTGCCGTCGCGGGTCAGCACCTTGTCGACCCGGATGCCGGTAATAAACTGGGCTCCGACCTCTTCCGCTTTGCCGGCCAGCCATTGGTCAAACTCACCGCGCAGAACGGTGTAGGACTCTTCCACCGCCTGCTGGTCCTGGCCATTGTGGTAGTCCAGGGTGACGGCGCTGTCGTCGGTCATAAAGGAGACCTTCTCCTTGGTGACCCGGCGTTCGATGGGGGCTTCTTCGGCAAAGCCGGGAATCACCCGCTCCAGGCTGTGGCCGTAGAGCCGGCCCCCGGTCATGTTCTTGCTGCCCGGGTAGTTGCCCCGTTCAATCACGAGTACGTCGGCGCCGCCCTGTGCCAGGACATAGGCGGCGACGCTGCCCGCCAGGCCTGCGCCGACGATAATGGTGTCAAATGCTTCTTCTGACATAGTCTTGTTTCTCTGTCGCTGGATGCCGGGTCCCGCTTCCTCCTGAAACGGGACCGCTGGCGGAGAGCTATTAGCCCTTGAGAGCCTCTACCAGAGCGGGGATCACCTTGGTGGTGTCACCCACCAGGCCGTAATCGGCGTACTGGAAGATGGGGGCGTTCTTGTCCTTGTTGATGGCGATGATGGTCTGGGCACCGTTGACGCCGACCATGTGCTGGATCTGACCGGAGATGCCCACCGCCAGGTAGAGGTCCGGCTTGAGCATCACCCCGGAGACGCCGATGTAGCGCTCGCGCTCCATCCACTTCTCGGTTTCCGCAATGGGGCGGCTGCAGCCCATCTCGGCGCCCAGCAGACCAGCGAGAGTCTCGGCTTGCTTGAGGTTGTCCTGGGAAACGATGCCGCTGCCCACGCCGACAACACGCTTGGCACGGGACAGATCCACACCTTCACCCTCTTTTGCGCGACGCTCGATGCACTTGATGGCAATCTTGGGCTCGACGAAGGGCAGGGTCTGCACTTCACCCTGGGCTGCGCCTTCGGTGGCAGGCTCAAAGGTGCCGGAGGCCAGGGTGACCACGGCGATCTGCGAGGTGAGCTTCTCCTCACCCAGGGCCAGTCCACCGTAGACCATGTGCTTGGCAACCACGGCGTCGGCGTCGCAGCGGATCTCGCTGGCATCGTTGAATACGGCGCCGTTGAGGCGGTTACCCAGCTTGGCGGCCAGCGCCTTGCAGCGGCGGGTGGCGGCCATCAGTACCAGGCTGCGGTCGCTGGTCTCACCGAGGATCGCCACCAGGGTATCGGCGTAGTCCTCGACGATGCGCTCGGCTGGCTTCTCACCCAGGTGGAACACCTTGTGGGCACCCAGGGCCAGGGCCTGGTCAACCTGTTGCTGGGGACCCAGCACCAGGGCACAGACCTGCTCACCCAACTGGGCAGCGCCGGCAATCAGTTCAGGCAGACGGGAGGGGCTGTCACTGAAAACCCATACATTGTGCAGTTTGCTCATTCTTCTCTTCTCCGAAATCAGTTGGCGGCTTTGCGCAGGTGGTCAGCGAATTCGGCGATCTGGTCATCACCGTCACCCTCAATCAGGATGCGTTTGCGCTCCTGCTGCTCTGGGGCTTTCACTGTCAGCAGCTCGGCCAGGGCGGGTACCTCGATGGGACCGAGGTCTGCCTGACGGAGAATGGTGCTGGGTTTCTTCGCCGCACCCAGGATCGCCTTCATGGAGGGAATCTGAGGCTCGTTGATGTCGGCGGAGACGGAGATCACCGCAGGCAGGGGAATGGCCAGTACCTCGACTTCGTCATCCAGCTCGCGCTCTACGGTCAGGACGCCGGCTTCGGCACCGACGATCTTGCTGACGCCGTTGATGTTGGGCAGTTGCAGTTGCTCACCCAGCAGCAGGCCGACCTGTTGGGCGTAAAGGTCGCCGGAGCCGTCACCACAGATGATGAGGTCAAAATCGCTCTTCTGTGCTGCGGTGGCCAACACTCGGGCGGTCTGATGGGGCAGGGCCTGTTCGAAGCTGTCGTCCACCGCCAGGGTCAGTGCGTCCGGGCCGCGGGACAGGATGTCTTTTTTGGCCTTGGGGGCTTCCAGTGCCTTGCCGCCCATGCTCAGTGCGGTGATGTGGCCTTCACCCATTTGAGCCTTGAGCTGGACAGCCGCTTCGACGGCACTCAAATCAAATTGGCTGATCTTCATCGCTGCTTTGGCGGTGTCTATGGCACCGTCTGACTGCACGTTGATGTCTTGTTCCTCGGGAACCAGTTTGTAACACGCAAGAATGTTCATCGTCTCTCCAGTGTTGCTGTTGCGTTGCCGGGTAAGTGACAAAGGGAAGGGGAACACTTTTTCACTTACCACAGGGCAAACTGTGGGGTTGATAACGTACAAACCGGTTTTATTTGCTCAGTTTTAACTGGGTAACAAATGTCGTTCACGACCCTTTTTAAATTCTTAGTCGTGCCTATTGTTATTGCTGCTTACCTTCAAGAAAGGAAACGTTTTCCAGTAAAAAGATTCGCGCTGAGCAATTTCATTTCCTTGGTTTGTTTTCTGGCTTTTATTAATACAACTCGAAATATTCTCAGGGCAATTGAAACCGTCCTTGTGGCGACCTAAATGTTATCTTGGTCACAAAAAAATGCGATTCGCACTTTTTTGGGTGTTCAAAAAAGCCACAAAACAAAGTTTCACTCGGAAAAAGTGTGATTACCATCAAATAAATGCCGCTTTGGGCCTGATCTTGGAGAGTGAATTGTGACGAGGGGCGGTTTTTTCCCCGAAATCAATATGCATAATGCGAACAACCTAAAATGGAGGTCGATGTAAATGAATAAAAAAATATTAGCTTTACCACTGGCTCTATTTCTTGTGAGCAATACCGCAAGTGCCGTTGAAGTGGGTGGGAATGTCCGTGTTAACTATGCTTGGAAGGATTTCAGTGAGTCCTCCAAAGCCACCTCGGGCGACTTTGATTTCAATATGTTTGCCATCAAGCTGTCTGAGGACTGGGATGATTACGGTGTGGCGGCGGAGTACCGTTTCACCGACTCCTACGACTACCTCAAGTATGCCTACGCCTACTGGAATGCCAGCGACGATCTGACCTTTAAACTGGGCGTGGTTGAGAAGGCATTTGGTAACAAGAACTTCGCTTCTCACAACTGGTGGTACAGCTTGAACTACTACCTGGGATTCGAAGATGACTGGGGCGTGGGTGCCAACCTGTCCTATAAAAAAGGTCCTTGGGAAACAGAGTTTTCCTTCCACCAAGGGGCCACTTATGGTGCCAGTGATTACCGTCATTACGCCGGTACCGTAAGCTCCGGCACCATCGGGGACAACACCTACAACAACGAAGAGCGCAACACCTTCGATCTGCGTCAGTCCTATCGCCTGGATGGGGAAAACTACCAGCTGCTGCTGGGTGCCTCTCTGGAATATGGCCAGCTGTACAACGCCGTTGAAAACGAGTCTGGCGATACCTTCACCTGGGCCGCTCACGGTGATCTGTCCATGGGCGAGTGGGGCCTGCAACTGCAATATCTGGATTACAGCTTCGACCAATATGACGATGGCGAAGTGGACACCAATAAGATTGGTATTGGCGCAGTAACTGGTTTCTATGAAGTGGCCAGCGAAGGCAAAATTCTTACCGCCAACGTTTCCAAGAAATTCCCTATGAGCTGGGGAACCATCACTCTGTATAACGACTACAGCGTACTTCAGCCCGATGAGGCCGGTTTTGATGATTCTATTCTGAACTCCACTGGTTTCTCTGTTGCCTATAAGCAGTTCTTTGTTTATGTCGATTACTACAATGCCAAGAACGTTCTGTGGCTGGGCGGAAACAGCCTGGGTCTGGAGCAAGCTTCTGGCGACTGGAACGGCCGATTCAACATTAATATGCAGTACTACTTCTAATAAGCCTCTGGCTAAATTAGAAACGACTTAATATTGCCTCGCTAGGGGCACGTAAAAAACAACTCACTCCATTAGGACGATATATATAAATATCGGCCCGGGCATGACTTTGCCTAAAAACAGAGTGGGAATAAATACAAATCACAACTTGTCGATGGGCTTAATTAAGAACGTCGACAGATATGGAGATTTTAGGATGACCGGTGTACAAGCATTAAAAGGCGTACTCCCGAAAAAAGTGGGGATCGAGAAGACCGTATTCTTCCCCTCACTGCTGATCGTGATCCTGCTGTCCTACCTGACCGTCAGGGACCTGGATGCAGCCAATCAGGCGATCAATGCGGTATTCCATTACCTGACCCACAGCTGGGGCTGGGCCTTCGAGTGGTACATGATCGCCCTGGCCGTCGGCTGGGCCTGGCTGGTGTGGGGCCCCTACGCCAACAACCGCCTGGGCCAGGAGGAGCCTGAGTTCAGTACCGGAAGCTGGATCTTCCTGATGTTCGCGTCCTGTACCTCTGCTGCGGTTCTCTACTGGGGTTCTCTGGAAGCGTACTACTACCTGACCTACCCACCGTTCGAGCTTGAGTCCATGTCGGTCCAGGCAAAAGAGCTGGGCGTGGCCTACAGCCTGTTCCACTGGGGCCCACTGCCCTGGATGGGCTATGGTTTCTTCACCGTGGCACTGGGTTACTTCCTGTTCGTGAAGAAGATGGACGTGGTTCGCCCCAGTGGCACCCTGGAGCCTGTACTGGGCAAGCATCATAAGGGCCTCGCCGGTACCATCATCGACAACATCTATGTGGTTGCCCTGATTCTGGCCATGGGCACCAGCCTGGGCCTGGCCACACCTCTGGTGACCGAGTGCATCCAGTGGCTGTTCGGCATTCCCCGCACCATCGAAGTGGATACTTTCGTTATCTCCGTGTGGATCATCTTCAACGCCGTGTGTGTGGCCTTTGGCCTGACCAAGGGCATTAAGATCGCCAGTGACCTGCGCAGCTACCTGAGCATCATCATGCTGGTGTGGGTGTTCCTCATCGGCGCCACCAGTTTCACCGTGAACTACTTCACCGAGTCCGTGGGCGTGATGATCAGCTACCTGCCCCGCATGCTGTTCTACACCAGCTCCATCAGTGAAGGCAGCTGGCCTCAGGACTGGACCGTATTCTACTGGGCCTGGTGGGTGGTGTACGGCATCCAGATGTGCATCTTCCTGGCCAAGATCTCCCGCGGCCGTACCGTGCGTCAGCTGTGCCTGACCATGGTGGGTGGCCTGACCGCCTCTACCTGGTTCCTGTGGACCATCCTGGGCTCCAACACCGTCAACCTGATGCACGAAAGCATCATCAACATGGGTGCGCTGATTCAGGAGCATGGTGCGCCAAGAGCCATCATCGAGACCTGGGCGGCCCTGCCCATGAGCACCATCACCATGTGGGGCTTCTTCATTCTCTGCTTCCTGGCCACGGTAACCCTGATCAACGCCTGTTCCTACACCCTGGCCATGTCCACCTGTAAGGGTGTGGACGCCGACAACGAGCCACCGGTGTGGATTCGCGTGGGCTGGTCCGTGCTGGTGGGTGTTATCGGCATCGTGTTGCTCTCCCTGGGCGGCCTCAAGCCACTTCAGACCGCCATCATCGCCGGCGGTGCGCCCCTGGTGATCGTCAACATCCTGGTGATCATGTCCTTCCTCAAGGACGCCAAGCGCAATAAGTGGGCGGATTAGATTCCATTTGGTGACGACCTACGTCCCCTGAAAGCAAGTAAACAGAAGGTATTGAAATATGGACTACAGATTGACCGACGAGCAGGAACTGTTTGTCAAAGGCGTACGTGACCTGATGGAGCGCGAAAACTGGGAAGCCTACTTCGCTGAGTGCGATGAGACCAGCACCTACCCCGAGCGTTTCGTTAAGGAGCTGGCGGAGATGGGCATCGACAGCCTGCTGCTGCCGGAAGAGCACGACGGCTTCGACGCCGGCCTGACCACCCTGGCGGTGATCTGGGAAGAGCTGGGTCGCCTGGGTGCCCCCACCTATGTGCTGTACCAGCTGGCGGGCTTCACCACAGTGCTGCGTGAAGGCACCGACGAGCAGATCGACAAGATCATGTCCCTGCGCGGTACCGGCAAGCAGATGTGGAACTCCGCCATCACCGAGCCCGGCGCCGGCTCCGATGTGGGCAGCCTGACCACCAACTACCTGCGTAAGGATGGCAAGATCTACCTCAACGGCAGCAAGTGCTTCATCACCTCTGCCGCAGGTTGCCCCTTCCTGGTGGTGATGGCCCGTGACGCGTCCTCCGAGACTCCGGTGTTCTCCGAGTTCTTCGTAGACATGACCAAGGCCGGCATCAAGCTGAGCAAGCTGCCTAAGCTGGGCCTGAAGATGGACAGCTGCTGCGAAGTGACCTTCACCGACGTCGAGCTGGAGGAGAAGGATTTCTTCGGTGCCGAAGGCAACGGCTTCAACCGGGTGAAGGAGGAGTTCGACATGGAGCGCTTCCTGGTGGCCTGCACCAACTACGGCACCGCTTACTGCGCCTTCGAGGACGCGGCCAAGTACGCCAACCAGCGGGTTCAGTTCGGTCAGGCCATCGGCCGTACCCAGCTGATCCAGGAGAAGTTCGCTCACATGGCCATCCGCCTGAGCAACATGAAGAACATGATCTACCACGTGGCCTGGAAGGCGGACAACGGCATGATGACCTCCGGCGATGCCGCCATGTGCAAGTTCTACTGTGCCAACGCGGCCTTCGAGGTGGTGGACTCCGCCATGCAGGTGCTGGGCGGTTACGCCATCGCCGGCGAACATCGCATCAGCCGCTTCTGGCGAGACCTGCGGGTTGACCGCGTCTCTGGCGGTTCCGATGAGATGCAGATCCTGACCCTGGGTCGAGCAGTACTGAAAGAGTACCGCTAAGCAAGGAGCCCGGGGGAGAGATTCCCCCGGGCAGCCGCCACCGGCGGCGCTCCAACACAGACAGATTTTGAAAAGGACGACCATCATGTCCCAAAAGCTTTTCACTCCCGAGTTCGGCCCCCTGGCGGGCGTACGGGTTGTATTCTCCGGCATCGAAATTGCCGGTCCCTTCTCTGCCCAGATGATGGCGGAGTGGGGCGCCGAGGTGATCTGGATTGAGAACGTGGCTTACACCGACACCATCCGGGTGCAGCCCAACTACCCAGAGCTGTCGCGCCGTAACCTGCATGCCCTCTCCCTGAACATCTTCAAGGATGAGGGGCGCGAGGCCTTCCTCAAGCTGATGGAGACCACCGACATCTTCATCGAAGCCAGCAAAGGGCCCGCCTTTGCCCGCCGTGGCATCACCGATGAATTGCTGTGGGAGCGCAACCCCAAGCTGGTGATCGCCCACCTGTCCGGTTTCGGTCAGTACGGCACCGACGAGTACACCAACCTGGCGGCTTACAACACCATCGCCCAGGGCTTCAGTGGCTACCTGATGCAGAACGGCGACATCGAACAGCCTGCCGCTGCCTTCCCCTATGCCGCCGACTACTTCTCCGGCCTGACCGTGACCAGTGCCGCCCTGGCGGCGTTCCACAAGGCCAAGGAGACCGGTAAGGGCGAGAGCATCGACGTGGCCATGTATGAAGTGATGCTGCGTATGGGCCAGTACTTCATGATGGACTACTTCAACGGCGGCAAGATGGCCCCCCGTCAGTACAAGGGACGGGATCCCTACTATGCCGGTTGCGGCCTGTACAAGTGTGAAGATGGCTACATCGTCATGGAGATGGTGGGCGTCAATCAGATTGAGGAGCTGTTCAAGGATATCGGCCTGGGCCACCTGCTGGGTACCGAGGCGATTCCAGAGGGCACTCAGCTTATCCACCGCATCGAGTGTCCTCACGGCCAGGAGATCGAGGATGCCCTGGACCGTTACATCAATACCCGCTCCGTGGCCGAGGTGCGCGAGCGCTTTGCCGAGCTGAAGATCGCCTGCGCCAAGGTGCTCAGTGCCGAGGACCTGGAGGAGAACCCCCAGTACGTGGCGCGGGAGTCCATCACCCAATGGCAGACCCTCAAGGGCGACACCTGCAAGGGCCCCAACGTGATGCCCAAGTTCAAGAACAACCCCTGCAAGATCTGGCGCGGCATGCCGGGTCACGGCATGGACACCGCCGCCATTTTGAGCGAAATCGGTTACAGCGATGAGGCGATTGAGCAGCTGGCGGAGAAGGGGCTGGCCAAGGTCTCTGACAAATAGTCATTGGAGATCACGAGTCCGGAGTGACGGGCGTGACAACCCTCACTCCGGAAATTAGGGTTTTCCCATCCTGAACTTGGTTTGATGTGAAAGGTAGCAGATGGACATTATTAACGGACAGAGTTTGCGAGAAGCCTGGGATGACCTGGCGCAACTGCATGGCGACAAAACGGCGCTGATCTTTGAGGACGTGGCGGGGCACACCAGACAGTACAGCTACGCCCAGCTCAATGACGAGATCAACCGAACCGCCAATCTGTTCACCGCCCGAGGCATCAGAAAAGGTGACCGGGTGGCTCTGCATCTGAACAACAGCGTGGAGTTCATCCAGTGCTGGTTTGGCCTGGCCAAGATCGGCGCGGTGATGGTGCCCATCAACACTCACCTGCTGCAGGAGGAGTGCGCCTACATCGTTCACCAGTGTCAGGTGAAGGCGGTGGTGACCCGCCCCGAGTTCCTGCCCATCTACCTGGAGATTCAGCAGAGCCAGCCGGTGTTGACCGAGCTGCTGATCACCGGCGGCAGCGGCAGCCTCAACGGCACCGCCAACTTTGATCGCCTGCTGGCTCAGCAATGCACCGAGCTGAAAAGCCAGGAGAGCGTCAGCGCCGAGGATGTGGCGGAGATCATGTTCACCTCAGGAACCACCTCTAGGCCCAAAGGGGTGGTGATCACCCACTACAACCTGAGGTTTGCCGGCTACTACACCGCTTGGCAGATCGCCCTGCGCAGTGACGATGTTTACCTGACGGCAACCCCGGCGTATCACATCGATTGCCAGTGTACCGCCGCCATGGCGGCCTTCTCCTCCGGCGCCACCTTTGTGTTGCTGGAGAAGTTCAGTGCCCGGGCATTCTGGGGTCAGGTGGTGAAGTACCAGGCCACGGTGACCGAGTGCATACCACTGATGATGCGCACCATGATGATGCAGCCGCGTCAGCCCTGGGAGCGCAACCACCGGCTGCGTGAGGTGCTGTTCTACCTGAGCATGTCCGATCAGGAGAAGGACGCATTCATCGACCGTTTCGGTGTGCGCATCTTCACCTCCTGGGGGATGACCGAGACCATCGTCGGCATCATTGGCGATCGTCCCGGGGATAAGCGCCGCTGGCCCTCCATCGGCCGCACCGGCCTCTGTTATGAGGCCAGAATCGCCGGCCCGGAAGGGGGCACCTTGGCCCCGGGGGAGATTGGCGAGATTCAGGTGCGGGGAGAGCCGGGTAAAACCCTGTTTAAGGAGTATTACCAGGCTCCGGAGATCACCGCTCGGGCCTTCACCAGCGACGGCTGGCTGAAAACCGGTGACTCCGCCTATCGGGACGAAGAGGGGTTCTTCTTCTTCGTCGATCGGGCCAGCAACATGATCAAGCGTTGCGGTGAGAACGTCTCCTGTCTGGAGATCGAGAACATCATCTCGGAGATTCCCGAAGTGGTGGAGGCCGCGGTCATCGGGGTGAAAGACTCTATTCGTGATGAAGCCATCAAAGCTTTCGTGGTAATTAATGACGGGGCTGAGATTGGTGAAGAAGAGATATTGGAATATTGCGTTAAGAACATGGCGAAATTCAAAGTTCCCTCCTTTATCGAATTGAGGGGCGCCCTACCCAAAACTTGCACGGGTAAGGTTCAGAAACATTTGCTGTGTGAAGTGAATTAATACCAACTTTTAATGGATGGAGTCATTAAATGACTCTTATTGGAGAAAGAGTATGAGCGAATCATTGCACGTTACCCGACATGGCCACGTTCTGGAGATTGTTCTGGACCGTCCCAAGGCCAATGCCATTGACGCCAAGACCAGCTACGCCATGGGCGAAGTGTTCATGATGTTCCGGGATGACCCGGAGCTTCGGGTGGCCATCATCACCGGTGCCGGCGAGCGCTTCTTCTCTGCGGGCTGGGATCTCAAGGCCGCCGCCGAAGGGGAAGCGCCGGATGCCGACTTCGGTCCTGGCGGCTTCGCTGGCCTGACCGAGCTGTTCGATCTGGATAAGCCGGTGATCGCCGCGGTGAACGGTTACGCCTTCGGCGGTGGCTTCGAGCTGGCCCTGGCGGCGGACATGATCGTCTGCGCCGATAACGCCAGCTTCGCCCTGCCTGAAGCCAAGCTGGGCATCGTACCCGACAGTGGCGGCATGCTGCGTCTGCCCAAGGTGATGCCTCAGGCCATCGTTACCGAGATGATGATGACCGGTCGCCGCATGGACGCCGAGGAGGCGCTGCGCTGGGGTGTGGTCAACCGTGTGGTACCCGTGGATCAGCTGATGGACAGTGCCCGTGAGCTGGCGGCCCAGATCGCTCAGAGTGCCCCTCTGGCGGTGGCTGCCCTGAAGGAGGTGTGTCGCACCACCGCCGAGATGACCGTGGAAGAGGGCTATCGCTTTACCCGCAGTGGCGCGCTGAAACACTACCCGGCAGTGCTGCACTCCGAGGATGCCCTGGAGGGGCCCGCCGCTTTTGCAGAGAAGCGCGATCCTGTTTGGAAAGGAAAGTAATCATCATCGTTTGACCGTTTATTTTTTCTCATGGAATGAGAAGGTAAAAATAAACGCCGTATTCACTTAACCCTTTGGGTTATTAGAGTTCAAAACTATTTATCTGGTTTGTTTCTGACAATCCGGAGGGATAAGTGTTTTTTCAACCTGTACCTATCGAGCGTTAGCGTTATCGCTTGGCGAGCTCTACACGAGGAATTCTGGCGGGTGTGCCATAAGTAGAGTCTCGCCCTTTTTTTATTTTTATCTCGTGAGTTGATATCACGTTTTTTATCTGGAGTGGTGATGCCCTGTTACCAGTTTGAAGGCCTGACACCTGTGGTGGACCCCAGTGCCTATGTGCATCCGACGGCGGTGCTTATCGGCGACGTCATCATTGGCGCTGATGTCTATGTTGGCCCCAATGCGGTGCTGCGTGGAGACTTCGGCAGGTTGATCCTGGAGTCCGGCTCCAATCTGCAGGATGGCTGCATCATGCACGGCTACTGTGACCATGACACCAAGGTGGAGGCCAATGGCCATATCGGTCATGGGGCGGTGCTCCATGGCTGCACCATCGGCCGCGATGCCCTGGTGGGGATGAACGCCGTGGTGATGGATGGGGCGGTGATCGGCCCCCAAAGCCTGGTGGCAGCCATGAGCTTCGTCAAAGTGGGCTTTCAGGGAGCGCCCAGGCAGTTGCTGGCGGGCAGTCCTGCCCGGGTGAAGCGCAGCCTCACCGAGCAGGACCTGGAGTGGAAGCGCCTCAACACCCTGGAGTACCAGGCCCTGGCCAAACGCAGTGCCCTCTCCATGACGCCGGTTGCCCCCCTGACCAGGCCTGAAACGAACAGACCCAGGCTGACAGGCGTTACCGAGGTGACGCCCTCAGCCTGATACCGATTTTGTCGCCTGCCGGAGGAGCAAACACTGTCATCTGCCGGAGTGTATCCACCTCTCTCATCCTCGGATCCCCTGCGGGCAATTTCGGGGGGCGACACCCTACACCCCGGGGCGGAAGACCGCCTCATTGATAACCAAGGAGACGTTGATGTCACTGGACCCTCAAGTGGCGGCCTACCTGGAAGAGGTACGCCAATCCGGAGCCAAGCCCTATGAGGCGATGACGCCGCAGGAAGCCCGGGCCCTGGAGCTCTCTGGCGGCGAGCCAGCCCGAACCCCGGAGCCCGTGGCGGCCGTAGAGCATCTGTTCATCCCCGGCCCCACGGCGGATCTGCCGGTGCGCCTCTACCGGCCCGCTGGCGTCACCGCTCCCGAGCAGGGGATGCCGGCGCTGATCTTCTTCCACGGCAGCGGCTGGATGGTGTCCAACGTCGGCACCAACGACCCCTTCGCCCGGGCACTGGCCAATCGCACCGGCGCCGTGGTGGTGGCGGTCAACTACCAGAAAGCCCCGGAGCATAAGTTCCCCATCCCCATGGAGGACTGCTTCGCATCCACCCAATGGGTGTTTGACCACGCGGCCGCTCTGGGTCTGGATCCCCAGCGCATCGGCCTGTTTGGCGACAGTGCCGGCGGCAACCTGGCCGCCGCCGTGGCCCTGCGTTGCCGGGATGAGCAGGGTCCAAGCCTGGCCTGTCAGGTGCTGGTGTACCCCGCCGTCCAGTACGGCCTGGAGACCCGCTCCATGGTGGAGCACGGCACAGGTTACCTGCTTGAGCGGGCCAGCATGGAGTATTACTGGGGCCACTATATGCGCGCCCCTACCGACGCCCTGCACCCCTACTGCGCGCCTCTGGGCGCCAGTGACCACAGCCGCTTGCCCCCCACCCTGATCTACTGTGCCCAGTATGACCCCCTGTGTGACGACGGCGCCCTCTACTCAGACAAGCTGGCCCGTGCCGGCGTACCGGTGCAGTACCGGGTATTCGATGGCGTGATTCATGGCTTCATCAAGATGCTGGGCAGTTGCGACCAGGCGGATCACTTCCTCGACGTGGTGGCCCGGGACGTCCGTCCACTGCTGGGCTGAGCGAAATCCGATGACCTATCTGTGGCTGTTGCTGGCCATAGTGGCGGAAGTGGCGGCCACCAGCTTGCTGGAACACACCCGGGGCTTTACCCGGGTGCTGCCTACCCTGGCGTGTCTGGTCGGGTATCTGCTGGCCTTTGCCCTGCTGGCCAGGGTGGTGACTCAGATGCCGGTGGGCATCGCCTATGCCCTGTGGTGCGGCATCGGCATGGTGCTGGTGGCGGTCATCGCCTGGTTGGTCCAGGGGCAGAAGCTGGACGGGCCGGCACTGCTGGGGTGTGGCCTGATCCTGGCCGGCTCCCTGGTTATTCATCTTTTTTCAGCGGTTTCGGTCCGCTGATACCCAAACGAATCGAGAAGCTAAGGAGTATCAGGTGAGAGTCAGTAACCTGAGTGTGAGAAACAAGATCGCCCTGGGGTATCTGGGCATCGCCCTGGCGTTTGCCCTGCTGATTGGCCTGGTGACCCGTCAGACCATGGAGATGGACAGGACCATGGCCGAATTCAGCCAGCAAACCCTGCCCAGGCTGATGTTGGTGGAGGACATGCGTGCCTTCATCATCGACTATCGAAAGTATGACTTTTCCCTGGTCTCCAATGCCGGGGATCCGGACATGGGCCTGTGGGTCGCCGACGGTCGCAAGATGCCCCTGACCATGGAGGGCCACCTTCAAGAGTATGTGGCCGGTATCGACTCCGAGCAGGAGCGCCAGACCCTGGCACAACTTCAACAAGCCTGGGAAGCCTATCTCATCGCCAATGCGCCGTTTTTGGATCTGGTCAGTGAAGACCGGTACCAGGACGCCAACGCCGCCATCATGGCCAGCTACCCCGCCTACCTCAAGCTGATGGAGGCCACCGAGGCCCTGGTGGAGTTCAATCAGCAGGTGGTGGAAGCAGACACCCTCGCCAGCCAGGAGGCCTCAACCCGCAGCTACTGGGTGCTGGGAGGGGGTGCCCTGTTGGTGGGTGTCTTTATGCTGGGAAGCGCGATGGTGCTGGTGCGCCAGATCTGCCGTCCATTGGCCAGGGTTCGGACCTTTATCTCAGCAGTGGCCCAGGGGGACCTCACCTGTCAGCTGGATCAGTCCCATTTCTCCCAGGACGAATTGGGGCAACTGGCCGCCGACAGCAGGCAGATGGGTGAGCGGCTGGCCTCTTTGGTGGCTGAAATAGCCGGGGCCGCCGATCAGCTTGGCGGGGCCATCGATGAGGTTGGCTCGGTGTCGGAGCAGGTGTCTCAGGGGATGGCGCAACAGCAGGCGCGCATCGGCTCCATCGCCGCCGCCATGACCCAGATGCAGACCACGGTGGATGAGGTGGCGCGCAACACTCAGTCCGCCTCGGGTTCGGCGGATCAGGCCAATGGCGACGCCGGTTCCGGCATGAGTGAGGTGCAAAGCAGCATCCAGGGCATCGGCGAGGCGGAGAGAGTGATCCAGCAGGCGGGGGAACTGGCGGCAGAGCTGGAGCGGGAGACCAACAACATCACCGTGGTGGTGGACGTGATCCGCGAAATTGCCGACCAGACCAACCTGTTGGCCCTCAATGCCGCCATCGAGGCGGCCCGGGCGGGTGAGCAGGGCAGGGGCTTTGCGGTGGTGGCCGATGAGGTGCGCACCCTGGCCGGTCGTACCCAGGAGTCCACCAGCCGCATCAACGCCATCATCGAACAGCTGCAGGCCAGCTCCAAGCAGGCCGGCGAGGCCACCCAGGCCAGCTGCGAGCTGATCAAGAGCTGCGTGGCCCAGGCCGACAGGGCCAGCCACTCCATGACTCAGGTGGTGACCAGCATCGATGCCATCGCCGCCATGAACACCCAGATTGCCGGTGCCTGCGCCCAGCAGCAGTCGGTGGCCACCGAACTGGGCCAGAACCTGGAGGGGGTCAGTCAAGCCTCCCGGGAAGTGGCCGCCGGCTCGGCCCAGACCGCCAGGGCCAGCGTCGAGCTGGGGCAACTGGCCTCCCAGCTGCACGGCGCCGTCAGTCAATTTCGCATTCAATAGAAGAGACCACCTATGATCACAACCATGCTGAAGGGCAAGCTGCATCAGGCCCGAGTGACCCACGCCGAGCTGGAGTATGAAGGCTCCTGCGCCATCGACCGGGAGTTTCTGGCCCTGGCCGGAATCCTGGAGTACGAGAAGATCGAACTCTACAACGTCGATAACGGCGAGCGATTTGCCACCTATGCCATCGCCGCCGAGGCGGGCAGCAAGATAATTTCCGTCAATGGTGCCGCCGCCCACAAGGCCTCCCCCGGTGACCGGCTGATCATCTGCGCCTATGTGCAGATGGCCCAGCATCAGGCCCAGAACCACAAGCCCAGCCTGGTGTACCTGGCCGAGGGCAACCGGGTGAAGGGGGTTGGCCAGGGCGTGCCGGTTCAGGCCGCCGGTTAAGGGAACGCCTCGCCGATTCCCGGGGGATTGGCAAGGCGGATTTCGATGCGCAGGGATGCGCCAACTATCGCGTTCATTTATGAGGAAACAGCATCCGGGCTCATTGGACTTGGGATCGGGGTCACACAGGAGTAAACTAGTGGCCGCCTAAAAAATAACCCCCTACGCAGGAGACATGGATGCTGGAAAAAACTATGAACATCGCCGATTTTGATCCCGAACTCTGGGAAGCGATGGAAGCGGAGCGTGTCCGTCAGGAAGAGCATATCGAACTGATCGCCTCCGAAAACTACACCAGCCCCCGAGTGCTGGAGGCCCAGGGCTCTCAGCTGACCAACAAGTACGCAGAAGGCTATCCGCACAAGCGCTATTACGGTGGCTGTGAGTATGTCGACAAGTCCGAAGAGCTGGCCATCAATCGTGCCAACGAGCTGTTCGGTTCCGACTACGCCAACGTTCAGCCCCACTCCGGCTCCCAGGCCAATGCCGCGGTCTACATGGCCCTGCTGCAGCCCGGCGATACCGTACTGGGAATGAGCCTGGCCCACGGTGGCCACCTGACCCACGGCGCCAGCGTCTCCTTCTCCGGGAAAATGTACAACGCCGTTCAGTACGGTATCTCTCCTGAGACCGGTGAGATCGATTACGACGAAGTGCTGGCCCTGGCCAAAGAGCATCAGCCCAAGATGATCATCGCCGGCTTCTCCGCCTACTCCGGTGTCATCGACTGGGCCAAATTCCGCGAGATTGCCGATGAAGTGGGTGCCTACCTGTTTGTGGACATGGCCCACGTGGCGGGTCTGATTGCCGCCGGCGTCTACCCCAACCCGGTGCCTCACGCCCATGTGGTGACCACCACCACTCACAAGACCCTGGCGGGTCCCCGTGGTGGCCTGATCCTCTCCGCCTGTGGCGACGAGACCATCTACAAGAAGCTGAACTCCGCGGTGTTCCCCGGCGGTCAGGGCGGCCCTCTGTGTCACGTGATCGCCGCCAAGGCGGTGGCCTTCAAGGAAGCGCTGCAGCCTGAGTTCAAAACCTACCAGCAGCAGGTGGTGACCAACGCCCAGGCGATGGCCGAAGTGTTCATGGCCCGTGGTTATAAGGTGGTGTCCGGTGGTACTCAAAACCACCTGTTCCTGTTGGACCTCATCGACAAGGACATTACCGGTAAGGATGCGGACGCCGCCCTGGGCCGCGCCAACATCACGGTCAACAAGAACTCAGTGCCCAACGATCCCCGCAGCCCCTTTGTGACCTCTGGTCTGCGTATCGGCACCCCGGCCCTGACCCGCCGTGGCATCGACGAGGCGGAATGTCGCGAGATGACCGGCTGGATCTGCGACATCCTCGACGATTTCGGTAACGAAGCCGTGGTCGAGCGGGTGAAGTCCCAGGTGAAGGAGCTGTGTGCCCGCCGTCCGGTTTACCGCTAATCTGAATCCGGTGCGGTGACCAGTTCGTCTGTACAGGGCCCATCACTCGATGGGCCCTGTTGTTTTCCTACCCACAATGACCCGGAATCTCTTTTTGAGACCCTCCTTTGTTAGCAAAGGGTTATGGAGTCACGTCCAGACGGAGAGCCAGATCAAAGGGCGAGCCCCAAACCCCCGCAAACCGTTAACCTGAGGGCGTAAATCCGCTATTCTATGCAGTCAGTTAAGCTGTCCTGGTAAAAGGGACCCCGCCGGAGGCAACATGCACTGTCCATTTTGTTCAACCAACGACACCAAGGTGATCGACTCCCGTCTGGTGGCCGAAGGGCACCAGGTGCGACGCCGCCGTGAGTGTCTTACCTGTCATGAGCGTTTCACCACTTTCGAAACCGCCGAACTGGTGATGCCCAGGGTGATCAAACAGAACGGCACCCGAGAGCCCTTTGATGAGGAGAAACTGCGTCGTGGCATTCAGCGCGCCGTGGAGAAGCGTCCGGTGTCTCAGGAAGCCATCGAGCAGTCCCTGAGTAAGATCAAGTCCGCTCTGCGCGCCACCGGCGAGCGGGAAGTGGGTTCAGACATGGTGGGTAATCTGGTGATGGAGCAATTGATGGCCCTGGATAAGGTGGCCTACATCCGTTTCGCCTCTGTGTACCGGGCCTTCGAAGATCTGTCTCAATTCGGCGAAGCGATCGCCAAGCTGGAAAAGTAATGAACTGGTCAGAAGACGACTTTCAATTCATGCGCCGGGCCATCGAACTGGCCCGGCGCGGCCGTTTCTCTACCCGCCCCAACCCTGCAGTGGGCTGCGTCATCGTCAAGGATGGCCAGGTGGTGGGAGAGGGGTTCCATCCCAAGGCGGGTGAGCCCCATGCCGAGGTGTTTGCCCTGCGCGCCGCTGCCGAGCAGGCCCGGGGGGCCACCGCCTATGTGACCCTGGAGCCGTGCTCCCATTATGGCCGCACCCCACCTTGTGCCGAGGCCCTGATCAAGGCCGGCGTCGGCCGGGTGGTGGCCGCCATGGTGGATCCCAATCCCCAGGTGGCAGGTCGGGGCCTGACCATGTTGCGCGAAGCGGGCATCGAGGTCGCTGCGGGTTTGCTGGAGGGGGATGCCAGGGCGATCAACCCAGGTTTTATCAAAAGGATGTCCACCGGGCGTCCCTACATCCGCATCAAGCTGGCGGCTTCCATCGATGGCCGCACCGCCCTGGCCAATGGGCAGTCGAAATGGATCACCGGCCCACAAGCCAGGATGGATGTCCAGGCGATGCGTCTGGCCCACGGCGCTATCATTACCGGTGCCGACTCGGTGCTGGCGGATGACCCGTCCATGAATGTGCGCCCTGAGCAGCTGCCCGAGTCGCTGGCGTTGCCTCAGCACTGGTCTCAGCCCCTGCGGGTGGTGGTGGACGGCCGGGCCCGGCTGGCGCCACCACTGAAGATGACCGAGGTGGAGGGTCCCATGCTGCTGGCGTCCACCCAGGACTACGCTTGTGACTGGCCATCATCGGTAGAGTGCTGGCAGGGTCCCTCCAACGGGGAGAAGCTGGACCTGCAAGCCCTTATCGCCGAGCTGGCCGAACGCCAGATCAACACCGTGATGGTGGAGGCGGGGGCCTCATTGGCCGGCGCCTTTCTCAGTTCCGGTCTCTGGGATGAACTAATTCTGTATCAGGCACCTAAGATGATGGGCAGCGACGGCCGCGGGGTGGTAAACCTGCCCGAGCTGGCTGAGATGGCCCAGGTGCCGGAGTTTCAATTTAAAGACGTACGCCGGGTCGGCGCCGATTTGCGGCTGACCCTGGTGCGCGCGGAGTCATAGATGTTTACAGGCATTATCGAAGCGGTAGGCACCCTGCGTCAGCTGGAACGCCGCGGTGACGACCTCAAGGTGACCGTGGCCAGCGGCAAGCTGCCCCTGGAAGACGTGCAACTGGGAGACAGCATCGCCACCAACGGCGTCTGTCTCACCGTGGTGGAGAAGCTGGCGGACGGCTATGTGGCCGATGTGTCCGGTGAAACCCTGGCACGAACCAATTTTGCTCACTACCAGGTTGGCCAGAAGGTCAATCTGGAGCGGGCGGTGACCCCGGACACCCGTCTGGGAGGTCATCTGGTCAGCGGCCACATCGACGGCCTGGCCACAGTCGAGAGCGTCAGCCCCCGCGGACGCGCCATAGAGTATTGGCTGCGGGCCCCATCGGGCCTGGGCCGCTACATCCCCGAGAAGGGGTCGGTGACCATTGACGGCATCAGCCTGACCGCCAACGAGGTGGACGGTCACCGTTTCCGACTTACCCTGGTACCCCATACCGTCCAGGAGACCACCATAGGTGAGCTCAAGCCCGGTTCTACGGTGAACCTGGAGGTGGATCTGATCGCCCGTTATCTGGAGCGACTGATGCAACCTCTGGATGATGAGCCTGAGGCCGGCGGCATCACCATGGAGATGTTGGCAAAAACTGGATTCTTAAAATAACAAGGTCATCAAGATGGCACTGAACAGCATTGAAGAGATCATCGAGGATATCCGTCTGGGCAAGATGGTGATCCTGATGGACGACGAGGATCGCGAGAACGAGGGCGATCTGATCATGGCCGCGGAAGCGGTGACCCCGGAAGCGATCAACTTTATGGCCAAGTATGGCCGTGGATTGATCTGCATGCCCATGAGCGGTGAGCGCTGTGACCGTCTGGGTCTGCACCAGATGGTCTCCCGCCACACCGAGCAGTACGGCACCGCCTTTACCGTCTCCATCGAGGCGGCCCAAGGGGTGACTACAGGCATCTCCGCCGCCGATCGCGCGGTCACCATTTTGACCGCCGTGGCCAAGGACGCCAAGCCCACCGACCTGGTGCAGCCCGGGCATATCTTTCCCCTGCGTGCCCGTGAGGGTGGGGTGCTGACCCGAGCCGGTCACACCGAAGCCTCGGTGGACCTGGCCCGCCTGGGTGGATACGAGTCCGCCGCGGTGATCGTGGAGATCCTCAATGAGGATGGCACCATGGCCCGTCGTCCTCAGCTGGAGGAGTTTGCCGCGGAGCATGGCCTCAAGGTGGGCACCATCGCCGACCTGATTGAGTACCGCAACCTCAATGAGACCACCATTGTCCGTGAAGCCAGCTGCCGCTGGCCCACCCGCTTTGGTGAGTTTGAGCTGGTGAGCTTCCGCGACACCATTGACGGTGAAGCCCACTTTGCCCTGGTGAAGGGCGACCTGGCTGACAACCCTCTGGTCCGGGTTCATCTGCATGATGGCTTCAACGACCTGTTGTTCTCCGAACGTGGCGGCGCCAGCCCCTGGGGCCTGGACAGTGCCCTTGGCCGCATCGCCCAGGAGGAGAACGGTGTGCTGGTGCTGTTGGGTCGTCACCAGACCAGCGAAGAGCTGTTGGAGCAGATCAAAGCTTACGCCGAAGAGGACAAGGGTGCCGTTGGCCCCAAGCACAAGCCTTTCGGCACCTCCCGCACCGTGGGTGTGGGATCCCAGATCCTGGCGGAGCTGGGGGTCACCCGGATGCGTCTGCTGTCCGGGCAGAAACGTTACCACGCCCTGTCCGGTTTCGGACTGGAAGTGACCGAGTACATCGGTGAATAAAACTGGCCGGCCAGCGTTAAGTTTTTAATGCTGGCTGTGCTATCATTACGCCACTTTTCGCCCCGGTCTCATGCCGGGGCGTATACCAATCTGTTTTTTGGATATAAATCATGATTGTCATCGAAGGAAACATTGAAGCCAAAGGCGCTAAGATCGCCCTGGTGGTCGGCCGTTTTAACAGCTTTGTCGTAGAGAGCCTGGTAGAGGGCGCCATCGATACCCTGAAGCGTCTTGGTAACGTCAATGACGATGATATCTCCATCGTTCGCGTACCTGGCGCCTTCGAACTGCCTCTGGCAGCTCGCAAACTGGCTGCCAAGGGTGAGTTTGACGCCATCATCGCACTGGGTGCGGTGATCCGTGGTGGCACTCCCCACTTCGATTTCGTTGCCGGAGAGTGCAACAAGGGACTGGCACAGGTGATGCTGGAGTTTGATACTCCCGTCTCCTTCGGCGTCCTAACTACCGATACCATCGAGCAGGCCATTGAGCGTGCCGGCACCAAGGCTGGCAACAAGGGCCACGAGGCCGCAATGAGCGCCCTGGAGATGGTCAACGTCCTTAAGCAGATTTAAGAGACGTCTATAATTCAGGAGAACCAAGTGAAGCCTTCAGAGCGTCGCAAAGCCCGCCGACTGGCGGTGCAAGCCATCTATTCATGGCAATTGAGTAGAAATGATGTGGCTAACGTAGAGCACCATTTCCTCACAGAGCAGGAAACCGACGGCGTGGATGTGGCTTACTTCCGTGAACTGCTGGTTGGGGTATCGACCCACGCCAAGCAGTTGGATGAAAAGTGCAAGCCTTACCTGGCTCGTCTCATCGAGGAAGTGGACCCCATCGAACTGGCGGTTTTGCGCCTGGGCGCGTACGAGTTGCTCTATCGCGACGACGTGCCCTTCAAGGTGGCTATCAACGAAGCCATTGAACTGGCCAAGGTTTTCGCCTCCGACGACAGCCACAAGTTCGTCAACGGGGTGCTGGATAAACTGGCCAACGCCCAGAAGCGTTAAGCTTTAGCGTTGATCGATTAATGGAGCGGCCACATAACTATGTGGCCCTTTTTATGTATGCCTATTAGCGAATTTGAATTGATCGAGCGGTTCTTCCGTCAGGGATGTCAGCGAGGCAACCAGCGCAAGGACGTATTGATGGGGATCGGTGACGATGCCGCCGTCCTGAAGATGCCGGACAACAACCAGCTGGTGGCCACCACGGACACCCTGGTTGAGGGGATCCATTTCCTGCCCTCCATCGACCCTCAAGTACTGGCGTATAAGTCGGTGGCGGTCAACCTGTCGGATCTGGCCGCCATGGGCGCGGATCCCGCCTGGCTGACCCTGGCCCTGACCCTGCCGACCAGCGATGAAGCCTGGCTGGCCCGTTTCGCCGCCGGTTTGAACCAGATCTGTGAGTACTATGGTATCGCCCTGGTCGGGGGAGACACCACCCGCGGTCCGCTGACCATCACCCTGACCGCCCTGGGCCATGTGCCCGCGGACCAGTCCCTGACCCGCAGTGGTGCCAAGCCCGGAGACTGGATCTTCGTCACCGGTCACCTCGGCGACAGCGCCGCCGGCCTCAAGCTGCTCAAGGGCGAACTGGAGGCCAGTGACGACCACAAAGAGTTTCTGGTGACCCGTCACCTGAGGCCGACGCCGCGAATCCTGGCGGGACGCTCTCTGCGTGGCATTGCCAGCTCCTGCCTGGATCTCTCCGACGGCCTGGCCGGGGATCTGGAGCACATCGTCAAGGCGTCAGAGGTGTCCGCTCATGTGGAGATCGATAAGCTGCCTCTGTCCAGGGCGCTGCAGGAGACTCTGGGGCTGGAGGAGGCCCGTCAACTGGCGATCCGTGGCGGCGAAGATTATGAGCTGCTGTTCACCGTACCCGAGGCTCAGAAGGGCGCCCTGATCACCGCCCTGGGTGAGGCGGGAGTCAGCCACACCTGCATCGGCCAGGTTCGTGCCGGCAGCGGCATCCACTACTATTGCGATGGTGAGCCTCTGGCTGAGGCGCCCCAGAGCTTCCGCCACTTCTGAGGGAAGAGAGATGACGCGATTTGCTGGTGTGCGCCTGAGCAACCCGGTGCACTTCCTGGCCCTGGGGGGCGGCCTGGGGCTGGCGCCCAAGGCGCCGGGCACCTTCGGTACCCTGGCGGCTTTCCCCTTCTACTGGCTGATGCAGGACTGGTCCCTGTTTCCCTATCTGATGACCCTGATCCTGTTCTCTGCGGTGGGGATCTATCTGTGCGGCAAGACCGCCGAGGACATGGGGGTGCACGATCATCCCGCCATCGTCTGGGATGAGGTGGTGGGAATGCTGATCACCCTGATCGCCGCCCCGGCGGGGTGGATCTGGCTGGTGATCGGCTTTGCCCTGTTCCGTCTGTTCGATATCTGGAAACCCTGGCCCATCCGCTTCTTCGACAAGCAGATGGAGGGGGGCCTGGGGATCATGATGGACGACATCCTCGCCGGCATCTTTGCCCTGGTGTGGCTGCAAGCCCTGGCCCGCCTGTTCCCCGATCTGTGATGCTCCCCCAAAGGCCCGCGCTCTGCGGGCCTTTTGTCATCAAAATGTCATCTTCCTCGCTTTACATATGCGTTTTGGCGAATATAATTAGTGCATATTCGTTTTTCCATATGTGAGTCACCATGAGAGATCC
Source organism: Ferrimonas sp. YFM (assembly GCF_030296015.1). Classification (NCBI taxonomy): domain Bacteria; kingdom Pseudomonadati; phylum Pseudomonadota; class Gammaproteobacteria; order Alteromonadales; family Ferrimonadaceae; genus Ferrimonas; species Ferrimonas sp. YFM. The sequence goes on from NZ_AP027368.1 coordinate 1,071,110, forward strand.
CGTATCCCTGCTCAAGGGGTTGGCCGACGCCACCCGGCTGAAGATCATGCTGCTCATCAGCCGCGAAGGGGAGCTGTGCGTCTGCGAGCTTTCCACTGCACTGGATGAGAGCCAACCCAAGATATCCCGTCACCTGGCCCGTCTGCGCAGTGAAGGCTTGCTGCGCGATGTGCGTAAGGGTCAGTGGGTGTTCTACCGCCTGGCGGAACTGCCGGACTGGACCCTGGATACCCTGGATGGACTCAACCAGCAACGGCCCGACGTCATCGACGCCGACATCAAACGACTGGCGGCCATGGGCGATCGCCCCGACCGCAAAGCACTGTGCTGCGACTGAGGGGAAATCATGGGACTGTTTGAACGTTATCTTAGCCTGTGGGTGGCCCTGGCCATTGGCGCAGGCGTCCTGCTGGGCCAGCTGTGGCCCGAGGCCTTCGCTGCCCTGGCCAACTGGCAGGTGGCGCAAATCAATTTGGTCATTGCCGTACTTATCTGGGTGATGATCTTCCCGATGATGGTGCAGGTGGAGTTCCGCTCCGTGCGTCAGGTGAGCCGCCAACCCAAAGGGCTGTGGCTGACTTTGGTGATCAACTGGCTGATCAAGCCCTTCACCATGGCCGCCATCGCCTGGCTGTTCTTCCGTGGCCTGTTTGCGGATCTGGTGCCTGCCGCCGACGCGGAGCAGTACATTGCCGGGATGATCCTGCTGGGCGTGGCGCCCTGTACCGCCATGGTGTTTGTCTGGTCACAGCTGACCCGGGGCAACCCGGCCTACACCCTGGTTCAGGTATCGGTGAACGACCTCATCATGGTGGTGGCTTTTGCCCCCATTGCCGCCCTGTTGTTGGGGGTGTCTGAGATCACCGTGCCCTGGGAAACCCTGGCCCTGTCCACCCTGCTCTATGTGGTGCTGCCCCTGGCCGTGGGCATCCTGGTCCGCCAACTGCTACTGCGACGTGGTCAGGCCGCCCTGGCGCGCTTCTGTGACAGCCTTAAGCCGGCGTCCATGACCGGCCTGCTGGCCACCGTGACGATCCTGTTTGGCATCCAGGCGCCCACTCTGCTGGCCAGCCCCATGGTGATCGGCTTGATTGCCATCCCCTTGCTGATTCAGACCTATGGCATCTTCGTGATCGCCTACGGTGGTGCCAAGCTGCTCAAGTTGCCCCATAATGTGGCGGCTCCGGCAGCGATGATCGGCACCTCCAATTTCTTCGAGCTGGCGGTGGCGGTGGCCATTGCCCTGTTCGGCCTGCATTCCGGTGCGGCGCTGGCGACCGTGGTCGGTGTTCTGGTGGAGGTGCCGGTGATGCTCTCCCTGGTGGCCCTGGCCAATCGCACCCGCCACTGGTTTCCCCAGGCCGACGACAACCCCCATACTGACGCGGCGCCACAGTCCGCGTAATCAACCGACTGAGAGAGAGAAAGATGACGGTAAAAGTAGGCATCAACGGATTCGGGCGCATGGGGCGCCTGGCCCTGCGCGCCGCCTGGCAGTGGCCGGACTTTGAATTTGTTCAGGTGAATGACCCGGCGGGTGACGCCGACAGCCTGAGCCACCTGCTGGCCTTTGACAGCGTTCATGGTCGCTGGGATGCGGAGATCCGCAGTGAAGGCGATGCGATGATCATCGACGGCAAACGCATCGAAGTGACCAGCCACAAGACTCCGGCGGAGGGCGACTGGTCCGGGTGCGACATTGTCATTGAGGCATCCGGCAAGTTCAAGAGCAAAGAGAAACTGCAGCCCTTCCTGGACCAGGGGGTCAAGCGCGTGGTGGTGACGGCGCCGGTGAAGCAGGAAGGGGTGCTCGATGCAGTCTATGGCGTAAACCATCACTGGTACGACAGGGAGGTGCACCGCATTGTCACCGCCGCCTCCTGTACCACCAACTGTCTGGCGCCAGCGGTGAAGGTGATCCAGGAGAAGCTGGGCATCAAGCACGGCTCCATGACCACCATCCACTCCATCACCAACACCCAGACCATTCTGGATGCGCCCCATAAGGATCTGCGCCGTGCCCGCGCCTGTGGCGAGAGCCTGATCCCCACCACTACGGGGTCGGCTACCGCCATCACCCACATCTTCCCCGAGCTCAAGGGCCGGCTCAACGGCCATGCGGTGCGGGTGCCTCTGTGCAACGCCTCCATTACCGATTGCGTGTTCGAGCTGGAGCGGGCCACCACGGTGGAGGAGGTCAATGCCCTGCTGAAAGAGGCCGCAGAAGGTGAACTGAAAGGGGTGCTGGGCTATGAGGAGCGTCCTCTGGTCTCCATCGATTATCGCACCAACCCCCACTCCAGCGTGGTGGATGCCCCCTCCACCATGGTGGTGAACGACACCCAGCTTAAGCTCTACCTCTGGTATGACAACGAGTGGGGCTACGTCAACCGTACCATGGAGCTGGCCCGCTACCTGGTGGCCCAGGGTCTTTGATTTCAGGCCGACCTCTGGGTCGGCCTTTTCTATGCTGGTTTATCTACTGACTCTATGATTGCCAAGATACGCGGCCTGAGCCCAGGCCTTCGCCAGTACTTGCTGGTGACCTTCAATTACTGGAACTTCACCCTGACCGACGGCGCCCTGAGGATGCTGGTGGTGCTCCACTTCCATCAGCTGGGTTACAGCCCGCTGGCCATCGCCTCGCTGTTCCTCTTCTACGAGATCTTCGGGGTGGTCACCAACCTGGTGGGCGGCTACCTGGGGGCGCGCATCGGCCTCAACCGCACCATGAACCTTGGGTTGGGGATGCAGGTGGTGGCGCTGCTGATGCTGGCGGTACCCTCACCCTGGCTGTCGGTGCCCTATGTGATGGCGGCCCAGGCGCTGTCGGGCATCGCCAAAGATCTCAATAAGATGAGCGCCAAGAGTGCCATCAAGACCCTGGTGCCCAAGGGGGAGTCCGGTGCCCTCTACCACTGGGTGGCGGTGCTGACCGGCTCCAAAAACGCCCTCAAGGGGGCGGGGTTCTTCCTCGGTGGCCTGCTGTTGGTGGTGCTGGGCTTCCAGGGGGCCATGGTGGCCATGGCCGGAGTACTGCTGCTGGTGCTGCTGGCCAGCCTCAACTGGCTGGGGCAGGACATGGGGCGGGCCAAGAGCAAGCCTAAGTTCTCCCAGCTGTTCTCCAAGAGCCCCAGCATCAACATTTTGTCGGCGGCGCGGTTGTTCCTGTTCGGGGCCCGGGATCTCTGGTTTGTGATTGCCCTGCCGGTGTATCTGGGCACCACTTTTGGCTGGAGCCACACCGCCGTCGGCGGCTTCCTGGCTCTGTGGGTGATCGGCTACGGCTTCGTTCAGGGGATCGCCCCCAGAATCACCGGCAGTGACCGTCGCCATGGGGCGGTGCCCGACGGCGCTGGTGCCCTGAAGTGGGCGGCGCTGCTGACAGGGGTGACCCTGATGGTCGCCCTAGGGGTGCAGCTGCAGTTTCTGCCCCAGTTCACCATAGTGGTGGGGCTGATGCTGTTTGGTGCGGTGTTTGCGGTGAACTCCAGCCTGCACTCCTTCCTCATCGTCCATTACGCCGGTGAGGACGGGGTGTCCATGGATGTGGGCTTCTACTACATGGCCAACGCCATGGGGCGGCTGGTGGGCACCATACTGTCGGGGCTGGTGTTCCAACTGGCCGGACTGGCGGCCTGTCTCTGGGTTTCTGCAGCCTTCCTGGCACTGACTACACTGATCTCACTCTGGCTGCCCAAAGACAGCAGCCAATCCCTCTCACAAGGAGCGCCATAATGAGCTTTTCTCCCATCACCCTGACCCTGTCCGGGGTTAACCTGGCTCTCCACTCGGCCCCCGGGTTGGAGGGGGACCTGACCGGGGATCTGAAGACGCTGAAGCAACTGGGGGTGACCGCCATGGTCACGACCCTCACCGACGAGGAGTTGCAGCGGTTTGGCATTGCCGGGTTGGGCCCTGAGGCTGAATCCCAGGGGATCGCCTGGCAGCATCTGTCGGTGAAAGACAAGTCTTTGCCGGATGAGGCCTTTGAGCATCAATGGCCCCAGGCGATGGAGCAACTGCTTCCCCGGCTGCTGAGCAGCGAGCGGGTCTCGGTCCATTGCCGGGGCGGCACCGGCAGAACAGGCCTGGTGGCAGCCCGATTGCTGCTGGCCGCCGGCATCCCCCTGTCTGAGGTGGTGGAAGCGGTGCGCCAGGCTCGTCCCGGTGCCCTGGCCAGCGAGGAGCAGGTTGACTATCTGAGCCGGCATCAGGCTTGATTGTGTGTTCGCGCATTGGCCGTCGGGCAGAGCTGCTCTGGGCCTGAATAGGGGGCAGGAGTAGGCGGGCCGGCCCCCGCGGGGGAGAGAGTGCCCCTTGGGGACCGACCCTTAAGGGTCAGAACAGCCTGATCTGCTCAGGGCTGTCGTAGTGAATGATTCTGTTGGCCATTCCCTCCAGTTCCGGAAGGGTGTTGCATCCATGCTTTTTCAATAATATCAGCGGTTTTCCTGCCGCTGCGCTGTAGCCTGCGGCTACCGCAGCCAGCATGGAGTCCTGATACACCTCCATGATGGTCATGTCCACGGAGCGCAACTGTTCAACCAGTTGGTCCATGATGCCCTGGGGATACCCCTCCTCCGGATCCACCGTCTGCTGCCACAGGCTCAGGGCGACGCCCTGACGCTTCAGAGAACGGGCAATCTGATGGTGGTGAATGCTGGGGTTGCTGCACCCTGTGGGCAGGCTGATAAAGCTGGCACTTGGCATGGTGTCTCTCCAAAAAAAACGGCGGGTTGCCCCGCCGTTTATCATGGGCTTAGGCCTGTCTTACACCGAAGGTTCGGATGTAATAGATGCTGGGCTTGGTGCCCGCTTCAGGCTTGAGCTGCATCGGTTTGTGCATCTTGATCAGGCGGGATACCTCGCTGTTGGGATCGCTGAGATCCCCAACCACCCGGGCGCCAGCCGGACAGGCGTCCACGCAGGCGGGAGCAAGGCCCACGGCCTGGCGGTGGTCACAACCGGTGCACTTCTCGACGGTACGGCGGGGGCGGGTGACCGGATAGGTGTCGCCGCGCTCCGGGTTCTCGTGGGGCGAGTGCTTGGCGCCGGTAACCATCAGCACCTCTTTCGGTGAGACGGTACCGTTTTCCACCAGGGCGGTGTCATCCTGCCAGCTGCGGTGCGGGGCCTGCTTGTTGAAGCTGATGACGCCGTAGGGGCAGGCGCGCTCACAGCGGCGGCAGCCGATGCATTTGTCGTTGTCCTGCAGGGTCAGGCCGTTGTCCGCCTTGTACATGGCGCCCTTGGGGCACACCTTCACACAGGCTGCGTCCTCACAGTGGTTGCACAGAGTGGGGATGTAGCTGTAGCTCACGTCGGGGAATTTCCCCTCGGTTTTGCTGATGTGATGGGACCACTGGATCCCTTCAGGGGTGTTGTTTTCCGTCTTACAGGCGAGGTCACAGCCGCCGCAACCTACGCATTTTTGCAGGTCGATAACCATTCCAAATTTCATCTGTTGTTACCTCACGCTTTCTCGATACGGATACGGGTGTGGCCATAGAAGGCCGAGGCGCCGCTGAATCTGTCGTAGCGGGCCGGGATGATGGCGTTGTTGCTGCCACCGCGTGGGGTCTTGCCGAACTCCTTGGCGGCGTAGCGGCCGTAGGCCCAGTGACCCTGGCCAAACGCCTTGGCGACACTGCCTGGACGTACCCCTTCCCACAGCTTGGCGGTACAGGTCAGCTCGCCCACAGTGCTGATGATGCGAATTTCGTCGCCATCCTTGATGCCCAAAGCGTTGGCATCAATGGGGTTCATCTTGGCCACATCCTGATAGGCTTCATCGCCAGGGGTAACATCGCCAAACTCATAGAACCAGGGGGCGTTCTGAGAACGGCCTTCGTGACTGAGGCGAGACTTGTGGTCCACCAGCAGCAGTGGGAACTCTTTGGCGTCGCCGTCACGAACCGGCTCCTGGTAGTGAGGCACGAAGGCCAATTCACCGAAGCCGGTGTACTCACAGGCCTTGACCACGTCGTCGATGGACACATGGTGACGCTTGGCGTGTTTGCCCAGGGCGTGCTCCAGGGTGACGCTGTAGAACTCGAACTTGTGGGTATCGGTCTTAAACTTGCCCCAGCGCTTGCGGTACTCATAGGGGTGGGAGTTCCATACGCCGCGCTTCACAAACTCGTCCCAGCCGGAGAGCTTCTCACCATACTTGGAGGCGTCTTTCTGCCAGATGCCGGTGGTCAGGTGCTTGATGGCGATCTCGGCAAACTCTTCGGAGTCCTTGGCCGGCTTGCCGGTTTCCGGATCGACAATCTTGTCATTGATGTAGCGCCAGGCGTTGTCGAAGCCCTTGTCCGCCAACTTCTTGGCCAGCAGGTAGGGCACCTCGGTCTCATCCTGACGGGTGTCGTACATCCGCTTGATGCTGGGCACCTGCAGAGACACGTGGCTGACGCCATTACCGGCGGCCTTCAGCAGGCCCCATTTCTCGAACATGTGGTGGCTGGAGGGCAGCAACACGTCGGCAAACCAGCTGAACTCGGAGATGCTGGTGGTGATGTGCGCCATGAAGGGCAGGCGGCTCAGGGCCTTCTCCCAACGCTCGGTTTCCGGTGCGGCGAAGGTGAAGTTGTTGAAGTAGGCCAGCATCACCTCGATCTCATAGGGATCGGCGTTGAGGATGCCGTCGGCGGCGTTGTTGGTGACCACGCCCTTACCGGACTTACCCTTCTTCAGGGCGGGGAATTCCAGACGGCCACGCTGGTCGATCTTTTCGTGCTTCTTGCCCTTCTTGGCGATGGCGTCAATGTAGTCCGCGGCATCGGGGAAGGTTTTGCTCACTGGCGCCTTGTTGTAGGGGAACAGGCCGCCTTCATTGTCGATGGCACCGAACAGGCCGTTGAGGGCGTGACAGGCCATGGAGGTGTAGGTGCCCCGGGTCTGCATCACCGCGCCACGGGCGGTCCACACCTGCACTGCAGGAGCGGCGGATCCCATCTCTCTGGCCATGGTGCGGATGTCATCGGCTTTCACGCCGGTCACGCTTTCGCCCCACTCGGCGCTGTACTGGTTCAGCGCCAGGTTCCACCATTTCACCAGACCATGGCTGTACTTGTCTTCGAACAGGGACTCATCCACCTTGTTGCCGGCAACGAAGTGGTTTTTGCCGTCTTTGAAGTCTCCGACAAACGGCTTGTACCAGACGCCGGCCACCAGAGCTTCGTGGGCGATGGCCAGGGCCAGGGCGGAATCCTGACCTGTCTCGATGGGGATCCACTTATGGGCCTTGGCCGCGGACGCGGACAGACGTGGGTCCACCACCACCACCTTGGCGCGGTCTAGGGTGTTGCCCCACTCGCTGGAGTAGAAGCTCACCTGGCGGTTGGATGCGATGGGATCGGCACCAAAGGAGAGGATGTACTTGGTGTTGGTTACGTCATACTGGTTGTAGCCCCAGTTGCCGTCCTGATAGAAGGGCCCCATCTTGTGGGCCTCGGCACAGATGGCGCTGTGGGAGATGTTGTTGGGGGAGCCAATGATCTTGGTCATCTTGTCATACAGCAGATCCCGGGCCAGAGAGTAGCGGCCACGGAGCAACGCGTACTTGTGGCTCTCGCCGCGCTCACGCAGGTCTAGGATGCGATCGGCAATCATATCCAGGGCCTTGTCCCAGCTGATGGGCACAAATTTGGGATCTTCGTTGCGACCCTTCTTGGGGTTGGTGCGCATCATCGGAGTCTTGAGGCGATCCGCGTCGTACACCATCTGCAGACCCAGGTGCTGACGGGGGCAACCTGCGGTGTCGTGGATCTTGGAGTAGGGGTTACCTCGCACCTTGGTGGCGCGACCATCCATGATGTAGACCTGCTTGGCACACCAGGAGGTGCAACCCTGACAGGTGGTGGGGACCCAGGTGCCTGTGTTGGTGCGCAGGTCTACCTTGGGCAGCTCGGCGGCGATGGCGTCCATTACCGGAGCAAAGGCAAAGCCACCGCTGATCCCGGTGGCGGCAGTGCCGGCCAGTGAAGCTTTCAATAACGCCCTGCGGGACGTGCTGAACTCTCTTTTTGTGGTCATAGCTATATGCCTATGTGTGTATATGTGGTTTCACGCATATCTAAGCGGATTTTGTATTTTTTTTGTGAGGTAGTAGTCACAAAAGAGAGCGCCCGAATTCGGTATATCCCTCAAAAGAGGTAGTGAATTTAGTTTTTTGCGGTGTAGATCAAAAAAGCCCCGCTTGGCGGGGCTTGGTTTGGAATAGTGGCTGGGGAGTCTTACAGGCTGATGCCGATGTTGGAAACGCCGCTGCTGCGGATCTCCTTACGCATCTCCTTGATCTCTTCTGAAGAGGGCTCGGACTCCACCCAGTCCAGCAGTTGGGACTGAATCGATTTCTCCTCCTGCATCATCTCGTGATTGAAGATGAAATCATCCAGGGCGCGTCCCTCCAGTTCGGGCATCTCGGTCACTTCGATGTAGTTGGTGACCGTGGAGCTGGAGAGCTTGGAGACGTTGATCAGGTCTTCCTCTACCTTCTGCTGCATGGCAATGAAGATGGTGGAGACGGCGACCACGGCATCCATGGCGGGGTAGACCCCATACATGTCGTGTTGCTCCGGGTCCGGAGTGATCGCTTCCAGTTTTTCGATCTGCTGTTCCATGGCCAGTTTCAGCCTCTGGGTAAAGCAGCTCTCCCACAGCAGGTCCAGGGAGACCTGGAGCTGGTCGGCTCCTTCACTCTCTGTAGCGGCACAGAACAGCTGGAAATTGGGCAGCATACGTTCCGCCAGGGCGGTGGCAAACAGGCGTTTTTGATCTGCGCTCAGCGCTTTGATGCGGCTGAAGAAGCCGGGTGTTTTGCTCATCTATCGATTCCGTTTAGGCTGCCAGTATGGTCTCGGCAGCGGATTCTACCTTGTTTAGCTCGTCGAGTAACTCGAGAATTTCCGGTTCCAGGTCCAGGGTGCCCTGTCCCTGTTTGAGTTGTCCTTCCAGGTTGGCGCACAGGGACTGCAGGGCAGGGACGCCGGAATAACAGGTGGCCCCGTGCAGTTTGTGTACCGTCTGCTGCAGGGTGTGGCGGTCCCCCTGGTTCAGGGAGTGTTCTATCTGCTCCCGGGTCTCAGGAATGCTCTGGGCCAGCATCTTCAGCATCTCCCGGGCCAGGTCATCGTTGCCGCCGGACTGGGTCAGGGCCAGCTCCCAGTCCACCACCTGGCTGGCCTCGGCGGTGACCGGAGCGGTCCAGCGCACGATCATCTCCTCCAGACCACTCTCGTCGATGGGTTTGGTGAGGATGTCATCCATGCCGCTGGCCAGCACCTCCTCACGCTCTTCACCCAGCAGGTGGGCGGTGACCGCAATAATGGGGGTGCGGGTGTTCAGCGAGGCGCGGCGGATCTCCCGGGTGGCCTGGATGCCGTCGATGTCCGGCATCTGGATATCCATAAAGATCAGGTCGTACTCCTCTTCGGCGGCCCGGCGAATCGCTTCGGTCCCCGAGGAGAGGGTGTCAACCCGGGTGACCAGTTCCTGGAGCAGAGTATCGATCAGCTTGAGGTTGGCTCTGTTGTCGTCCACCGCCAGGGTTTTCAGGGCGCGCTTCTCCCGGGGAGGCAACTGGGGCGGCTCGGCCGCCGGCAGGTGCTGGGGGCCACCATTGGTGAGGCTGGCAAACAGCCGCCGTTCACTCATGGGCAGGGTCAGGCAGTGGTCGATGCCCAGCTCCTCCACCTGGTGAATCACCTCACTGCTGTCGCTGTCCAGCAGCAGCACCAGGTTGTCACAGTGCTGGCGGATGGTGCCCAGGGTCTCCATCATCGACTCGCTGGGTTGCAGCTTACGCCAGGCGATCAGCGCGTGGCTGAAGTGACGCCCCTCCAGATAATTCTGCAGTGGTGCGCTGGAACCACAGGCGGTGGTGTCCATCTGCCAGTTTTCCAGCTGCTGCACCAGGTTGTTGCGGGTGAGCAGCCTGGGCTCGAACACCAGGGCACTCTGGCCCCGTACCTGATCCAGGTTGAGGGGATCGGAGATGGTAAAGGGGCTCTTCTCTATGCTCAGGGTGAACCAGAAGGTGGAGCCCTGCCCCTCGCTGCTGGTGAAGCCGATCTGGCCCTCCATGTGGTTGACCAGACGCTTGGTGATCACCAGTCCCAGACCGGTTCCGCCGAAGCGACGGCTGATGGAGCTGTCCGCCTGACCGAAGGCCTGGAACAGCAGGGACTGCTGCTCCTTGGAGATGCCGATGCCGGTGTCCGAGACTTCACCGCGGATCAGCACCCGGTCGGCGGTCTCCTTGGCGGCGTCCAGTTGCAGGCGCACGCTGCCCTTGTCGGTGAATTTGACCGCATTGTTCACCAGGTTGGTGAGGATCTGCTGCAGCCGCATCACGTCACCGTTGAGGCTGTCCGGCAGGTGGTCATCGATCTCAATCACCAGTTCCAGCCCCTTCTCGGCGGCAGCGGTGGAGAGCAGCTGCATGGTTTCATCCACGGCGTCCCTCAGGGCGAAGGGCATCTTCTCCAGCACCATCCGTCCCGCCTCCAGTTTGGAGAAGTCGAGGATGTCATTGATGATGGAGAGCAGGTTGCTGGCGCTGCGCTCGATGGTTTTCAGGTAGTCACGCTGGTTGTCGTGGAGCGGGGTCTTCAGCAACTGGCGGGTAAAGCCGATCACTCCGTTGAGTGGGGTGCGCAGCTCGTGGCTCATGTTGGCCATAAACTCCGATTTCACCCGGCTGGCCTCCAGGGCCCGCTTCTTGGCGATGTCCAACTCGACGTTCTGAATCTCGATCTGCTCCAGGGTCTCCCTCAGATCCGAGGTGGCCTGGTCGATGTTCTGCTGCATCTCATTGTGGTACTCCGCCAGGGAGGAGGCCATGGCGTTGATGCCCCGCTTGAGCTGGTCCAGCTCGCCGATCAGCTCGCCCTGGAGCCGGGTATCCAGTTTGCCTTCACGTATCTTGGCCACCGCCGCCACCATGTCGGTGATCGGCCGGGTGACGTTTTTCATCAGCCGGAAGGTGAACAGCAGGTTCAGCTGCACCCCAATGAGCACGATGATGAAGGCCCAGCCCGCCCCCCGGTACTGACTCACCAGGGCTTCATGCTTGTTGATCTGCAGCACCACGTAGCCCAGCTGGGTGCGTGGGGTAAAGTTGGTGTCGACGTTGGGGGTGGGCAGGGTGAAGATGGGGGCGCGCATGATCACATGGTCGCCGATGTGCTCCACGTCCATCCCCTGCTTGAGGTCCCGGTTCAGGGGCAGCTTTATCAGGTCGAAGTTTTGCCGGTACTGGCTGGTGGCAAACACCTGGTTTTCGTTGTCAAAGATGGCGATCAACTGAATGAACAGGGAGTTCTGCTTGTGGATCATGTCGATCAGGCGCTGGCTGTAGTCCCGGTTACTGGTGCTCAGGCCATAGCTGGCCGCCATCGCCAGGGGGCTGACGATGTTCTCCCCCCGGTTGATCAGGGACTGGTCCAGCTCAGAAAAGCGGGTCAGGGTAAAGAAGCTGCCCAGCAGAATGCCGATCAGTATGGTGGGCGCCAACGCCAGCACCAGTACCCAGGCTCTGAGACTGTATTTGGTGACCCCATTCATCTGTGGGACAATGCTCCCCTTATCTGTTTTGGCTCAGGTGATCCGCTCTGCGCCCTGGTAAACCGGGCGCCGCAGGCGATTCCGGCCGTAACCACGCCTGTGTGGATCCCCCTATTGTAATCAACGGACCTTTTCATGGCACAGTTTTTTACCCCTAAGTCCAATAAATTAAAGAAGTTGTCGAAAAAAATCATCCTGGATGTCCAGCGCCTGGATCACAAGGGCCAGGGGGTGGCCGACCACGAGGGCAAGGTGGTGTTCGTCCCTGGCCTGCTGCCCGGTGAGCGCGGCGAGGTTCAACTGACCGAGCAAAAGAAGCGCTTCGCCCAGGCCAGGCTGCTCAAACGACTGGGAGAGAGCCCACTGCGCATCGCGCCGGAGTGTGAGCACTTCGGCCGCTGTGGCGGCTGTCAGGTTCAGCATCTGTCCCAGCAGGAGCAGCGGGCCTATAAGCAGCAGGCGCTGCTGGACATGCTGTCCCGCCTGGGGGGCTGTGAACCACAAGAGGTGGCGGAGCCCATTAAAGGCGCCGGCTGGCACTACCGCCGTCGTGCCCGCCTGGCCCTCAAGGTGGATAAGGGCGAGCTGCAGATGGGGTTTCGCCGTGAGGGCAGCAGTGAGATCGAACCGGTGCGCCGCTGCCCCATACTGGTGCAGCCCTTTGCCGATCTGCTGCCTCAGATCCACAGTCTGCTGAACGGCCTCAAGGGAAAACGTCAGCTGGGACACCTGGAGCTGACCCGCACCGCCAGCGGTGACCTGTTCTGCTTGAGGGTGCTCAAACCCCTCAAGCAGCAGGATTGCGCCGCCCTCGAAGCCTTTGCCCTCGAGCATGAGCTGACGGTGTTGCTGGATGAGGGGGCGCAGGTGCGCCGCATCGATGGCAAGCCTCTTGCACCTTTCGCCATTGAGCTGGGTGAGATGAGTGAGCCCCTGGCCTATCTGCCTGGTGACTTCATTCAGGTGAACGATCAGGTGAACCAGGGGATGGTGGCCCAGGCCCTGGACTGGCTGGCACCGGATGAGGAGGACAGCGTGCTGGAGCTGTTTGCCGGCATCGGTAACTTCAGCTTCCCTCTGGCGCGGCGCTGCCGGTCGGTATTGGCGGTGGAGGGGGTGGATACCATGGTGGCCCGGGGCAATGAGCGCGCCCGGGAGCTGCGGGTGGACAACCTCACCTTCTGTCAGGCGGATCTCAACGATGGTGAGGGGGACCCTCGCTGGCTCAAACCGGTGGACCTGCTGCTGCTTGACCCTGCCCGGGCAGGCGCAGGCGGGGCTCTGACCCACCTGAGCCAATGGTCGCCTAAACGGGTGCTCTATGTCTCCTGCAACCCCGCCAGTTTGGCCCGTGACGCAAAATTGCTCACTGAGCAGGGATATCGCCTCAAGAGGGTTGGACTGGTGGATATGTTCCCCCATACTCAACATCTGGAGTCCATGGCACTTTTCGAAAAAAGTGGGCTCTGAACAACAGGATGCCGCCGGCAGGCGGTGAAGGAATCACGCTCTACATAGGATGACAAAACACCATGGTATCGGTTCGTCAGATCCATTTCGGAGAACAGCAGGTCGATCTTAGCCAGTGGCTGATGCAGCTGGAGCTCAGCGCGGAGTCGCGCCAGAAGCTGGAGGCCTGTTTCCGATATTGTCAGGAACTGACCGTGGAGGAGCGTCCGGTGCTGGAGGCGTGCCTGATCCGCGCCAGGGAGATGGTGGAGATCCTGCTGCCCCTGAACATGGACATCGCCACCCTGGAGGCCAGTGTCCTGTTCACCTGCCTGGATGAGGGACTGCTGACCCTGGAGCAGATCGAGGAGAAGTACGACGCCAAGCTGCTGCCCCTGATCAAGAGCGTTCAGGTGATGGACGCCATCCGCACCCTACAGACCGGCAGCGGCGTGCACGCCTCCGAGGGCCAGATCGATAACCTGCGTCGCATGCTGCTGGCCATGGTGGAGGATGTCCGCGCCGTGGTGATCAAGCTGGCGGAGGGGGTGGTCATGCTCCGCGAGGTGAAAAACGCCGACGAGGAGACCCGGGTGGTGCTGGCCCGGGAGGTGCGCGACATCTACGCGCCCCTGGCCAACCGTCTGGGTATTGGTCAGCTGAAGTGGGAACTGGAGGACCTCTCCTTCCGTTACCTGCACCCGGACACCTACAAAGATATCGCCAGGCTGTTGGACGAGAAACGCATCGACCGGGAAAGCTACATCCATGAGTTTGTCTCCGACCTGCAGCAGAACCTGGACAGAGACGGCATCCGCGCCGAGGTCTATGGCCGTCCCAAGCACATCTTCAGCATCTGGAAGAAGATGCAGAAGAAGAACCTGGCGTTTTCCGAACTGTTCGATGTGCGCGCCGTGCGCATCATCGCCGAGCGGCTGCAGGACTGCTACGCCGCCCTGGGGGTGGTGCACACCAAGTGGCGCCATCTGCCCAACGAATTCGATGACTATGTGGCGACCCCCAAGCCCAACGGTTACCAGTCCATTCATACTGTGGTGCTGGGCCCGGCGGGCAAGAGTGTGGAGATTCAGATCCGCACCGAGCAGATGCACCAGGACGCCGAGCTGGGTGTGGCCGCCCACTGGAAATACAAAGAGGGGCCCCAGTCCGGCAAATCCACCGGCTTCGAAGAGAAGATCAACTGGCTGAGAAAGATTCTCCAGTGGCAGGAGGATGTGGTGGAGAGCGGCAACCTCATCGACGAGGTGCGCAGCCAGGTGTTCGAGGACAGGGTCTACGTGTTTACCCCCAGGGGAGACGTGGTGGACATGCCTGCCGGCAGCACCGTGCTGGATTTTGCTTACTACATCCACTCGGTGGTGGGCCACCGCTGCATCGGCGCCAAGATCGATGGCCGCATCGTGCCCTTCACCACCGAGGTGGAGACCGGCCAGCGGGTGGAGATCATCACCGCCAAGCAGCCCAACCCCAAGCGAGACTGGCTCAACCCCAACCTGGGTTACATCAAGACCAGCCGCGCCCGGGCCAAGATTGCCCACTTCTTCAAGCAGGAAGACAAAGAGAAGAACACCGTCGCCGGCCGGGAGATCCTGGAGACCGAGCTGGGCCGTCACGGCCTCAAGCTGGAGGAGGCCAGCTCCGCGGTCGAGCGCTTCAATATGCACAGCCTGGATGACCTGCTGGCCGCCATCGGCGGTGGTGACATCCGCCTCAATCAGGTGATCAACCACATCCAGAGCCGTCATAAGCGCGCCATGGAGAACGAAGAGGACGCGGTGGCCGAACTGGTCAATCGGGCCCCCTCCCGCCCCAGCCGCCGCAGTGGCCAGATTGAGGTTAACGGGGTGGGCAACCTGATGACCCACCTGGCCAAGTGCTGTCAGCCCCTGCCCGGGGATCCCATCTACGGCTACATCACCCAGGGACGCGGCGTCTCCGTGCACCGGGAGGAGTGTGAGCAGCTCAAGGATATGCTGGAGCGCAGCCCGGAGCGTGGCGTGGACGTGGTCTGGGGCGAGAGCGCCGCCGGCGGCTACAGCGTCAGCATCCGGGTGGTGGCCAATGACCGCAACGGCCTGCTGCGGGACGTAACCACCTTGCTCACCAATGAGAAGTCCAACGTCACCGAGATGCGCAGCCGCTCGGACAACATGAAACACACCGCCATCATCGAGCTCAAGCTGGAGCTGTACAACATGGAATCCCTGAGTAGGCTGGTGTCCCGGCTGAGCCAAATTCCCGGCGTGGTGGAGGTAGGCAGACTGTGAGTCAGATGGACAGACTGCTGGCCATCATGGCCAAGCTGCGCGATCCCGACGGCGGTTGCCCCTGGGATCTGAAACAGGATTTTGCCTCCATAGTGCCCCATACCCTGGAGGAGGCCTACGAGGTGGCCGACGCCATCGAGCGGGGTGACTGGGAGGGGCTGCCCGGCGAGCTGGGGGACCTGCTGTTTCAGGTGGTGTTCTATGCCCAACTGGGCAAGGAGAAGCACTGGTTCGATTTCGAGGAGGTGGCCAGACGCATCAGTGACAAACTGGAGCGGCGCCACCCCCATGTGTTCACCGACGCCCAGATCCCCGAGACGGAGCTCAAGGCCAACTGGGAAGCCACCAAGTCTGCCGAGCGGGCAGACAAGGGGGAGCACTCCCTGTTGGATGACATCCCCAGGGGAATGCCTGCCCTGACTCGCTCGGTGAAGATTCAGAAGCGGGTGGCCACCGTCGGCTTCGACTGGGACAGCCTGGGGCCAGTGGTGGACAAGGTCCACGAAGAGGTGGATGAGGTGCTCGAGGAGGCCCATCAGGTGGTGGTGGATCAGGAGAAACTCACCGAGGAGGTGGGTGACCTGCTGTTTGCCGTCACCAACCTGGCCCGTCATCTCAAGGTGAACCCGGAGCAGGCCCTGCGCCGGGCCAACGACAAGTTTGAGCGACGCTTCCGTGGGGTGGAGGCGCTGGCTGGCGAGTCAGGTCGGGAACTTGATGCCCACACCCTGGAACAGCTGGAGGCCTACTGGCAGCAGGTGAAGGGGCGGGAATAGCCCTTTCGTCGTTACTTCGTCTGGCGCAAAAATCACCAATAAAGGCTTCAGGGGATTGCGATTAATTTGAGACGGATTCAACGCTTCTCAGATTGTCCTGCCCTGGGGCCTCTGGTATACTGTCATCCCGTCCTATAGTGAACTCCCACTAAGTCGTATCATTCTTATCTCAGGTTCAGCATGACTACAAATTATATCTTCGTGACGGGCGGGGTGGTTTCCTCGTTGGGTAAAGGCATTGCAGCAGCGTCTCTTGCCGCCATTCTGGAAGCTCGCGGTCTTAACGTGACCATCATGAAACTGGATCCCTACATCAACGTGGATCCCGGCACCATGAGCCCCACTCAGCACGGTGAGGTGTTCGTGACCGAAGACGGTGCCGAAACCGACCTGGACCTGGGCCACTACGAGCGCTTCATCCGCACCAAGATGAGCAAGCGCAACAACTTCACCTCCGGCCGCATCTATGCCGACGTTCTGCGCAAAGAGCGTCGCGGCGACTACCTGGGTGCCACCATCCAGGTGATCCCTCACATCACCAACGCCATCAAAGAGCGGGTGATCTCCGGTGCCGAAGGTCATGACGTGGCCATTGTGGAAGTGGGCGGTACCGTGGGTGACATCGAGTCCCTGCCGTTCCTGGAAGCCCTGCGTCAGCTGGCGGTAGAACTGGGCCGTGATCGTGCCATGTTTATGCACCTGACTTTGGTGCCTTACCTGTCCGCCGCCGGTGAAGTGAAGACCAAGCCGACTCAGCACTCAGTAAAAGAGCTGCTGTCCATCGGTATTCAGCCCGATATCCTCATCTGCCGTTCCGATCGCGTGGTGCCCGCCAACGAGCGTCGCAAGATCGCCCTGTTCTGTAACGTCGAAGAGAAGGCGGTAATCAGCCTGAAGGATGTGGACAGCATCTACAAAATCCCGGCCCTGCTGAAATCCCAGGGACTGGATGAGCTGTGTGCCAAGCGCTTTGGCCTGACCTGTCCTGAAGCGGACCTGTCCGAGTGGGAGCGGGTGATCTACGAAGAGGCCAACCCAACCGGCGAAGTGACCATCGGCATGGTGGGCAAATACGTTGAACTGCCTGACGCCTACAAGTCCGTCAACGAGGCGCTGAAGCACGGCGGTCTGAAGAACCGTGTCTCCGTGACCATCAAGTACGTGGACTCCCAAGACGTGGAAGCCAAGGGCACCTCCATCCTGGAAGGCCTGGACGGCATCCTGGTACCCGGTGGCTTCGGTGAGCGTGGCGTGGAAGGCAAGATTATGGCCGCCCGTTACGCCCGTGAAAACAAGGTGCCCTACCTGGGTATCTGCCTGGGTATGCAGGTGGCTCTGATTGAGTTCGCCCGCAATGTGGCCGGCCTGGAAGGCGCACACTCCAGCGAGTTCAATTCAGGCACCGATCACCCTGTTGTGGGTCTGATCACAGAATGGGTCGACGAAGAGGGTAATGTAGAGGAGCGCACTGAAGGCTCCGACCTCGGCGGCACCATGCGCCTGGGTGGCCAGCTGTGCCACCTGAAAGAGGGCTCCAAAGTAGCCCAGATGTACGGCGGCGCCACCTGCGTTGAGCGCCACCGTCACCGTTACGAAGTGAACAACAACTACGTCAAGCGCCTGGAAGAGGCGGGTCTGGCCTTCACCGGTCTGTCCACCGACAAGAAACTGGTTGAGATCATCGAGATCCCAGGTCACCCATGGTTTGTGGCCGGCCAGTTCCACCCAGAGTTCACTTCCACTCCACGTGACGGTCACCCCCTGTTTGCCGGTTTTGTGAAGGCAGCAGACGAGTTCCAGAAAAGGGAACTAAACTAGAGCGAGATTCCCGGGCGGGTGCCCTTGTGGCGCCCGTCCTTTAACTTTGAAACTCTGTAATAGGAAACTTTGAAATGGCAAAGATCGTTAAGATTGTCGGCCGCGAAGTCATGGACTCCCGCGGTAACCCCACTGTAGAAGCCGAAGTGCATCTGGAAGGCGGGTTTGTCGGCATGGCCTGTGCTCCCTCCGGTGCCTCCACCGGTACCCGTGAAGCCCTGGAACTGCGTGACGGTGACAAGTCCCGCTACCTGGGTAAGGGCGTACTGAAAGCCGTTGCCAACGTTAACGACTCTATCGCTCCTGCCCTGGTGGGCTTCGACGCCGCTGACCAGCGTGGTCTGGACAAGGTGATGATCGACCTGGACGGCACCGAGAACAAAGACAACCTGGGTGCCAACGCCATCCTGGCTGTGTCTCTGGCCGCTGCCAAGGCCGCCGCTGCCGCCAAGGGTCTGCCTCTGTACGCCCACATCGCTGAGCTGAACGGTACCCCTGGTGAGTACTCCATGCCAGTACCTATGATGAACATCCTCAACGGTGGTGAGCACGCGGACAACAACGTGGACATCCAGGAGTTCATGGTACAGCCTGTTGGCGCGCCTAACTTCCGTGAAGCCCTGCGCATGGGTGCCGAGATCTTCCACAGCCTGAAGAAGGTACTGAAGGCCAAGGGTCTGAACACTGCCGTAGGTGACGAAGGTGGTTTCGCCCCTAACCTGGCCTCCAACGCCGACGCCCTGGCTGTGATCAAGGAAGCGGTTGAAGCGGCTGGCTACAAGCTGGGCACCGACGTGACCCTGGCTCTGGACTGCGCGGCTTCCGAGTTCTACAAAGACGGTCAGTATGTCCTGAGCGGCGAAGACAAGAGCTTCGATTCCAACGCCTTCTCCGACTACCTGGGCGAGCTGAGCGCTCAGTACCCCATCGTATCCATCGAAGATGGCCTGGACGAGTCCGACTGGGAAGGCTGGGCCTACCTGACCAAGATCCTGGGTGACAAGATCCAGCTGGTGGGTGACGACCTGTTCGTAACCAACACCAAGATCCTCAAGCGCGGTATCGACAACAGCATCGGTAACTCCATCCTGATCAAGTTCAACCAGATCGGCTCCCTGTCCGAGACCCTGGACGCCATCAAGATGGCCAAAGACGCTGGCTTCACCGCAGTGATCTCCCACCGTTCCGGTGAGACCGAAGATGCCACCATCGCCGACCTGGCTGTGGGCACCGCTGCCGGCCAGATCAAGACCGGCTCCCTGTGCCGCTCTGACCGTGTTGCCAAGTACAACCAGTTGCTGCGCATCGAAGAGGCCCTGGGCGGTAACGTACCTTACCGTGGCCTGAAGGAGATCAACGGCCAGGGCTAATGCCTTGACGCGTTGAAAACCATACTGAAAAGCCGCCTTAGGGCGGCTTTTTTTGTGTCTGATGACTTTCCTTTTTGGTCGCCTTGGGTCAAGATCTTGTCATCATATTGCGGGTGGATACGATGCGACTGCTGCTTATTGTCTTGACGCTGTCCCTGGTTGGGCTTCAGTACCGTCTCTGGAACGGAGAGAATGGCTACGCCGAAGTGCGTCGGCTGGAGTCACAGATCGCCGAGCAGCAGGCCAACAACCTGCAACTGGAACAGCGCAATCAGATGCTGCGTCAGGAGATCACCGATCTGCGCGATGGGCTGGAGTCCATCGAAGAGCGCGCCCGGAACGAGCTGGGCATGGTGGGACCCAATGAGCAGTTCTTTCGGGTGATCAAACGCCCCTCCGCTGATTCTGCCCGCCAGTAATCCGCCCATCCCGGAGCCAAGATGTTACCTAAGCACACCCCCATTTACGCCGTGGTGCCCGCGGCCGGCGTTGGCAAGCGCATGGGAGCCGACATTCCCAAGCAGTATCTGCCACTCAATGGTCGCCCCATACTGTCCCACACCCTGGGCCGGCTGCTCAGCCATCCCGGCATCACTCAGGTGGTGGTGGCACTGGGCAGTGAGGATGGCTTCTTCGACGCGTTGCCAGAGTCCACCGATCCCAGGTTGACCCGGGTCCCTGGCGGGCAGGAGCGAGCCGATTCGGTGCTCAGTGCGCTGAGCCATATCGATGACGACCAGGCCTGGGTGATGGTCCATGATGCCGCCCGCCCCTGTCTGAGCCATGAGGATATCGATCGGTTGATCCGACTTTCCGGCGAGCAGGGAGGCATCCTGGCCGCCCCGGTACGGGATACCATGAAGCGGGCCAATGGCGATGGCGCCATTGACCACACGGTGGAGCGCAGTGGCTTGTGGCATGCCCTGACCCCGCAGTTGTTCCCACTCAAGGCCCTGCGTGATGCCCTGGCTCAGGGCCTGGAGCAGGGCGCCAACATAACCGATGAGGCCTCCGCCATGGAGCGCCTGGGATGGCACCCCACCCTGGTGGAGGGCAGCCCAGCCAACATCAAGGTGACCCACCCTGACGATCTGCGCATCGCCGGGTTGCTGATTAAGGAGTAGAGATGATTCGCATTGGCCATGGTTTCGATGTGCATAAATTTGGTGGTGAGGGTCCGGTGACCCTGGCCGGAGTGAAGGTGCCCTATCACCAGGGGCTGCTGGCCCACTCCGATGGGGATGTGATCCTGCACGCCATCAGCGATGCCCTGCTGGGGGCCCTGGCCCTGGGGGACATCGGCCACCATTTCCCCGACACCGACCCTAAGTTCAAGGGGGCGGACAGCCGGGTGCTGCTGCGCCATTGCTATGCTTTGGTGAAGGAGCGTGGATACACACTGGGCAACCTGGACGTGACCGTCATCGCCCAGGCCCCAAAGATGGCGCCCCACATCCAACAGATGCGCGCCAACATCAGTGCCGACCTGGAGTCGGCGCTGGATCAAGTTAACGTAAAGGCGACCACCACGGAGAAGCTGGGTTTTACCGGCCGTGCCGAGGGGATCGCCACCGAAGCAGTAGTGGTACTTACCCGTGACTGAATACACCCTGCCCCAGTGGCACTATCTCCATGGCGAGCCTGACGGCTATGCCATCCTGCGGACCCAGCCTGAAGACTTCATTGTCGAAGAGGGCCTCCCTTTCGAGGCCGACGGACAGGGTGAGCACCACCTGCTGCAGATCCGCAAGCGCCTGATGACCACCCACCAGCTGGCCCAGAAGCTGGCCAGTTTCGCCGGGGTGAAGCGGATGGACGTCTCCTGGGCGGGACTCAAGGATAAGTATGGGGTGACCACCCAGTGGTTCAGTGTCCGCATCCCTGGCAAGGAGACCCCGGACTGGAGCGCCCTCAATGGTGAGGACCTCCAGGTGTTGCAGGCCCTGCGCCATGGCAAGAAGCTGCGCACCGGCGCCCTGAGCGGCAACCGCTTTACCCTGACCCTGCGTCAGCTGCAGCCTGGCAGCAATCTGGAGCAGCGCCTGGAACAGATAAAGGCCCAGGGCGTGCCCAACTACTTCGGTGAGCAGCGCTTTGGTCATGGGGGCCGCAACGTGGAGCGTGCCGCAGAGATGTTCGCCGGCAAGCGCATCAAGGACAGGAACAAGCGCAGCATCTACCTGTCCGCAGCCCGCAGTTTCCTGTTTAACCATGTGGTGTCCGAGCGTCTGCAGCAGCATGGCCTGGCCTCTCTGTCCGGGGACACGGTGATGATGCCCACCGGGGGCAGCTTCTTTAAGTCTGAGGCCACTGACGCCGAGATCCCGGGGCGGGTGGTGCGTGGGGAACTGCGTCTGTCCGCGCCCATGGCCGGTGACTACCAGAGCGGTGACGATGAGGCCGACCAGTTTGAGCAGGAAGTGATGGCTCGCTGGCCAGAGCTGGTCCAGGGACTTAAGGATGCGCGCATGGATCAGGAGCGTCGTCCCCTGTTGCTGCGCCCGGAGCAGATGAGCTGGCAACTGGAGGGGGAGACCCTGGTGCTCAGCTTCCAGCTGCCTGCCGGGGCCTATGCCACGGCGGTATTGCGTGAGCTGCTCCGCTATGAGGAGGCACACAATCTTGAAAATCAAACGGTTAATGGATAAAAATAGCCCACTATGAAGATTCTGGTAAGCAATGATGACGGGGTGCATGCCCCGGGAATCCGCGCTCTGTCCGAGGCCTTGGCCTCTCTGGCAGAGGTGACGACCGTGGCACCTGACCGCAACTGTTCCGGGGCCAGCAACTCGCTGACCCTGACCAACCCGCTGCGGGTGCAGTCCATAGAGAACGGCTATCTGGCGGTGAACGGCACCCCCACCGATTGTGTGCACCTGGCGATTCGTGAGCTGATGGAAGGTGAGCCCGACCTGGTGGTGTCCGGCATCAATGCGGGCGCCAACCTGGGGGACGACACCCTCTACTCCGGCACCGTGGCCGCGGCCATGGAGGGACGCCATCTGGGGCTGCCCACCATCGCCGTTTCTCTGGTGGGTCGTGAGCTGCGCCACTACGAGACTGCCGCTCAGTTCACCCTGAAGCTGGTCAAGCACCTGAAACAGAATCCGCTGCCCTCCAACCAGATCCTCAACATCAACGTGCCCGACCTGCCGGAAGAGGCGATTCAGGGCGTCGTGGTCACCCGCCTGGGCGCTCGTCATAAGGCGGAAGGGATGATCCGCACCCAGGATCCCGCCGGTCGCGACATCTACTGGCTGGGACCTCCGGGTCAGCAGCAGGATGCCGGTCCGGGGACCGATTTCCATGCGGTGGCCAACGGCTACATCTCCATCACCCCGCTGACCGTGGATCTGACGGCCCACGATCAGCTGGATGGGCTCAAGGGCTGGATGGGCGGCTTGTCATGATAGGTCAGGCCCAGGTATACGGTCAGCGACTGGCCGACCTGCTTCGGCAGGCGGGCATCCAGAATGAGCGGGTGCTGGCGGCCATCGCCAATACCCCCAGAACCTCCTTTGTGGAGGGGGCCCTGACGCAAAAGGCCTGGGAGAACACCGCGCTGCCCATAGGCCAGGGACAGACCATCTCCCAACCCTATATCGTGGCGCGCATGACTCAGGCGCTGCTGCAGGATATGCCCGAAGGGCCGGTGCTGGAGATCGGGACCGGTTCGGGCTACCAGTCGGCGATTCTGGCTCAACTGGTCCCGGAGCTCTGTTCCGTGGAGCGCATCAAGGGGCTGCAGATCAAGGCCAGGCAACGACTGAAGAAGATGGATCTGCACAACATCGCCTTTAAATATGGCGATGGCTGGCAGGGTTGGCCGGCTCGGGCCCCCTTCGCCGGGATCATTGTGACCGCCGCCGCCCGGGAACTGCCCCAGGCGTTGCTGCAGCAGATGGCTGACGGTGGCCGGATGGTGATCCCCATAGGCGAACAGGTTCAGGTGCTGCACCTGATCACCCGCCAGGGCGATCGCTATCTGAGCGAGGTGCTCGAGGAGGTGCGTTTTGTGCCCTTGGTGGCCGGTGACACCGAGTAAGGAACACAGGCTGCGCCGCCGTTCTCTGGCGGCGTTTGCCTTTCTGGAGGGGCTGATTCTGCCTATCCCTGCAGAACTGGCCCTGGCGCCCATGTGTCGGCTGGAGCCCAGGCAGTGGTTTTCCCTGGCCTGCCTGACGGTGTTCTGGTCGGTGCTCGGTGGTTTGCTTGCCTACCTGGCGGCGCGTTATGGCATGGAGGCTCTGGTGATGCCTCTGGTGCAGCGCTGGCACTATGAGGCGGAACTGACGGAGATCCTGGCACTCTATGGCCAATGGGGAGCGGGGATACTGGCGGTGACCGGATTGACGCCACTGCCCTATAAGCTGGCCACCCTGGCGGCCGGGGCCAGCGGTGTGTCATGGCCCTTATTCCTGCTGGCGGCGACGGTGAGTCGAGCCAGCCGATATGTTTTGGTGGCCTGGGTGGCTAAGGAGACGGGCCGCCTGCCCAAGTCCTACGCCTGGCTGGGATGGTTGATACTGGGAGGATTGCTGTGCGCCATGCTGCTCGTTTTGTAAGCAGATCTTTCTTTTTGCTTCTGATCTTCTCTCTGGTCGGATGCAGTTTTCAGGCTCATAAACCTGCGCCTGTGGAAAGTTTATACACAGGCAAAACCTACAAGGACAAGGCCCGCGGCAGTGTCAGTCAATCCAGGTATCAGGTAAAACCTGGGGATACCCTCTATTCCATTGCCTGGGCGTCGGGCAACGACTACAAGGATCTGGCCCGGATTAACAAGCTGCCATCGCCCTATACAATCCGGGTCGGGCAGTGGCTTGATTTGCGATCGGTCAAAAAATCAGCAGCAACCACCTCCAGCACCAGAAAACCAGCAAAAACAACTGCGAATGCCAGTCGATCCACATCAAGCTCTGTCAGATCGCCGAAACAAAAAGAAAACACTAAATCTGTTGATCCCAAAAATTCTCAGGAGTATGCTTCAACAAGAAGCTCACAAAATATTAACAGGTCATTAAACTCTTCATTGCCGAAGAAAGTGTCCAAGTGGCGCTGGCCAGCCTCAGGAAAGGTGGTGGCCCGTTACTCCGACTCCGCTCAGGGGCAAAAGGGGTTGAATATCGCTTCCAGGGAGGGGGCGCCTGTTGTAGCTTCAGCCGAGGGCCGGGTGGTGTACGCCGGAAGTGCTCTCAGGGGATACGGCAAGTTGATCATCATTAAACACAGTGACGATTACCTGAGTGCCTATGCCCACAACAGAAAAATACTCGTAAAAGAGAAACAGGCAGTAAAAGCAGGTCAGCAGATCGCCGAAATGGGAAGTACAGACAGCGATCGGGTGATGTTGCACTTCGAGATCCGTTACCGGGGTAAGTCGGTGGATCCGGAGCGTTATCTGCCGAAGAAGTAATCTTTCTTGAAGGGACGTCAAGGTATATGGAGGCTTTACCGTGAAGTAATCATCAGTGGTTTGGGACAAATTGGGAGACTGGCCAATGAGTCGAAATATCAAGCAATACAGCAGTGCTGCCGTAGATCTGAACAGGGAAGAAGCAGTTTTGGGGACTGATTCCAACCGGGCAACTTCAGGCAAGCGAAAGGCAGCGAAAGAGTCCGCAGTAGATCAACTGGTTCAGGATGATCTGCAGAAAAATCTCGATGCCACTCAGTTGTATCTGAGTGAGATCGGATTCTCACCCTTGCTCACCGCCGAGGAGGAGGTCTATTACGCTCGCCGTGCCCAGCGTGATTGTGCCAAATCCCGTAACCGGATGATCGAAAGTAATCTGCGTCTGGTGGTGAAGATCGCCCGCCGGTACAACAATCGGGGTCTGGCCCTACTCGACTTGATCGAAGAGGGTAACCTGGGACTGATCCGCGCCGTGGAGAAGTTCGACCCGGAGCGTGGATTCCGTTTCTCTACCTACGCGACCTGGTGGATCCGTCAGACCATCGAGCGCGCCATCATGAACCAGACCCGTACCATACGTCTGCCCATTCATGTGGTGAAAGAGCTCAACGTCTACCTGCGCACCGCCCGTGAACTGGCCCACAGCCTGGATCACGAGCCCACCGCAGACGAGATCGCCGCCAAACTGGACAAGCCGGTTGAGGATGTGAGCAAGATGCTGAAGCTGAACGAGAAGATCAGCTCGGTGGACACGCCCATCGGTGGTGACTCCGACAAGGCTCTGCTGGACATCATTGCAGACGACGATAGCTCTGGTCCCGAATCCAAGGTGCAGGAAGACGACATCCAGGACTCGGTGGTCCGCTGGCTTGATGAGCTTAACTCCAAGCAGCGCGAAGTACTGGCTCGCCGCTTTGGACTGCTGGGCTATGAGCCCTCCACCCTGGAAGACGTGGGGCGGGAGATTGGTCTGACCCGAGAGCGGGTTCGTCAGATTCAGGTTGAAGCCCTGCGTCGCCTCAAGGATCTGCTGGGATCCCAGGGACTCTCCAGTGAGGCGCTGTTCCGTCCCTGATTCTGTCATTTGTTAGCGCAATGAAAAACGCGGCCACTGGGCCGCGTTTTCTTTTGTCGCTCTGGCTTACAGCATCGCCTTGAGTCGGTAGATCAGATCCTGGGCCTGGCGGGGGCTGAGGTTATCCGGGTCGCTCTGCTCCAGCATCTCCAGGGCCGGGTGGGGTTCCGGCTCCGCCGGACTGATGGCCAGAGAGAGCTGGGGTTCAGCCTGAGCCTGGCCCAGCTGTTCCAGTTGAGCCAGCTTGTGCTTGGCCTGGCGAATCACCCCTTGAGGCACGCCCGCCAGGGCGGCCACCTGCAAGCCATAACTGCGGCTCGCCGGCCCCTCCTGCACCGCGTGCATAAAGGCGATGGTGTCCCCATGCTCCACCGCATCCAGATGGACATTGACCGCTTCTGCGTGTTGCTCTGGTAGCTGGGTCAGCTCGAAGTAGTGGGTGGCGAACAGAGTCAGGGACTGACTCTTTCGGGTCAGGAACTCCGCCGCCGCCCAGGCCAGGGACAGGCCATCGTAGGTGGAGGTGCCGCGGCCAATCTCATCCATCAGCACCAGGCTGCGTTCACTGGCGTTGTTGAGAATGTTGGCGGTTTCGGTCATCTCAACCATGAAGGTGGAGCGTCCGGACGCCAGATCGTCCGAGGCGCCGATGCGGGTAAAGATCCGATCCAAACGGCCAATCTCGGCGCTGTCGGCCGGCACAAAGCAGCCGATGTGCGCCATCAGGGCAATGAGGGCCGTCTGCCTCATGTAGGTCGACTTACCCCCCATGTTGGGGCCGGTGAGCACCAGCATGCGGCGAGAGGGACACAGGGAGACCGGGTTGGCGATAAAGGGCTCCTTCATCACCTGCTCCACCACGGGGTGACGGCCACCGCGGATCTCGATGCCGATAGAGTCACTCAGAGTCGGGCGGCAGTAGTTCAGAGCCTCGGCCCTATCGGCGAAGGTCTGCAGCACATCCAGCTCGGCGCAGGCAAAGCCGAACATCTGCAGCTCGGCCAGCTTGGGCATCAGCAGGTCGAACAGCTCCTCATACAGCTGTTTCTCCAGGGCCAGGGCCTTGCCCTGACTGGTGAGCACCTTGTCCTCGTGCTCCTTGAGCTCGGGGATGATAAAGCGCTCGGCATTCTTCAGGGTCTGGCGGCGGATGTAGCTGGCCGGCACCAGGGCCGACTGGGCTTTGGACACTTCGATGAAGTAGCCGTGCACCTTGTTGTACCCCACCTTGAGGGTGGCGATGCCGGTGACCTCTTTCTCCCGGGCTTCCAGCTCAGCCAGATAGTCTGTGGCTCCCTGGGACAGATCTCGCCAGTAGTCCAGATCGCTGTTGTAGCCCGGCGCGATCACGCCGCCGTCGCGAATGAGCACCGGCGGATTGTCGATGATGGCTCGCTCCAGCAGCGCCAGCTCTTCGGGAAACTCCCCCAGCTGTTGGGTCAGGGCATTCAGCCGTGAAGACTGGCACTGGCCCAGGGTGTCTTTCAGCTCCGGCAGCACCCTCATCGCCTGACGCAGCCGGGTAAAGTCTCGGGGACGGGCGCTGCGCAGGGCCAGGCGTGCCAGTACCCGCTCGATATCGCCAATCTCCTTGAGCAGATCGATAAGGTCGGCGCTCAGCCCCAGCTCCACGAGTTCCGCCACCGCATCCAGGCGCTGATTCAGGGTGTCGCGGCAGGTCAGCGGCTGGTGGATCCAGCGCTGCAACTGACGGGAACCCATGGCGGTGGCGCTGGCGTCCAGCACCGACGCCAGGGTGTTGTCATGGCCGCCACTGAGGTTTCGGGTCAGCTCCAGATTGCGCCGGGTGGCGGCATCCAGCACGATGCCCTCATCGGAGAGATGGCGGCCGATGCTGCGGATGTGGGGCAGGGCGGTACGCTGGGTGTCCTTGACGTATTGAAGCAGACAACCGGCGGCGCACAGGCCCAGGTTGGCGTCCTCCACCCCAAACCCGGCCAGATCCCGGGTACCGAACTGCTCGGTCAGCTGCTTGCGGGCGGTGGCCAGGTCAAACTCCCATTCGGGCCGGCGGCGCAGCCCCTTGAGATCCTCCACCAGGTGCATTGCCATCAGCGATTCGCAGTAGAGCAGTTCCACCGGCGCCACCCGTTGCAGCTCGGCGGCCAGGCTCTCTTCATCGTTCAGCTCATTGAGGAAGAACCGGCCGGAGGTGAGATCCAAAGTGGCAAAGCCAAAACGGCCCTGGTGTTCATACAGGGCGGCCACCAGGTTATCGCGACGCTCGGTCAGTAGAGCTTCGTCGGTCACCGTGCCCGGGGTGACGATGCGCACCACTTTGCGCTCCACCGGGCCCTTGCTGGTGGCCGGATCGCCCACCTGCTCACAGATCGCCACCGATTCACCCATCTGCACCAGCCTGGCCAGATAGCCCTCAACCGCATGGTAGGGAACGCCGGCCATGGGGATGGGATCGCCGCCGCTCTTGCCGCGGGCGGTCAGGGTGATGTCCAGCAGAGCCGCAGTGCGCTTGGCATCGTCATAGAAGAGTTCATAGAAGTCGCCCATGCGATAGAACAGGATCACATCCTGATGCTGGGCTTTGAGAGTCAGGTACTGCTGCATCATCGGCGTGTGATGCGCTAGGGCGTCGGACTGGGGGCTCACGAGTTTCCTGCTGGGCAAAATCGACAAAGCCGTTATCATACCCCGGATCGAAAAACGCCTCCATACAGTAAACAGGGGTTGATACTGTATGACTATACAGTATACTGACCCCAGTTAAAGATAACGCCTCATCCAATTTCAGAGTGGAGCTAGCAATGGACAACAACAAACAGCGGGCATTGGCCGCTGCCCTGGGACAGATTGAAAAGCAGTTTGGAAAAGGCTCTATCATGCGCCTGGGTGATGCCACTGCCATGGACATTGAGGCCATCTCCACCGGTTCTCTGGGCCTGGATGTGGCTCTGGGTATTGGCGGTCTGCCCGCCGGTCGTGTTGTTGAGATCTACGGTCCTGAATCTTCCGGTAAGACCACCCTGACTCTGCAGGTGATCGCCGAAGCTCAGAAGATGGGCAAGACCTGTGCCTTCGTGGATGCTGAACACGCCCTGGACCCCATCTATGCCGAGAAGCTGGGTGTGAACGTGCAGGAGCTGCTGGTGTCCCAGCCCGATACCGGTGAACAGGCTCTGGAGATCTGCGACATGCTGGTGCGCTCCGGCGCCGTGGACGTGGTGATCGTCGACTCCGTGGCCGCATTGACGCCCAAGGCGGAGATCGAAGGCGAGATGGGTGACTCTCACGTGGGTCTGCAAGCCCGTCTGATGTCTCAGGCCCTGCGTAAGCTGACCGCTAACATCAAGCGTTCCAACACCCTGTGTATCTTCATCAACCAGATCCGGATGAAGATCGGTGTGATGTTCGGTAACCCTGAAACCACCACTGGTGGTAACGCCCTGAAGTTCTACGCCTCCGTGCGTCTGGATATTCGCCGCACCGGTGCCATCAAAGATGGTGACGAGGTGGTGGGTAACGAAACTCGGGTCAAGGTAGTGAAGAACAAGGTGGCACCTCCGTTCAAACAGGCCGAGTTCCAGATCCTCTACGGTGAGGGTTCCTCCAAAGAGGGTGAGCTCATCGATCTCGGTGTGAAGCACAAGCTGGTGGAGAAATCCGGCGCCTGGTACAGCTACAAGGGCGAGAAGATTGGTCAGGGTAAAGCGAACTGCATCCGCTTCCTCAAGGAAAACGTGGCCATCGCCGAAGAGATCGAGTCCCAGCTGCGTGCCATGCTGCTGGTGAAGGCCGAGCCCCAGGCCGACGAGTTTGACCCTGCTAAAGAGGGTGAGGAAGCCTGAGCCAGGCCGACCTCAAACAGGCGGCTCTGAATCTGCTGAGCCGCCGGGATCACGCCAAAGCCGAGCTGAAGCAAAAACTGCGTCAGCGCGGCTTTGATCTTTCTGGCAGCGACGAACTCTTCCTCCAGCTGGAGGAGTGGGGCTATCTGGATGAGGCGCGCTTTGCCCTCTCTTACGCCCGCAGTCGTGCCCTTCGTGGTCAGGGGCCTGCCAAGGTGAGGCAGGAGCTGCGTCAGCGGGGCCTTTCCTCTTCCCTGATTACTCAGGCCATAGATCAGGAGGAGCTGGATTGGTGGCAGTGTTGCCTGGAGCTGGCACAACGACGCTTCGACGCCCAGCAGCTGGCCGACTACAGCGCCCGTCAGAAGGCGTGGCGCTTCCTCACCGGCCGTGGCTTTGACCGCGACCAGATACACTACGCCTTCGAGGAGCTTTCCCGAAGCGAGTAATTTTCCCTTAATTCCCCCATATCGCTGGTTTGCCCGGCCCTGTTACGGATATAATCACCCGTTTGAACAGGCAGCGCTGCCAAGCCGATGGACAGTGCGCTGCCTCAACCCAGATACAACTCTTTTCAGGATGACCGCATGCGTATGACCACTGCTGAAATTCGGGAAGCTTTCCTGGAATATTTCCGCACTCAGAACCACGAAGTAGTGGAGTCCAGCTCCCTGGTTCCTCATAACGATCCCACTCTGCTGTTTACCAATGCGGGGATGAACCAGTTCAAGGACGTCTTCCTCGGCGCAGAGCAGCGCAACTACTCCCGTGCCACCACATCCCAGCGTTGTGTGCGCGCCGGTGGTAAGCATAACGACCTGGAAAACGTGGGTTACACCGCCCGTCACCACACCTTCTTCGAGATGCTGGGTAACTTCAGCTTTGGTGACTACTTCAAGCGTGATGCCATCAACTTCGCCTGGAACTTCCTCACCAAGGAGTTGAAGCTGCCCAAGGAGAAGCTGTGCGTCACCATCTATGAGTCCGATGATGAAGCCTATGAGATCTGGCTGAAGGAGATCGGCGTACCTGCCGAGTCCATCATCCGCATCGGTGACAACAAGGGCGCCCCTTACGCCTCTGACAACTTCTGGCAGATGGGCGACACCGGCCCATGCGGCCCCTGTACCGAGATCTTCTACGACCACGGCGACCACATCTGGGGTGGCCGTCCCGGTACCCCGGAAGAGGATGGGGATCGCTTCATCGAGATCTGGAACATCGTATTCATGCAGTACAACCGTCAGGCTGACGGCACCATGGAACCTCTGCCCAAGCCCTCTGTGGATACCGGCATGGGCCTGGAGCGTATTGCTGCCATCATGCAGGGCGTGCACTCCAACTATGAGATTGACCTGTTCCAGTCGCTGATCAAGCAGGCGGCCCAGCTGCTGTCCGTAGAGGATCTGGAGAACAACTCCCTCAAGGTGATCGCCGATCACATCCGCTCCTGTGCCTTCCTGATTGCCGATGGCGTGATGCCCTCCAACGAAGGCCGTGGCTATGTGTTGCGCCGCATCATTCGTCGTGCCGTGCGTCACGGTCACAAACTGGGTGCCCGTCAGCCTTTCTTCCACCGTCTGGCCCCTAAGCTGGCTGAGCTGATGGGCGCCGCCTACGATGAGCTCAATACCCAGATGCCGGTCATCTCCAAGGTTCTGAAAACCGAAGAGGAGCAGTTCCTGCGTACCGTGGACCGCGGCCTGGCTCTGCTGGAGGATGTGCTGGAGAACCTGGAAGGGGACACCATTCCTGGTGCCAAGGTGTTCGAACTCTATGACACCTACGGTTTCCCGGCGGACCTGACCGCCGACATCGCCCGTGAGCGCGACATGAAGATCGACCAGGAGGGCTTCGATGCCGCCATGGCCGAGCAGCGTAAGCGTGCCCAGCAGGCCAGCAAGTTCGGCATGGACTACAACGAAGTGCTGCGCATCGACAGTGACACCGAGTTCAGCGGTTACACCCTCAACGAGCAGGCGGCCAAGGTTGTGGCCATCTACAAAGAGGGCGAGTCCGTCGAGCAGCTGCTGGAAGGGGAAGAGGGCCAGGTGATTCTGGACACCACCCCCTTCTACGCCGAAAGCGGTGGTCAGGTGGGCGACTCCGGTGAACTGATGATGGCCAACGGCGCCTTCACCGTGAAGGATACCCGCAAGGCGGGCAACGCCATTGTTCATGTGGGCTATGTGTCCGGGGGAGAAATTCACGTCGGTGAAGAGCTGACTGCCACCATCGACAGCCATCGTCGTCAGGCGATCAAGCTGAACCACACCGCCACCCACCTGCTGCACGCCGCCCTGCGCAAGGTGCTGGGTGACCACGTGACCCAGAAAGGTTCTCTGGTCAACGCAGAAGGCCTGCGCTTCGACTTCAGCCACTTCGAAGGGGTCAGCATCAAGGCGCTGCGCACCGTTGAGAAGATGGTGAACGATCAGATCCGCGCCAACAACGAAGTGGCCACCCGACTGATGAACATCGACGATGCCAAGTCCGCCGGTGCCATGGCCCTGTTTGGTGAGAAGTACGACGACGAAGTACGGGTCGTGAACATGGGTGAGTTCTCCACCGAGCTCTGTGGTGGTACCCACGTTAACCGCACTGGTGACATCGGCTTCTTCAAGATCATCTCCGAAGGCGGCATTGCCGCAGGTGTGCGTCGTATTGAAGCCCTGACCGGCCAGGTGGCCATCGATGCCATGCATCAGCTGGGCGAACAGCTGGAAGGCCTGGCGACCATGGTCAAGAGTGACACCACCAACCTGGGCGAACGTGTTCGCACCCTGGTGGAGCGCAGCCGTTGGCTGGAGAAGGAGGTCGATCGCCTCAACGCCAAGCTGACCGCTCAGGCCGGCGCGTCTCTGGCGGACAACGCCGTTGAGATCAACGGCACCAAGGTAATTGTGGCCAACCTGGAAGGGGCTGAGCCCAAATCCCTGCGTGACACCCTGGATCAGCTGAAGAACAAGCTGGGCAGCGGCATTGTGGTTCTGGCAACCGCCAAGGACGACAAGGTCAGCCTGATTGCCGGCGTGACCAAGGATCTCACCGGTCAGGTGAAATCCGGTGAGCTGGTGAACATGGTGGCTCAGCAGGTTGGAGGTAAAGGCGGTGGTCGTCCTGACATGGCTCAGGCTGGCGGAACCGACGTAACTGCTCTGCCGGCTGCTCTGGCGAGCGTGAACGACTGGCTGGCGCAGCGGCTGTAATCAGTGTCCCTGTTTGTACAGAAGTTTGGTGGCACCTCGGTGGGGTCTTTTGACCGCATCGAGGCGGTCGCCGACGGTATTGCCCGTACCGTACGCGAAGGTCACAAGACGGTAGTGGTATTGTCAGCCATGGCTGGTGAGACCAATCGTTTGTTGGAACTGGCCTCCCTGGTGTCGGCTCAGCCTGACCAGCGCGAGCTGGACATGCTGGTCAGCACCGGCGAGCAGATCTCCATCGCCTTGATGGCCATGGCTTTACATAAGCGGGGAGTCCAGGCTGTCTCCCTGTTGGGATTCCAGGTGGGAATTCACACCGACGGCCATCATGGTCGCGCCGAGATTCAGTCCGTCGAACAGCAGCGCCTGGAGCGTTGCCTGGCGGCGGGACAGGTGCCCATTGTGGCCGGATTTCAGGGGGTGAGTCCTGACGGAGAGGTGACGACACTGGGCCGTGGAGGCTCTGATACCACGGCCGTTGCACTGGCCGCAGCCCTTGGTGCTGACGAATGTCAGATTTTCACCGACGTAGAAGGGGTTTATACTACTGATCCTAGGATAGAACCTAAGGCGCGCAAAATGAGCCACATCACCTTCGAGGAGATGTTGGAGCTAGCCAGTCTGGGTGCTAAGGTATTGCAAATGCGCTCTGTTGAATTTGCAGGCCGGCACCAGGTGCCACTCAGGGTGCTGTCCAGTTTCAAGGAAGGAGAAGGGACTCTGATCGATTACGATGGCCGTTGCCACTCCGGCAACTGCGTTACCGGTATCGCATACAGTCGCGAAGAGGCCAGCCTGACCCTGACCGGTCTGGTGGATGAGGCCGGCGTGGCTGCTGCCCTGTTTTCCCCCTTGGCTGATGCCAAAATTGCCGTGGATATGATAGTTCAGGCGGGCGCCGGAGAAGGCCGTGTCGACCTGACTTTTACCGTTCCTCGGGGTGACCTTCCCCTGGCCCGTTCCGTTATCGAGCCTCTGATGGAGAGGTTTGGTGCCAGGGAATTGATAGAAACCAGCGACATCTGCAAAGTTTCCGTAGTGGGGGCCTCAATGACCCAGCACACCTCGGTGGCCAAGCAGATGTTCGAAGTCTTGGGTCGAGAAGGAATTAAGATTCATTTGATTGCGACCTCGGAGATAAAGATCTCCGTTGCCATTGATGAGAAGTATCTTGAGCTTGCCGTCCGAAGCCTCCACAGCTCGTTTGGGCTGGGTGAAGACTGAGAATATCTGCCAATGTGGGTAGAATTAATCTAGGCTAACTTTATAATAGCGCTGCAAGATTCCACCGTCGAAGGCCGTGGACTTGAAGAGAGAGGAGCGAAAGAATGCTGATTTTGACTCGCCGCGTAGGCGAAACCTTAATGATTGGTGACGAAGTAACCGTTACTGTTTTGGGAGTAAAGGGCAACCAGGTACGTATTGGTGTGAACGCTCCCAAAGAGGTTTCTGTGCATCGCGAGGAGATCTACATGCGGATTCAAGCCGAGAAAGACGGCACTCCGCAGGGTGGAAACTTCTAAAAAAGACCGGCGCAACAGCGTCGGTTTTTTTATGCCTGAATCCCGTTTGAAGGGCGCTCTTAGGCACGGCTGCTGACAGTAAAATAATCATTTTCAGGGCTTGCTGCCGGAATCTTGGCTGGACTGGATAAAAACAGTGCAGTTGTTATCGCGCCCACCAAAAAGCGTTTGACATATTTCTGCTACGACGTAATATACGCCCCGCACCACGGCAGAGCGAGCTCTCCAGGTGACCGGGGACCTACCGGAAAACAGGTCGATTAGGTGAGGTGGCCGAGTGGCTGAAGGCGCGCCCCTGCTAAGGGCGTATACCTTGATCGGTATCGAGGGTTCGAATCCCTCCCTCACCGCCATTGCGCGCTCGTAGCTCAGCTGGATAGAGTACCTGGCTACGAACCAGGCGGTCGAAGGTTCGAATCCTTCCGAGCGCGCCATTTTCTTTAAGGATGCCTGAGCTGCGCTCAGGGGTTCTACGCGCTTGGTCGGATTGCCGGCCTGCGGGCAAAGCCCTACGGCGTTGCCGCGGCGAAAGCTTCGCTTTCTAGTGTCCGCGCCAACCCTTCCGAGCGCGCCATACATAAGAAAGCCGCGCAGTGCTTGCGCGGCTTTTATTTTCCCCGAGGGGAAGACAACAGAATTAGTGTGCGTCCGTAGCTCAGCTGGATAGAGTACCTGGCTACGAACCAGGCGGTCGAAGGTTCGAATCCTTCCGGACGCGCCATTAATTCCCAAGCACAGCTTGGAAAATACTTTGCGCGCTCGTAGCTCAGCTGGATAGAGTACCTGGCTACGAACCAGGCGGTCGAAGGTTCGAATCCTTCCGAGCGCGCCATTTTAAAGGATGCCTGAGCTGCGCTCAGGGGTTCTATACGCTTGGTCGGATTGCCGGCCTGCGGGCAAGCCCTACGGCGTTGCCGCGGCGAAAGCTTCGCTTTCTGGATTCCGCGCCAACCCTTCCGAGCGCGCCATCATTTCGACACTGGGGTATCCCCGGGTCAAAACCAAATATGTGCGTCCGTAGCTCAGCTGGATAGAGTACCTGGCTACGAACCAGGCGGTCGAAGGTTCGAATCCTTCCGGACGCGCCATATTTTTAAAAGTTAATGAGTGTCTGACACGAAATTGACTACAATCTGTTTTCTGCGCGCTCGTAGCTCAGCTGGATAGAGTACCTGGCTACGAACCAGGCGGTCGAAGGTTCGAATCCTTCCGAGCGCGCCATATTGATAAAAAAGCCCAAGCGAAAGCTTGGGTTTTTTTATGCGCGTCCGTCGGATTGCCGGCCTGCGGACGGAGCCCTTCGGCGTCGTTGCGGCGAAAGCTTGGGTTTTTTTATGCCTGAACCCTGCAAAGAGCACGGGGCCGCGCATTCGCCGCGATACAGAGGGCAACGCTGGCTGCTTCATCCTGCATCAATTTCTGCTCAGCTCGGGGCCGTATTGAAGCTTTGTTGTGCAATCAAACACCTGGAGTGAATTTGTTGCCCTTTAGGGGTTTGACATCCTCGCATTAGGCCGTAAGATAGCACTCCTGTGTTGGCCACTAAGGCGAACGCAGAGCGTGGTGAGGTGGCCGAGTGGCTGAAGGCGCGCCCCTGCTAAGGGCGTATACCTTGATCGGTATCGAGGGTTCGAATCCCTCCCTCACCGCCATTGCGCGCTCGTAGCTCAGCTGGATAGAGTACCTGGCTACGAACCAGGCGGTCGAAGGTTCGAATCCTTCCGAGCGCGCCATATTGATAAAGAAGCCCGAGCTGACGCTCGGGTTTTTTTATGCGCGCTCGTCAGTCAGTGGTCCTGCGGCGCGCTAGAGGCGATCAAAAGCAGAGATTAGCCGGGCTGGGTCAGTTCAATCATCAGGGCGAAGAAGCCGATCAGCCCGAGGCTAAGGCCAAAAATCCAGTAAAACCCCTTCTGTCCCTGTTTCAGGCTGTAGCCGTTCATGGTCAAGTACAGGTACCACAGCAGTGACAGGATAATCGGCAGCAGAAACATTCTTCCTATCATGGTGGTTCCTCATCATTGAGCTGTAGGCAATTTCTTAATAGATACCAAGAGTTTGCCGGGTTTTCAAACAGGCTTCCACTACCGGTTTTGCACGAATCCCACGGAAAGATGACAGGGATTGACAATGTTTATCAATACGTTAACCCTTGTGATCTGAGTGTAAAAAATTGACAAATTGGCTTCTTATTTATCCATTCGCGTGTAGCATATAGCCCTTGGGGGATTATCAAATTGACTATGCGCTACCTGACTTTGCTGACTTTGTTCTCCCTACCCGTTCTGGCCTGGTTCGACGCGGTTCCCGACTGGCTGGATAAAGAGAGTCATCAGCTGGTGATGGACCTCAACAGTGGTATCGGACAAAGCCAGAATCCTAACTTCTTAAAAGCCGAATATGGCGATGGTGAGATGATACTGTACTATCGTCAGGTAAATGGCGATCGTCTCGGTGCCTTCGGCGCAGTGGTGGAAAACCACGCTCAGGAGACCATTTACAGCTTCTGTGCCAGCGCCTACTATCGTAAGCGCTTAGAACTGGGCATGATATATCGTCACCTGTACCAGGATGATACGGGCAACACCAATCAGGAGATCCGTATCGACAGATACAGCTGTCTGCAGTCACAGCGTTTTTGACCGCAAGGGGAGCAGAGGCCCCGTCAGCCCGTACCTCTGAACGCCTTTGGCGATTGATTGGAGGTAAGATTCTTGCAACTCACCAGCTTCAGTGACTTCGCGTTCCGTTCCCTGCTCTACATGGCGACGCTGCCAGAGGGGGAGTTGACCAGCATCACCCAGGTAACCGAGGTCTACGGTGTATCCCGTAACCATATGGTGAAGGTGATCAATAAGCTGGGTCACGCCGGTTTCGTGAAGACCGTGCGGGGCAAGAAGGGGGGGATCTGTCTGGCTAAATCCCCTGAAGAGATTGGCCTGGGAGAAGTGATTCGTGCCCTGGAGCCTCTGCAACTGATCAATTGCGGCGAACCCTACTGTAAAATTCTTCCCGCCTGTCGCCTGAAGCAGGTGCTGACAGAAGCCACCAATGCGTTTCTGTCGACTCTGGATAACTACACCCTGGCGGACATGCTGTCCAACAATGATGAGCTCAAGGCTCTGATGATCCCTTCGGAAACCGTCGAGTAATCCCTTGTTGTCAGCCGAAGGGGGCCTGTTTGTCAGCGCCTTCGTCTCCGCCACTCTCGCTCCCGGGGGCTCAGAGGTGCTTCTGGGCTATCTGGTTCAATCCACTCCTGCCAATTGGTTCAGCCTCGTCATAATTGCCACCATAGGCAATACTCTGGGTTCCCTCACCAGTTATCTCCTTGGGCGCCTGGGACGGCGTGCCAGATCCCCCGAAGAGCTGATGGAGGGGAAGCACCAATGGCTGATCCCCAAGGTGCAGCGTTATGGCGTCTGGAGCCTGCTGCTGGCCTGGCTGCCTCTGATAGGGGATGCCATTCCCCTGCTTGCCGGATGGTTCCGGTTTGGGATGTTATCTAGTAGTCTGTTGATCTTCATTGGTAAGTTTTTTCGATACCTGGTGATCGCCCTCACCACTCTGGGCATCATCAGTCAGTTCTAGGCGCAGCCCGACCGGGCTGTGGGCCGCTACAGGAGGGATTCCGTGAAATTGTTCAAGCCACTGGCACTCAGTCTGGCGATTACCCTGGCCGGATGCGCATCCGACGCACCCACTCCGTCGCTGCCCGACGGGGTCGCTTATCTGGGCTCAAACCTGTCCCAGCAGGCAGAAGTAACAATTCCTTACGAAAAGTTCCAGTTGGACAACGGTCTGACCGTGGTGCTGCACAAAGACAGCTCTGACCCTCTGGTCCATGTGGACGTGACCTATCATGTGGGATCGGCCCGAGAGGAGTTGGGTAAGTCCGGCTTCGCCCACTTCTTCGAACACATGATGTTCCAGGGCTCCGAAAACGTCGCCGACGAGCAGCACTTCCAGCTGGTAACCGAGTCCGGCGGTACCCTGAACGGCACCACCAACAGCGATAGAACCAACTATTTTGAAACAGTGCCAGCCAATCAGCTGGAGAAGATGCTTTGGCTAGAGGCGGACCGCATGGGCTTCCTGTTGCCCGCGGTCACCGAAGAGGCGTTCGAGGTTCAGCGCGCCACCGTTAAGAACGAGCGTGGCCAGAGGGTGGACAACCAGCCCTATGGTCGCCTCAACGAACTGGTTTCCCAGGCGCTCTATCCAAAAGGCCACCCCTACTCCTGGCCGGTGATCGGTTGGATGGAGGAGCTGGACAACGGCAATGTGGATGACTTGCGCGCCTTCTTCAAGCGCTGGTATGGCCCCAACAACGCCACCCTGACCATTGGCGGCGACTTCGATCGTGAGCAGGTGCTGCAGTGGGTGGTGAAGTACTTTGGTTCCATCCCGAGGGGCCCGGAAGTGACCGCCCAGCCCAAGGCGCCCGCTTCTCTGGAGGCCGACCGTTACCTCACCCTGGAAGACAAAGTGCACTTGCCCCTGATTTACCTCTCCTTCCCTACGGTGTACGCCCGCCATCAGGATGAGGCAGCATTGGACCTGTTGTCTGAGATCCTCGGCGGCGGCAAGACCTCCATCTTCTACAAGAATCTGGTGAAATCCGGACTGGCGGTGCAGGCGGGCGTTGGCCATCCCTGCCGGGAACTGGCTTGCGAGTTCACCATGTACGCCCTGGCCAACCCGGGCAAGATGCCTCAGCTGGCCGAGATCGAGAAGGTGATTCGCGACTCCGTGGCCGAGTTTGAGAAGCGCGGTGTCCTGGCCGATGATCTCAAGAAAGCCCAGGTGGGCCATGAAGCCAACACCATCTTCGGTCTGCAGAGCGTCCGCGGCAAGGTGACCTCACTGGCGTACAACCAGACCTTCTTCGACGAGCCCGACCTGCTTCAGCAGGATCTGGACCGTTACCGCAATGTCACCGCCGAAGACGTGATGCGGGTGTTCAACACCTACATCAAGGACAAGCACGCGGTGATCATGAGCGTCGTGCCCCAGGGGCAACTGGCCCTGGCCGCCGCGCCAGCCAGTTTCACCGCCCCGGGCCCGATTCCCAAGGATCAGCTGAGCCACGCCGGTAAGGTGGAACAGGCTCAGATTCAGGACAGCTTCGACCGAAGCCAGGTGCCGGGATCCGGTCCCGCTCCTCAGCTCAAGGTACCTGCCCTGTGGCAACAGCGCCTGGCCAACGGCATCGATGTCATCGGCACTCAGAGCGATGAGACCCCCACCACAGAGATCATGATTGCCCTCGATGGCGGTCAGCGCCTGACCTCCGCCTCCGAGGCTGGTCTGGCTCAGCTCACTGCCACCATGATGGGCGAGTCCACCGAGTCCTTTACCACGGTTGAGATGGCTCAGGAACTGGAGAAGCTGGGGTCCTCCATCTCCGTCAGTGCCTCCGGCTATCGTACCTATGTCAGTGTCAGTGCCCTGACCGCCAACCTGGATCCCACCCTGGCCCTGTTGCAGGAGCGTCTGCTCAAGCCGGCGTTTAAGGATGAGGATTTCCAGCGGGTCAAGGTTCAGCAGATTCAGGGACTTCAGCACCAGGCCAACGATCCTGGCTGGCTGGCCAACACCGCCTGGAGCGAGTTGCTCTACGGTGGCAACAGCGCCGGTAAACCCGTCGGTGGCACCCTGGAGAGCGTTCAGGCCCTGACTCTGGATCAGGTCAAAGGCTTCTATAACGAGCAGTTCCGCGCCGGCAACGCCAGCGTGGTGGCGGTGTCTGACCTGGATCAGGCTCAGTTACTGGCCAAGCTCAACTGGCTGGGCCAATGGCAGGGCGACGCCAGTCAGTGGGCTCCGCTGAAAGCGATGCCACAGTTGGCCGGTCCCAAGGTGTACCTGCTGGATAAGCCGGGTGCGGCTCAATCGGTGATCAAGATAGGCCGCCGCGGCATGCCCTTTGATGCCTTGGGTGACTACTTCAAGTCCGGGTTGATGAACTATCCCCTGGGTGGGGCCTTCAACAGCCGCATCAACCTGAACCTGCGCGAAGACAAGGGCTACACCTATGGCGCCCGCAGCAGCTTCCGAGGCGGACCCGAGCTGGGCTCCTTCGTGGCTGGTGCCAGCGTACGTGCCGATGCCACCGCGGCGTCGGTGAAGGAGTTTGTCGACGAACTTCAGGGTTTCGCAGACAAGGGGATGACGGAAGAGGAGCTGGCCTTTATGCGGGCCTCGGTGACTCAGTCCGATGCCCTGAGCTTCGAGACCCCAGGGCAGAAAGCCCGCTTCCTGGGCAAGCTGCAACGCTATGACCTGCCCAAGGACTTTGTTGAGCAACAGGGGGACCTGATCCGCAGCATCAGCCGTGAGGAACTCAATCGCCTGGCGAAAGATCAGCTGGACCTGTCACAAATGATCATTCTGGTTGTTGGTGATAAAAGCAGCGTTGAGCCCTCTCTGAAAGAACTGGGCTATGATATCGTCACACTGACGCTGTAAAATTGTCCCTTTCCATCTACACCGGGAGGGCATCGCCCTCCCGTTTTAACGAGTATCTGACTTGACGGAATTTGAACGGAACCTGAGCCGACTCTCCAATGAGGAGGGGCGGCTCGCCCTGCGCTCTCTGGGGCGCGGGATAGAGCGGGAAGCCTTGCGCATTCTTCCCGAAGGCCTGCTGGCCCGGGACTCCCACCCCCAGGCCCTGGGCTCAGCCCTGACCAACAAGTGGATCACCACGGACTTTTCCGAGTCTTTGCTGGAGCTGATCACCGGGGTCAACACCTGTGTCGATGGCCTGCTCGAAGAGCTGGGTGATATCCATCGCTTTGTCAGTCACCACATCGGCGATCAGTTGTTGTGGCCCCAGTCCATGCCCTGCTTCATCGATCATCAGGAAGATGTGCCCATCGCCCAGTATGGTCACTCCCACGTCGGAAGGATGAAGACCCTCTACCGTGAGGGACTCAAGCGCCGTTATGGGGCCAAGATGCAGTCCATCGCCGGGGTGCACTTCAACTTCTCGTTGCCAAAATCGCTGTGGAAAGCCCTGTATGGGGACAGCTGCCAGGAGACCATCTCCACCGGCTATTTCCACATGATTCGCAACTTCCGTCATCAGGCCTGGATCCTGCCCTACCTGTTTGGGGCTTCCCCAACCCTGTGTTCCTCCTTCCTGGATGGTCGCGAAGTGGGGCTGGAGTTTGACACCCTCTCCAGCGGCTTGCTGGTGCTGCCCTGGGCCACCTCCCTGAGGATGAGCGACCTGGGCTACACCAACAGCGAGCAAACCAATCTGCGCATTCGCTATAACTCGGTTCAGGAGTACGTGTCCGACCTTAAGCGTGCCATCACCCTGCCGTCGGAGCGTTTTGCCGAACTGGGTCTGGAGGAGGGGGGCCAGCGGGTGCAGCTGAACACCAACATCCTGCAGATTGAGAATGAGCTTTACTCGCCCATCCGTCCCAAGCGCACCGCTCACAGTGGCGAGACCCCCTCGGACGCCCTGGATCGTGCCGGCGTGGAGTACATCGAGGTGCGCACCCTGGATGTGAACCCCTTCGCCCCCCACGGCGTAAGCCGGGATCAGGTGCTGCTGCTGGATCTCTTCCTGCTGGATTGTTTGCTGTTGCCCAGCCCCTGCTGGACAGACGAATGTCAGCAACAGACTCAGCGCAACTTCGATACCGTGGTGGCCAGGGGACGTCAGCCTGGTCTGGCACTGGAGTCAGGCTGTGGCGACAGCAAACCTCTCAGCCAGTGGCTGGCCGAGAGTTTTGCGCGTTGGCGTAAGATTGCCCGGGTGATCGACGGTGACCAGGGCAGTGACTATCAGGATGCCCTGGATCTTTGGCAGGGGTGCATCGATGACCCTGAGCAGACCCTCTCCGGCCGCATCCTGGCCGAACAGAAGGCTCAGGCCAATCCGGTGATGGCGCTGGCCAAGGCCCATCGTCAGCACTGGCTTGACGGTCAGTCTCAACGTCTGCCGGAACAGCGGCTGCAGCAGGAGGCCAAGGAGTCTGTAGAGCGACAACAGGCGCTGGAGGCCAACCAGGTGGGCACCTTCGAGGAGTACCTGGACCACTACTTCAAAGGATCAGAGCAGTGAAACCTCTGGGGTGGCTGCTGCTTCTGGGCGGGGTTCTGACTGGCTGTGCCAGCAATCAGGAGTTTGCCTGTGGCGTGGTGGCCAGCGGAGTGCGTCCGCCCGCGGCGCAGGGACTGTATCAGGTGATGGTGACTCACATCGATGGCCAGGCGGTGGTGTCCAAAGCC
This sequence comes from Ferrimonas sp. YFM, assembly GCF_030296015.1. Lineage (NCBI taxonomy): Bacteria > Pseudomonadati > Pseudomonadota > Gammaproteobacteria > Alteromonadales > Ferrimonadaceae > Ferrimonas > Ferrimonas sp. YFM. The sequence continues at coordinate 1,113,676 of NZ_AP027368.1, forward strand.
AGTTATCGCCTGCGTCCCGGTGAACACAAGTTGCGCCTGGTGGAACTGATTGACGATCCCCGGCTGGGGGTGAGCCTGCGAGACCGCAGCTATCGGGAGATGACCCTGTGGGTGGAGGCGGATCAGCAGTTCTCTCTGGCTGCCCGGTTTGATCCCGCTTCTCAGTCCGCCGAGGGAGGGCGTTACTGGGAGCCCACCATCTGGCAACAGCAGGCCCAGGTCTGCTCATTGGAGCCCTAGAAAAACGAAAAAGGCCGCATCAGCGGCCTTTTCTTATTCTACTGGGATATCAGGCGATGGCCATGGCGCCGCCCAGCCCGATAAAGGTCAGTCCACACAGGCGGTTGAACCGTTTCTGAGCCGTGGTGCTACATAGGCGGTTGGCCAGCTGACAGCCGCCGAAGGCCACCAGGTTGAGCACGATAAAATCCACCGCGGTAAAGGTGGAGCACAGCACCAGCAGCTGGGGCACCATGGGCTTTGCCGGATTCAGAAACTGGGGAAACAGGGCGGCAAAGAAGATCAGCCCCTTGGGATTGGCCAGGCCCACCATCAGTGTCTGACGGAACAGGCCGAAGGCGGTGGCGTCGTCCCGGTAGCGGAAGCCGGATTCCAGGTTCTCTTCGGGGCGCGAGCGCCAGGCCGAAATTCCTAGCCACAGCAGGTAGGCGGCGCCTCCATACTGGAGTAGCTCAAACAGGGCCGGGCTGCTGGTGATCAGGGCGCCGACGCCGGTGGCGGACAGCAGCATCAATACCAGGCCGGCCAGGTTGGAGCCCAACACGGTGGCCAGGGCTTTCTTGTGGCCGTGACGGACACTGGTAGACAGGGTCAGCAGTGTCATGGGGCCGGGGGCCACCAGCAGGATGACCACGGTGGCAAGGTATACCAGGTAAAGCTCAGTCGACATTGGAAAAATGACGGGTTTAAAAAGAAAGGGGCGCATTTAACCAGTGTGGCAATGGCCTGTAAAGGACCGGGGGGAATTCGGGCACAGGAATTGAGAGCTCACCTGTCAGCTTTGGCTGACAAAGGGGCAAAATCTTCACCCTTGTGGCATAGCGCTCGTAACCGGTATGCCTTTTGAGCATCTTAAGGTGGCAATTGTCCGTGCCTCAGGGCAGAATCAAGGCTTTCAGGGACACTCACGAACATCCAAACCCATGATGAAAATAGTAAAACTGCTGCTGAGCTCGGCGCTTCTGGTTTCTCTGGTTGGCTGTGCCACGCCGCCTCCCAGAGATCCCGAGAACCTGTGCAACATCTTTATGGAGAATCGGGACTGGTACAAAGCCGCCAAGGACACCCGCGAGAAGTGGGGGGTGCCTGTGCATGTGCCCATGGCGATGATGTATCAGGAGAGCTCCTTTAAGCACAACGCCCAGCCGCCCATGGAGTGGTTTTTGGGGTTCATCCCCATCGGCCGGGCCTCCAGCGCCTATGGCTACGCCCAGGCCAAGACCGTCACCTGGGATCAGTATGCCCGGGAAACCGGCAACTCCTGGTCCAGCCGCAGTGACTTCGACGACGCCATGGATTTCATGGGGTGGTACATCTACAAGAGCCACAAGATCAATGGGGTCTCCAAATGGGACGCCTACCGCCAGTACCTTAACTACCATGAGGGCTGGGGCGGCTATAAGCGCGGCAGCTACAAGAAGAAGCAGTGGCTGGTGAAAACTTCCCGTAAGGTGGAGGCACGTTCCAAGCGCTACGCGGCTCAGTACAACCAGTGCAAAGAGGATCTGGATCGCAGCTGGCTGTGGCGGCTGTTCTTCGGCTGATTCGTTTCAGAGCCCAAAAAAGCCAGCACCCGTTGCTGGCTTTTTTATTACCCTTCATCTGAGCACAAGCGCTCAACGACACCGTTCGGCGTCTCAGAGGTATTGTCGGCAGATCTCCGCCAGCGCCATCGGCGTGTCGGCCACATGGTCCGGTTGGTGCTGCCATTGAGCTGGCGAGGCGCCGCTGTAGGCGGCGGCCACCGCAATCACCCGGCTCTTTGGTCCCAGGGCAGCCCCCAGGTTGCGGGCAAACTGAACGTCGCCCTGATGGTCACCTATGTAGAACAGGGTCTCTGGGTTGTGGCCGCCAAACATGGTTTCAAGGCACCTCAGCCCTCCGGCCGGGTGAGGCTTTTGAGTCTCGCCAGACACCTCGTTGTAGCCGATCACCGCCTTGAAGGGGGCCGCGACCCCCTGGCGCTCCAGCTGGCGCCGGATGGTGAGCGAATCGTTCTGGGAGCAGATGCCGTGGGGCAGGGCCTGAAGCTGCTCCAGCACCTCGCTAATCCCATCAAACAGTGAGACCGCCGTGGTGTTGCGCCTCTGATGCTGAGCCCACAGAGGGCCCGCTTGGGCGGTTTCCTGAGCCGTCAGCCCATAGTAGTTCTGATAGAGATCCTGCCAGTTCTGCGCCGCGTGATTGGCCTGGTGATAGCGGGCCTCACTGCGCAGGCAGTGGGGAAGGCGGTCACCGGTCAGCCTTGGGGCCACTTCATCCAGAATGGAGAGGGTGATGCTGATGTTCTTCGGGGCGGAATTCACCAGAGTGCCGTCGTAATCCCACAGGATGGCGCTGGAGTGCATAGGGGTCTCCTTCTGAGCAGTGGCGCTCACTTTGCCACTGAACCCCCCTCGGAAAAAGTGCCCTGGCTCGAAATGAGTGTTCTGTGCTCCGGCCAAACGCCATAAAAAAACCGGAGTCAGGCTCCGGTTTTGTTTGGGAAGGGGGCTCAGTCGCCGAAGTAGTCGGCCACCTGTTTGAGGATGCCCGGCCCATCCAGGCCCAACACAGTGTGCATCTCCTCCTGGGTGCCCTGCTCAATGAAGCGGTCAGGCAGGCCCAGTTGCAGTACCGGTTTGGCGATCTTGTGGCGGTTCATGCATTCGATCAGCGCCGAGCCGGCGCCGCCCATGATGGCGTTCTCTTCCAGGGTCACCAGGCGTTCGTGGCTGTTGGCCATCTGCTGAACCATCTCCTCGTCGATGGGTTTGACGAAGCGCATGTTCACTACGGTGGCGTCCAGCTGCTCGGCCGCCTCCAGGGCGTAGGGCAGCAGGGTGCCGAAGCTGAAGATGCACAGCCCCTTGCCCTGACGACGGATCTCCGCCTTGCCGATGGGCAGGGTCTCCATCTCCTCCTGAATCTCCACCTTGAGGCCGGTGCCCCTGGGGTAGCGCACCGCCGCCGGGCTATCCATCATGTGGCCGGTGTAGAGCATCTGGCGACACTCATTGGCGTCCGCCGGCGCCATCACGGTGAAGTTGGGAATGCAGCGCAGGTAGGAGAGGTCGAAGGCACCCTGGTGGGTCTGGCCGTCGGCGCCCACCAGGCCGCCACGGTCGATGGCAAACAGCACAGGCAGGTTCATGATGCCCACATCGTGGATCGCCTGGTCGTAGGCGCGCTGCAGGAAGGTGGAGTAGATGGCCACCACTGGGTGATAACCCTCACAGGCAAAGCCGGCACCCAGAGTCACCGCATGTTGCTCGGCGATGGCCGCATCGAAGTACTGGTCAGGGAACTGCTGGGAGAACTCCACCATGCCGGAGCCTTCGCGCATGGCCGGGGTGATCCCCATCAGTTTGTTGTCCTTGGCGGCCATATCGCACAGCCAGTCACCGAACACCTTGGAGAAGGTGGGCTGGCCGGGCTTGGATTTGGGCAGTTTGGACTCCTCGACGTTGAACTTGGGTACGCCGTGGTAGCTGATGGGATCCTCTTCCGCAGGCTTATAGCCTTTACCCTTCTTGGTCATGATGTGCAGAATCTGCGGACCCTTGAGGTTGCGCATGTTGCGCAGGGTGTCCACCAGACCGCTGACATCGTGGCCATCGATGGGGCCGATGTAGTTGAAGCCCAGCTCCTCAAACAGGGTGCCCGGCACCACCATCCCCTTCAGGTGCTCCTCGGCACGGCGTGCCAGCTCCTTGATGGGAGGCACACCGGAGAGGGCCTTCTTGCCCCCCTCACGAATGGTGGTGTACAGACGGCCGGACATCAGCCTGGCCATGTGGTTGTTCAGGGCACCGACGTTCTCGGAGATGGACATCTCGTTGTCGTTGATGATCACCAGCATGTCTTTGTGGATGTCGCCGGCGTGGTTCAGGGCTTCGAACGCCATGCCACCGGTGAGGGCGCCGTCACCGATGACCGCCACCACCTTGCGATCCTGCCCTTCGCGGTCGGCGGCGATGGCCATACCCAGGGCGGCGGAGATGGAGGTGGTGGAGTGACCCACGCTCAGGGTGTCGTACTCGCTCTCTTCACGCCAGGGGAACGGATGCAGGCCGTCTTTCTGACGGATTGTGGGCATCTCTTTGGCGCGGCCGGTGAGGATCTTATGGGGGTAGGCCTGATGACCCACATCCCACACCAGGCGGTCGAAGGGGGTGTTGTACACGTAGTGCAATGCGACCGTCAGCTCCACAGCTCCCAAGCCGGAAGCCAGGTGGCCCGAAGAGTGGCTCACGCAGCGCAGCAGGTACTGACGGAGTTCATCCGCCACCGCTTGCAGGTCGGCCTTGGGCAGGGTGCGCAGGTCCTGAGGCATCAATGCCTTGGACAGGAGTGGATAATCGTTCAGATCCAGACTCATTATGACAGTCGCTTCTTGTTATCGTGATTATTGGCCTCGCTCGATGATGTATCGGGCAAAGTCAGTAAGTAGTTCAGTATTGTATGGCAACTGGGCCAAAGATGTCAGGGCATCTTTATGGAGACTCTGCGCCACCTCACAAGCCCCTTCCAGACCCAGCAGGGCAGGGAAGGTGCTCTTATCCGCATCGGCGTCCGAACCCTGGGGTTTTCCAAGCTGTTCGGTGTCGGCGGTGATGTCCAGGATGTCGTCCTGAACCTGGAACGCCAGCCCGATGGCTTCGGCATATTCCACCAGGGCGGTGCGGTGAGCCGGGTCCAGGTTGGGCACCGCCAGGGTTGCCAACTCCACGCTGGCCCGAATCAGGGCACCTGTCTTGAGCCGGTGCAGTTGGGTCAGCGCTTCTAAGGGAATACGTTTGCCGGTGGAAGCCAGATCGATCGCCTGGCCGCCGCACATCCCCTGGTAGCCTGAGGCCCTGGCCAGGGCGCGGAACATGGCCACCCGGTTGCCCTCCAGGGCGTCGGGCAGGTCGGCCTCGGCCAGAATCTCGAACGCCAGGGTCTGCAGCGCATCTCCGGCCAGAATGGCGGTGGCTTCGTCGAAGGCGATGTGACAGGTGGGCTGGCCCCGGCGCAGGTCATCATCGTCCATGGCCGGAAGATCATCGTGGATCAGCGAGTAGGCGTGGATGCATTCCACCGCCGCCGCCAGGGGATCCAGGGTCTTCTCATCGGCGCCCAGCATGGTGCCCACGCTGTAGACCAGAAAAGGCCGGACCCGTTTGCCGCCCAGCAGGGTGCCGTAACGCATCGCTTCCAACAGGCCGGGCGCGCAGGGGGGCAGGGAATCAAATTGGTGGATTAGGTGTTGGTCGACCCGTTCACGGTAACGGGTCAGGGCAGCGCTAAGCATGCTTACTCCTGAGATTCGAAATCAACCAGTTGTGCGTCGCCTTCCTCATCCCTGGTAAGCATCTGTACGCTCTGTTCTGCCTGGGTCAGCTTGCTCTGGCTGGCCCGCACGAGGTGAATGCCTCGCTCAAACTGTTTCAGCGCCTGCTCCAGCGGCAGGTTTCCCTGTTCCAGATTGCCAACAATCTGCTCCAGCTCCGACAGCGCCTGTTCAAAACTTAGGTTGTCCGGTTTTTTTGCCATCTTTCGGCTCCTTGAAGTGCTGGACAAAGGTACTGCTTTGTCGACCCCGGATCAATGGAGGTCCAGGCCGAAGCTGAAATTTCATTAAACTTGCCTTCGATTGGACCGATAAAGACAATAGACTACCTAGTTCCCCCTGTTGGGACGATCAGAAATTCAGACAGATCAGGAGAGTTTGTGGATCTCGCGACCCTAGTTGGCCTATTAGGCGCCTTTGCATTCGTGATCATGGCGATGATGGACGGGGGTGACCCCGGCGTTTTCGTCAACATCCCTTCGATCCTCATCGTGGTGTGTGGCTCCCTGTTCGTCGTGATGATGAAGTACAACATCAAGCAGTTCCTCGGAGCCATCAAGATCGCTGCCAAGGCGTTCATGTTCAAAATCGATAAGCCGGAAGATCTTATCGAGCAGGCGGTGGTGATGGCCGACTCCGCCCGCAAGGGGGGCTTTCTGGCCCTGGAAGAGGCGGAGATCAACAACAGCTTCATGCAGAAAGCGGTCGACCTGCTGGTGGATGGTCACGATGCCTCTGTGGTGCGCCAGGCCCTGGCCAAGGACATCGGCCTGACCATGGAGCGCCATCAGAGTGGCTCGGGCATCTTCCGCGCCCTGGCGGATGTGGCCCCGGCCATGGGGATGATCGGCACCCTGATTGGTCTGGTGGCCATGCTCAACAACATGGATGACCCCAAATCCATCGGTCCCGCCATGGCGGTGGCCCTGCTGACCACCCTCTATGGCGCCATTATCGCCAACATGGTGGCGGCGCCCATCGCCGATAAGCTGGAGCTGCGCATGGGTGAGGAGATGCTCAACCGCCGCCTGATCATGGACGCGGTGCTCTCCATCCAGGACGGTCAGAACCCCAGGGTGATCGAGGGCTTCCTCAAGAACTACCTGGCGGAGAAGCAGCGCGCCGTCTCCACCACAGAGGATTAGGTCCATGACCCTGACCGCCAATCGCGATGAGGACATGGCCCCGGCGAAGAAGGCCAGTGGAGGCTCTCCTGCCTGGATGGCCACCTTTGCCGACCTGATGTCTCTGCTGATGTGCTTCTTCGTGCTGCTGCTGGCTTTCTCCGAGATGGACGTGCTCAAGTTCAAGCAGATCGCCGGCTCCATGAAGTACGCCTTCGGTGTTCAGAACAAGCTGGAGGTGAAGGACATCCCCAAGGGGACCTCGGTCATTGCCCAGGAGTTTCGCCCTGGCCGGCCTGAACCCACCCCCATCGAGGTGATCAACCAGCAGACCATCCAGTTCACCAAGAACCACCTGGACGTGGATCCGGGTAAGGACCCGGTGGCCGGCAGTGAGCAAACCAACGACGGCAAGCTCAAGGGCGGCGCCAGTGAGCAGACCTCCCCGGCCTTGGACACCATGGCTCAGACCCAGGCGCAGGCCGAGAGCAGCGCCCTGGCCAAGAAGCTGGCGGAGCAGCTTCAGGAGCAGATCGAGGATGGGGCCATCGAGATTGAGTCCCTGGGCCAGCAGATCATGATTCGCATCCGTGAGAAGGGGGCGTTTCCGGCCAACTCGGCGTTCTTGCAGCCCAAGTTCCGTCCGGTGATCGCCGCGGTGGCGGGCCTGCTCAAGGATGTGCCCGGCATCATCACCATCACAGGGCACACGGACAACGCGGTGATCAACAACGAACTCTACCGTTCCAACTGGGAGCTCTCCGCCCAGCGAGCGGTCTCTGTGGCCCATGAGATGATCAAAGTGGAGGGGTTTGAACCTCACCGCATGGAGGTCATCGGTAAGGCCAACACCCAGCCCCTGGCCAGCAACGACGAAGCGGCCGGTCGAGCCAAAAACCGACGGGTGGAGATTGCGATCACCCAAGGTAAGCCTAAACTTTCCGAAGAGATCCCGGCCGTTCAGTAACCTGAGCGGGGTCACGTCCCTTGTGACGTGGCCTTCGGTCCTCTCTGCCAGCGGTTCCCCAGATGCATAAGCTCAGGTATAATGCCGCGCTTTGATTTTTTGCCCGTACAGGAAGCTCATGAAATTTATCGTTAAGCTGCATCCCGAGATCATGATTAAGAGCAAATCGGTGCGTAAGCGCTTCGGTAAATTGCTCGAGTCCAACATTCGCAATGTGTTGCGTAAGACGGACGAGACTGTGCGGGTTCGCTTCAACTGGGATCACATCAGTGCCGCCAGCAGCAATGACGATCCGGCCAACACCGCCAAACTGGTGGAATCCCTGAGCAACATGCCGGGCATCCACCACTTCATGGAGGTGCGCCAGTACAACTTCGAGACCCTGGACGACATCTATCAGCATGCGCTGCCGGTGTTCACCGAGCGCCTCAAGGGCAAGACCTTCTGCGTGCGTGCCAAGCGTCGCGGCAAACACGACTTCAACTCTCTCGAGGTGGAGCGTTATGTGGGCGGCGGCCTGAATCAGCACACCGAAGCCGTGGGGGTTCGCCTCAAGGATCCCGATGTGGTGATCGGCCTGGAGATTGAAGACGACAAGCTCTACCTGGTGCACAAGCGTCATGATGGCATGGGCGGTTTCCCCATCGCCACCCAGGAGGACGTGCTTTCCCTGATCTCCGGTGGGTTCGACTCCGGCGTGTCCAGCTTCCAGTGCATCAAGCGCGGTGCTCGTACCCACTACTGCTTCTTCAACCTCGGCGGCGCCGCTCACGAGCAGGGGGTCAAGCAGGTGGCTTACTACCTGTGGAACAAGTATGGCTCCTCCCACAAGGTGCGGTTCATCTCCATCCCCTTCGAACCCGTGGTGGAGGAGATCCTCGAGCGCATCGACAACGGCCAGATGGGCGTGATTCTCAAGCGGATGATGATGAAGGTGGCCAGTGGGGTGGCTCAGAAGTACAACATCCCCGCCCTGGTGACCGGTGAGGCCATGGGTCAGGTGTCCAGCCAGACCCTGACCAACCTCAATGTCATCGACAAGGTGAGCGACACCGTGATCCTTCGCCCCCTGGTGACCTGGGACAAGCAGGAGATCATCGACGTGGCCAGGGAGATCGGCACCGAGGAGTTTGCCGCCAGCATGCCTGAATACTGCGGCGTGATCTCTCAGAAACCGACCGTGAAAGCGGTACTCTCCAAGATCGAGGAGGAGGAGGCCAAGTTCTCCGAGGATCTGGTGGAGCGTGTGATGGCGGAGGCCAAGATGATGGACATTCGTGATATTGCCAAAGAGGAGCAGGCCAAGGTGACCGAAATGGAAACCGTGGACAGCCCCATCGACGGTGCCGTGGTTCTGGATATCCGCCCGCCCGAAGAGGAGGAGCAGAGCCCGCTGCAGCTGGACGGCGTCGAAGTGGTGACCCTGCCCTTCTTCAAGCTCGGCTCTCAGTTCAAGGAGCTGGACCAGCAGCGCACCTACCTGCTTTACTGCGATCGCGGCGTGATGTCCAAGTTGCAGGCCCTCTATCTCAAGGAGCAGGGCTACAGCAACATCAAGGTGTACCGCCCCTAATCGCCCAAGACAGAAAAACCGCCGAAAGGCGGTTTTTTTAGGGCTGGCGTTTGAGGTTCAGCTCGGCCGCAGAGCCCTGACCCTATCCAGGTTGTCTCTGTGGGTGGGCACCTCAATGCCCGCGTCGTCCGCCAGGGCAACCACGAAGCCACTGATCGCCTCAATTTCCGTGGGACGGCCTGCCTCTACGTCGGAGAGCATGGAGGAGCGATTCTGAGCCGTGGCCTCGGCTACCTTCAGCCCCAGGGCCAATATCTCCTGTGCTTCCATGGGCACGCCCTGGCTGGCGGCCACCCGGGCCAGCTCGTCGCTCAATCGCGTCAGGGTGGGCAGGTACCTGGCCTGGGTCAGTTCGCCATTGGGGCAGCGATGCAGCGCCGTCAGCGGATTGATCAGGGCATTGACCGCCAGCTTGTGCCACAGCCTCAGTTCGATGTTGTCATCCCGCTCAAAGCCGATGGCCGCCAGGGCCTCGGGCAATGGGCCTCTGTGTCGCAAAGAGCCGGCGAAACGTTGCCCCAGGCCGGTGTGCTTCACCGCCCCCTGTCCCTGACGCAGTGCGCCATCGGTCAGGGTGCCTGCCCACCAGTTGTGCTCGGGAAAGTCTCTGGCCAGCGTCTGTTGGGGCCCCAGCCCGTTGTGCAGCAGCACTATGGGAGTGTCACCCGTCACCTTTGACAGCAGGGGCGTTGCCGCCTCCTGGGCCTGGTAGGCCTTGGTGGTCACCAGCAGCGCCTGGCTGGGGGGCAGAGCGTCGGGCGTCAGGTGGCGCACCTTGTGGTGGAACCGCTCGCCTTCCAGGGTGGTCAGTTGGTGCGCCCTAACCTCATTGTGACTGCCGGGGCGGCCAATGATCACCGCTTCGATCCCCTGCTGTGCCAGCAGGCCCGCCATCAGTTGGCCGATGGCGCCGCCGCCGACTATGGCTACCGGTTCTGCCATCTCACCACCAGCATCAGAAACAGATGAAACATCAGGGCACCGGCCATGTCGGCCAGGAAATCCATGGGATCCGCCTGGCGGTAGGGCAGCCTGGACTGCACCAGTTCCACCAGGCCGGCGTAGCCTGCCAGCACCAGCAGCTGCTGCCAGCGGGGCCAGTCGAAGGCCAGGTGCAGCATCATCGCCAGGGCGGCGAAACCAAACAGGTGCCCCAGCTTGTCGGTATGGGCAATGGGCTGAGGGTAACTGGGCTTACCGAACAGCAGGTAGGAGAAGGCCGCCAGCATCAGCAGCAGGCTGAATCTGAACCAGAGCCGCTGCTGCGGATTGGGGGAGGTCAAAATCATCATGGCAGCAATAATAGCCGCCCGGGGGCCGCCAGGCCATGACCAATTGCCGCTTTTGGCCCTTTGCGCCTTGCGATGCCGGTGCCTGGGAGTAAACTCTTTGGCATCAACAGATTCAGCCGACACAGGCTTTGCAAGGAGATTTAGATGCCTTCATTCGATATAGTGTCCGAGGTAAACGCGGTGGAGCTGCGTAACTCGGTGGACAACGCCAGCCGTGAGCTGACCAACCGCTTCGATTTTCGTGGCGTGGAAGCCAGCTTCTCCCTGGCGGAGATGGTGGTGACCATGAAGACCGAGTCCGATTTCCAGCTCAAGCAGATGGAAGACATCCTGCGCGGTGCCCTGGCGGCCCGTAAGGTGGACACCAGTGCCATGGAGGTGGATGAGAAAGCCGTGCACAGTGGCAAGACCTTCTCCCGTAACGTCAAGTTTAAGCAGGGCATCGAGCAGCCCGTGGCCAAGAAGCTGGTGAAGATGATCAAGGACAGCAAGCTCAAGGTGCAGTCTCAGATTCAGGGTGACAAATTGAGGGTCACCGGCAAGAAACGCGACGACCTGCAGGCGGTGATGGCTCTGGTGCGCGAGGCGGAGTTGGGCCAGCCGTTCCAGTTCGAGAACTTCCGCGACTGATCACACTCAGCACAAAAAACGGGGAGCCTTGGCTCCCCGTTTTTTGTGCTTACACCGGTTGCTCGATGGTGAGCATCTGCTCCTCCAGCAGCCGCCGGGTGTATTTGTGCTGGGGGTTGGCAAACACCTCTGTGGTGCGCCCCTCCTCTACGACCACGCCCCGTTTGAGCACAATCACCCTGTCGCTCATGTGGCGCACCAGCCCCAGGTCGTGGGACATCAGGATGTAGCTCAGCCCCAGCTTCTGCTGCAGCTCCAGCAGCAGGTTGACGCACTGGGCCCTCAGGGAGGAGTCCAGTCCCGACAGCGCCTCATCGGAGATGATCACCTTGGGTTCCAGCATCAGGGCCCGGGCGATGGCCACCCGTTGCCTCTGGCCGTGGGAGATCATATGGGGATAGAAGTCCCCATGTTCCCGCAGCAGTCCCACCTTCCTCAGGATGCGGTTGACCGTTTGTTGACGCTCCTCCTTGTCCTGGCTGGTATTGAACTTCAGCGGCTCCTCCAGCAGCTGCCCGATGCGCTGGCGCGGATTCAGGGAAGTGGTGGGGTCCTGGAAGATCATCCGAATCAGACTGCAGCGGCGCTTGTGATCCATCATCTCCAGATGCTCACCATCGAGCAGGATCTCGCCACTGCTGCGCTGCTCTGCGCCGGCGAGGATCTTGGCCAGGGTGGTTCGGCCCGAGCCCGCTTCCCCAACGAAGGCCAGGGTCTCCTTGGGGTAGAGCTCGAAGGAGATCGGCTCCAGGGCGGTGTCATACACCTTGCGAAAGCGCCGGTAGCCCGCCGGAAACTTCTTGGACAGGTCTTTGACCTGCAGCAGCGGCTCGGTCATTTTCTCTCCTCCTCCGCCTGCAGCGGAAAGTGGCAGCGGTAGGCATGGCCGTTCTTGGTGGCGATCCGAGGCGGATTTACGCACTCGCGTCGGGCGTGGGGACAGCGGGGCCCCAGGCGGCAGCCGATGGGCAGGTGCTGCAGCGGCGGAATCATCCCCTCCAGGGTATTGAGCTGACGCTTGGGCAGCACCGACATGTTGGCGCTGGGGGCACTGGCGATCAGGGCCTGGGTGTAGGGGTGACGGGGCTCCTTGATCAGGGCCTTCACCGAGCCGGACTCCATCATCTGGCCACAGTAGAGCACACTCAGGTTGTGGCTCCAGCGCGCCACCGAGTTGAGATCATGGCTGATCAGCAAGATGGCCACGTTCTTGGTCTGGTTCAGCTTGGACAGCAGACGGTAGATCTGGGCGGCAGTGGCGGTTTCCAGTCCGGTGGTGGGTTCATCGGCGATCAGCAGTTTGGGACGGTGGGACACCGCCATGGCGATCATCACCTTCTGTGCCAGGCCCTCGGACAGCTCCCAGGGGAAGGCGCGCATCACCCGGGAGTGGTCCTTCACCCCGACCCGGTGCAGCAGGTCGATGGCCATCTCCTTGCGCGCCTTGGGGCGCTTCCACCAGGGCAGATCATCGAAATCCGGCATCGCCTCGATCAGCTGGCCGCCGATGCGGCTGCCAGGATCCAGGCAGGAGCCCGGTTCCTGGAAGATCATGGCAATCTCCCGCCCCATCAGCTTGCGTCTCTTGTTGATGGACATGGTCAGCAGATCTTCACCGCGCCAGCTCAGGCGGTCGGCGACAATGCGGGTGCGCTTGTCGGTGATGCCCATGATCGCCTGGGCCAGCAGGCTCTTGCCTGAGCCGGACTCGCCCACCAGGCCATGGATCTCGCCCTCCTGCAGGGTCAGGCTGAACTTCTCCACCGCCACCAGCCAGCCGTGGGGGGTGTTGAGCTCAATGGTGAGGTTGCGTATGTCGAGCAGATGCATCAGCCGCGGCCCTCCAGCAGGGCTTGGCGCAGCCCTTCACCCACCACATTGGTGGCCAGTACGCTGAACAAAATCGCCATGCCCGGCATGGTGACCGTCCAGGGGGCGGTCAGCAGGTTGTCCAGTCCCTGTTCGACCATGGCGCCCCACTCCGGCGAGGGCGACTGCGCCCCCAGGCCAATGAAGCCCAGGGCGGCGATATCCAGGATGGCCACGGAGAACGCCAGGGTGGTCTGAACAATCACCGGGTTCCATACATTGGGCAGGATGGAGTCGTAAAACACCTGCCAGGTGCCGGCGCCGTCCAGGCGAGCCGCCACCACGTACTCCTTTTGCACCTCTTCATGGACGGCGTTGTGCACGGTGCGCACAAAGCGGGGCACCAGGGAGAGGCCCACTGCCCAGATGACGTTGTCCAGTCCGGGGCCCAGAACCGCGGCAAAGAGGATCGCCAGTACCAGCGAGGGCATGGAGAGCAGGGTGTCCAGCAGGTGGGACAGCACACTGGCCTTCAGTCCCTTGGTCATACCGGACAGGCTGCCAATCAGGAAGCCGCACACCAGGGAGAGCAGCACGATCACCAGGGCATAGCCGAAGGTGAGGTGGGCCCCCTGCAAGATGCGCGAAAACAGATCCCGCCCCAGGTCGTCCGTCCCCAGGAAGTGTTCCACCGAACCGGCGTCGGCCCAGGAGGGGGGCACCAGCAGGGCCGAGGGGTCCTGGTAGGAAGCGGAGTAGGGAGCGACGAAGGGCCCCAGCAGGCTCATGGAGAGGATCAGCATCAGCACCCACAGACCGATCAGCGACAGGGGGTTTCGGGTGAAACTCTCCCAGATGGTCTGCCACAGGGAGGGGATCTTCTCCTCGTAGTAGATATTAACGTTGCCCATAGATCTCTTTCCGGCTGATGGGGTTGAGCGTGGTGTGGGCCACGTCAAACATGATGCTCAGGAATACGATGAACAGGGAGATGGTCAATACCCCTCCCTGCAGAGCGGTGTAGTCTCCCTGGCGCAGGGCTGCCACCAGCCAGGCGCCCACACCCGGCCAGGAGAACAGCAGCTCCACAATGATGATGGAGCTGGCGATAGGACCCAGCTGCAGCGCCAGCACCCTCAGTACCGAGGCCAGGGCGTTGGGCAGGGCATGATTCATGATCAGCTTATATCTGGAGATGCCCCGGGCCTCCAGGGCGCGGATGTAGTTCTTCTCCAGCTCTTCGGCCAGGGCAAAGCGGGTGATGCGGATGATGATGGTCAGTGGCAACACCATGACCACGGACATCGGCAGCACCAGGTGGGCCCAGGCGTCGGCCATGGCGGCGCCTCGCCAGGGGCTGTCGGAGAGGAAGATGTCCACCAGCAGCAGGCCGCTGAAGTCGGGAATGTCGTACATCAGGTTGATGCGCCCCGAGGCGGGCAGCCAGTCAAACTGGATGCCGAAGGTGATGATCTGCAACAGCCCGAGCCAGAATACCGGCAGGGAGAAGCCCACCAGGGTCAGGGTCATCACCACCCGCTGCACCGTGGGGTTGCGGCTCAGAGTGGCCAGCATGCCGATGGGAATGCCGATCAGCAGGGCCAGCCCCACCGAGAGCATGCCCAGCTCCAGGGTGGCCGGCAGCACCTGCAGCAGCTGGTCGGCAATGGCCTCACCTGAGTTCATGGAGACGCCGAAATCACCGCGCAGCCGGGTGCTGACGTAGGCCACGTAACCGACGATGGGACCGTGTTCCAGTTTGTAGGTGTGGTTGATCTCCGCCATCTCGGCGATGCTTGGGTCGCGCACTCCGGACAGGTTGGCCACCTGGTCGCCGGGCAGGGCCAGGGTGACCGAGTAAACCACCGCAAACAGCATCAGGGTGGTGAGCACAAACAGGTTGATACGTCGAAGCAGGTAGCTCAGCATCAGTCAGCCCTCTTAACCTGGCCAAAGCGGATGCCGCCTACCGTTGTCAGTATCGGGCCCTCCAGATGGCGCATTCGGCCCAGAGTCCGGGTGGCGTGAGCCAGGGGCAGCAGAGGCACCTGCTGCACCAGATGCTGCTCCAGTTGATGGTACTGGATGCGGCGCATGGTTCTGTCCTCATTGCTTCGGGCCTGCTGCAACAGGGCATCAAATTCGCGACTGCACCAGCGGGCGTGGTTGGTGCCCGAGACCAGGCCACTGCAGCTCAGTATGGGGGTAAAGAAGTTATCCGGATCCGTGTTGTCGGCGTTCCAGCCCAGCAGCACCGAGTCGTGTTCCGCCTGACGCAGCATGGTGGTGAACAGGCTCCAGTCGTAGCTCTTGATGATCACCGTGACGCCGATGGCCGCCAGATCCTGCTGAATCAGTTCGGCGGTCTTGATGGCGTTGGGGTTGTAGCTTCGGCCTATGGGGGGCGCCCAGATCTCCAGGCTCATGCCCGCCAGTCCAGCCTGGGTCAGCAGCGTTCGGGCCAGTTCAGGGTTGTAGGGCAGCTCTGTGGTGCTCTCCTGGTAGGCCCAGGAGATGGGGGCAGCAGGCCGGCGCCCCGGGCGGCGGTGTTGTGGTATACCGCCTTGAGGATCTTCTGCCGGTCTACCGCCATGGCCAGGGCCCGGCGTACCGTCAGCTGATCAAAGGGGGGCTTCTGGGTGTTGAACGCCCAGTAGGCCACGTTGAATCCGGGCTGGGCTTCCAGCTGCAGGTCATCGTACTCCTGAAGCAGGGAGAGTTGGCCCACCTGGGGCAGGGCGGCCACATCGCAGTCACCGCCAATCAGCTTGATCATTCGGCCGGTGGCATTGGGCGTGATATCGAAAATCAGCTGCTCCATGGCCGCAGGTCCACGGTAGTAGCCGCTGTGGCGCTTGTAGCGCACATATTGGTTTTTCTTGAACTCCACCAACTGGAAGGGGCCGGTGCCAATGGGCTGATGGTCAATCAGTTCCATCTCCCCGTCCCGGTAGAGGTGCTGACCATACTCCGCCGACAGGATGACGGCGAAATCGGTGGCGATGTTGGTGAGGAAGGTGGAATCGGGCTGGCGCAGTTCGAACTCCACCTGGTGGTCACCCAGCCGGTGCACCGCCAGCAGGTTTTCGGCCAGCTCTATGCTCTGGAAGAAGGGGTACTGACCGCCACCCACGCTGTGATAGGGGTGGTCACTGTCGATCATCCTGTTGAAGCTGAACAGCACATCATCCGCATCGAAGGGGCGGCTGGGGCTGAAGCGTTCATTGCTTTGAAACCAGACGTCATTGCGGAGAGTGAAGCGGTAACGGCGGCCATCTTCGGAGATCTGCCAGCTTTCGGCGAGTTCGGGAATCAGCTCACCGCTGACATCATCGAACCCCAGCAGCCGGTTGTAGATCTGCTTGGAGCTGGCGTCCAGGGTACTGCTGGAGGTCACCAACTGGGGATTAAACAGCTCCGGGTTGGCCTCGGAGCAGTACACCAGTCCCTGGGTGGGGGCGGAATCGGTGCGGCTGCAACCCTGGATGAGGGAGAGCAGCAGCAGCGCCGCTAGAACACGAAAGTGAGTCATTGGGTTAACTGACGTTTCTGGGATCCGGCTAGTGTATCAAAGCTGCCGCCAGGGATCATCAGCCTGATTTCATAACAGATCGTACTTCTTCAAAATGCCGCGCAGCTGATGGTAACTCAGCCCCAGCATCTCGGCGGTGCGTTTCTGGTTGAACTGACTCTCCTCCAGGGCCTGTTTGAGCAGATCCACTTCGAATGATTGCACCGTTTCCTTGAAGTCCAGGGGAAGTACCGGCTTGCCATTGGTGGCGCCGCCTGCCGGAGCCGAGGGAGTGGCGGGCTCTGGGGCCACGGGGGCGGAGGAGACCGGAGGCGGACTCTGTCTGTCCTGAGTCTTGACCCTCTGTTCCGGGCGCCAGGGAGACTCGAAGGGATCCAGGATGATCTGGTGCACCGGCAGGGCATCGTTGTTGTGGCGATAGACGCTGCGCTCCACCACGTTCTTCAGTTCCCGAACGTTGCCGGGCCAGTGGAACTCCAACAGGGTCTGCTGGGCCTTGCTGGTGAAGCCGGGAAACATCGACATTTGCAGCTGGCGAGCCATGTTGATGGCAAAGTACTCCGCCAACAGCAGGATGTCCTCGGTGCGCTCGCGCAAAGGGGGCAGGGTAATCACGTCAAAGGCCAGCCTGTCCAGCAGGTCGGCACGAAACTCGCCCTGTTCGGCCAGGTCCGGCAAATCCTCGTTGGTGGCGCAGATCAGGCGTACGTCGGTGCGAACGCTGCGGTTGCCGCCCACCCGTTCAAACTCACCGTATTCGATGACCCGAAGCAGTTTCTCCTGAATCAGCCCGGAGGTGTTGGCCAGTTCGTCCAGGAACAGGCTGCCCTTATGGGCTCGTTCGAACCGGCCCTCATGACGCTTCCCCGCGCCGGTAAAGGCACCGGATTCATGGCCAAATAGCTCACTTTCAAGTAGATTCTCATTTAGTGCGGCGCAGTTCAGGGTGATATAGGGCTGTTCCCAGCGGCTGGACAGAAAGTGCAGTCGTTCGGCGATCAACTCCTTACCCGTCCCCCGCTCGCCGATGATGAGCACCGGCTTATCCAGAGGCGCGACCTGAGACACGTGGTCCAATATGCTGAGAAAGGCGTTGGATTCGCCTATCAGGTTGTCTTGCTTACGAGAGTTGGCCATCGGTCCCTGATGTAGTGTGATTGGCTAATTGTTAGTGGATTTCATAATAGGGACTGGAAGGCGCAAAATAAAGGGATTTAAAAATTCCCTTTAATAACAAAGGTATAAAGGTCTGTGAAAAGTTGGCACGCTTCCTGTAACACTAAGGGCAAGAGGGCCATTACAGACTTTTAGAGGAAAGAGATTATGGGTATTTTTTCAAGGTTTGCCGACATCGTAAACTCCAACATCAGCGCCCTGCTGGACAAGGCGGAAGATCCGGAGAAGATGGTTCGCCTGATCATTCAGGAGATGGAAGACACTCTGGTTGAAGTACGCTCCACCTCCGCCAAGGTACTGGCCGAGAAGAAGGAAGCGATTCGCCGCATCGAGCGTGCCGAGGCCCAGGTAGAGGATTGGGCCTCCAAGGCGGAGCTGGCCCTGAGCAAGGATCGTGAAGACCTGGCCAAGGCGGCTCTGATGGAGAAGCAGAAAGGCGCCGAGTTGGTGGACACCCTCAAGCGTGAGCTGGTCTACATCGAAGAGCAGATTGAGCGCCTGAAGCAGGAGATCAACCAGCTGCAGGACAAGCTGAATGATGCCCGCGCCCGTCAGAAGACCATCATCATGCGTAAGCAGACTGCCAGCTCCCGCCTGGACGTGAAACGCCAGCTGGATACCGGCAAGATTGACGAAGCCATGATGAAGTTCGACCAGTATGAGCGTCGCGTGGAAACTCTCGAAGCGGAAGTGGAAGCCCACGAAATGATGCAGCCCAAGTCCCTGGAGGATGAGTTTGCTGCCCTGGCCGCCGAAGAGAAGATCAATGATGAACTTGAGCAGATGAAGAAGAAGCTCAAGAAGAAGAAAGACTGATTAGGGAGGAGTCGGAATGGAAGAGATCATGGGATTCCTCATCGCGCCGCTCATCATATTTCTACTGATTGTGGCGCCCATCTGGCTCATCCTGCACTACCGGAGCAAGAAACAACTGGCTCAGGGGTTGAGCGAGGAGGAGTATCAGCAGTTGAACCAGCTGCTGACCCGGGCGGACAAGATGAGTGAGCGTATTCAGACTCTGGAGGCGCTGCTGGACCAGGAATCACCGGAATGGAGGACCAAGCATGAAGGATAAACCACGTCAGTTGGTTCGACTGCCGGAGCAGGGCAAGGTGGCCGGGGTCTGTGCCGGCCTCGCCGAGCACTTTAACCTGGAGGTGTGGCTGGTTCGTATCGTGACCCTGTCCGCCATCCTGTTGACCGGTATCTTCAGCCTGCCCCTGCTGCTCTACATCATCGCCTGGGTATTGCTGGATAAGGGAAGCACCCGTCAGGAGCCCCACCAGCCAGAGCTGAAAACCAAGGTGTGGCAGGCCGGTGATTCGCCCCAGAAGGCGATGACCGAGGTCAGCACCCGCTTCCGAAACCTGGAGCTGCGTCTTCGCAGACTGGAGAAGCACGTGACCTCAGATGCATTCCATCTGAAGCGCGAAATCAATAACCTATAACCTCTCGTCCTCGGTATAACTCGGCCCGGTGTCACCACCGGGCCCAAGCTTTTTCTCCTACCACCAAGCAGTGATCCTATGAGCGCCATCAAACACAGGGTAAAACGTCTCACAAGCCAACTGGAGGAGGTCGCCCAGCGCGGCATGGATCGGCACATCCGCCTTGGGGTGACCGGCATCTCCGGGGCAGGTAAAACCGCTTTCATCACTGCCCTGGTCAATCAGTTGCTGCAGGCGGAGAGCCACCAGCTGCCCGCCTGGCAGGTGATGGCCCAGGGTCGCTACCTGGGTGGGCGCATTGCCCCGCAGCCGGATCTGACCCTGCAGCCCTTTGATTACACCGGTGCCATTGCCTGTCTTCAGCAGGCGCAGCCGGTCTGGCCGCCTTCGACCCGCAACATCAGCGAGATCCGTCTGGCGCTGCGCTACATGCCGGACAAGGGGCTGGCGGGGCAGATAGGCCGACCGGTCACCCTCTACCTGGACATCATCGACTATCCCGGCGAGTGGCTGCTGGATCTGCCGCTGATGCAGCAGGAGTATGAGCAGTGGTGTGAACAGATCTGGCCCCAGTTGCAGCTGCCCGCATGGGGGGAGCTGACCGAGTCCTGGTGTGCCCGGGCGGCCGCCCTGAGCACCGACGCCACCGAGGCGGACATCGCCGAACTGGCCCAGGAGTATGCCAGCCTGCTGCTGACGCTGAAGCTGCAGCGGGGAGCCAGCCTGTTGCAACCTGGCCGTGCCCTGTTGCCAGGGGAGCTGGCCGGCGCGCCTGTACTGGCCTGGTTCCCACTGCCACCAGAGAAACTGGCCAACCTGGGCGAGGAGTCCAGCCTGCGTCAGACTCTGATGTCCCGTTATCAGGCCTACCGGGACCAGGTGGTCACCCCCTTCTTCCGGGACTACTTTGCCAGGCTGGACCGTCAGGTGGTGCTGGTGGACTGCCTGTCCGCACTCAACCAGGGGCGGGATCAGGTGGAGCAACTGGCCCAGACCCTGCAGGCCCTGAGTCACAGTTTCCGCTACGGCCCGGGCTCCATGGTGACCCGGCTGTTCCGACCCAAGATTGACCGGGTGCTGTTCGCCGCCACCAAGGCGGATCATCTTACGGTAGACCAGCACCACAACCTGCTACAGCTGATGCACAGCCTGATGAAGTCCTCCCGGCGTCAGCCCAGGTACTTCGGCACCCAGATGGAGACCCTGGTGCTCAGTGCCATTAACGCCACTCGTCAGGGGCAGATGGAGCGCGACGGCCGCACGGTGTCTGTGGTCTCTGGCACCGATCTGAGCGGCGCCAAGAGCGTGCGTTTTCCCGGAGAGGTACCTGCCTCGTTGCCGGGCAATGGCTTCTGGCAGGAGCAGGGCTTTAGCTTTCAGCCCTTCAGTCCCCCCGGGTGGGACGGGCAGGATGCGCTGCCCCACATGAGGCTGGATTATGCCCTGCAGTTTCTTATTGGAGACAAGATGCGATGAAACCCATTAAGGCCGCCGAGGAGTTCAGCCCCGAGCTGGAGACCCAGATACAGCCCATGGAGGAGACCGAGACGGCCGCAGAGCCCGTAGAGATCCTTCCTCCCAAAAGGCGCATGGGCTGGTGGGGCAAGGCGCTGCTGGCCAGTGGCGCCGCGCTGATACTGGTCGAGAGTGGTTTTACCCTGGTTCGGGCCTGGGCGCAGAGCCCCTGGCTGTTCGGGCTCTATGCCCTGTTTTTCGCCCTGGCCCTGGGCGGTTTGTTGACCCTGAGCGTAAGGGAGCTGTCCCGGCTGCGCCGTCTCAAGAGCCGCCAGAGTTTGCGGGAGGAGCTGGATCCCCTGGTCAGCAGCGAACAGATGGGGGCGGCCCTGCCTCTGCTGGAGGGGCTGAAACGGGAGCTGCCCGGTGCGGCAGAGCGCTGGTCGGAGTTTGAGCGTTGTCAGCAGCCCCACCACAGTGATGCGGAGCTGCTGGATCTGGCCAACACCACCCTGGTGGCGCCCCTAGATGAGCAGGCCGAGGCGATCATCTACCGCTACTCTGCCCAGGCTTCGGTGATGCTGGCGGCCAGTCCCCTGGCGGTGATGGACATGGCGCTGATGCTGTGGCGCAACCAGAAGATGCTCGATGAGCTTTCGAAACTCTATGGGGTCGAGCCCGGCTATCTGGGGCGCGTGTCGCTGGTGCGACAGATGCTGGTGAACCTGATCTACGCCGGCGGCAGCGAGCTGGTGCTGGATCTGGGAGGTCAGCTGCTTACCGCCGAACTGACCGGCAAACTGTCTGCCCGGGTGGCCCAGGGACTGGGGGCGGGGATGCTCACCGCTCGCCTGGGATATCAGGCCCAGGCCCTGTGCCGGCCCCTGCCGCTGATCTCCCCCAGACCCAAGCTGCTCAAGGTCCAGGGCAAGCTGTTGGGTGAGCTCACCCGCTGGTCCGCCGGCGCCCTGAGACGGGCCAGGGAAACCGTGGATCGTAACAAATAATTTACATTAAACCGGGAGAGGATTTGCCCATCAGGCTGTTGCCTTGAGGCCGCTGGATTATGGTAGGGCTATAAAAGTGCGCCCCAGATCACGAATCTGATACACATAAATCCAACTAAGGGGTGCGTATTGGGGAGTTAAGCAACATGGCTTCAAAGATGCATCCGGAGACGGCGGTGATCCACGCCGGCCATCTCCGCGAACCTCAGGGCAGTCTGGTGTCGCCCTTATATCAGTCGGCCACCTTCGTGTTCGACGACGTACAAACCGGCTCTGCCCGCTTCGCCGGGGAACAGAGCGGGCCCATCTACACCCGCCTGGGGAATCCTACGGTGGCGGAGTTTGAGCGCCGTATGGCCCACCTGGAGGAGTCCGAGGGGGCTATCGCCTTTGCCAGCGGCATGGCCGCGGTCTCCGCCGTGTTTCTGGGGTTGCTCAGCAGCGGCGATCACCTGATCTGCAACACCTGCCTCTACGGCTGCACCCACTCCCTGGTGAGTGAGCAACTGCCCAGGTTTGGCATCGAGGTCACCCAGGTGGACTTCGCCGACCTGCAGGCGGTGGAGGCGGCCATCCGCCCCAATACCCGCATGCTGTTCCTGGAATCTCCGGTCAACCCCCACCTGGCGGTGTACGACCTTCAGGCGGTGGCCAGCCTGGCCAGTCGCAAGGGACTCACCTCGGTGGTGGATAACACCTTCATGACCCCGCTGCTGCAGCGGCCCAAGAGCCTGGGCATCGACATCGTGCTGCACAGCGCCACCAAATACCTCAATGGCCATGGTGACGTCATTGCCGGGGTGGTGTGCGCCGACGGCGAACCGCTGGAGCTGATGCGTCACCGCAGCCTCAAGGACATTGGCGGGGTGCTCTCCCCCCATGATGCCTGGCTGATTCTGCGAGGGATGAAAACCCTGGCCCTGCGCATGGAGCGTCATTGCCTCAATGCCCAGACTCTGGCGGAGTTTCTTGAGGGCCATCCGGCGGTGACCCGGGTCTACTACCCCGGGCTCAAGACCCATTCGGGTTACCACCTGCTGGGCAGTCAGATGGGCGGCGCCGGAGGCGTCCTGGCCCTGGAACTGAATGCGGACTTCGATGCGGCGGTGGCGTTTGTGAACCGGCTGAAGCTGTTCAACATCGCCGTCAGTCTTGGGGATGCGGAATCCCTGGTGCAGCATCCCGCCTCCATGACCCACGCCACCTATGAGGCGGGAGACAGGGAGAAAGCCGGGATCAGCGACACCCTGATCCGCCTCTCCGCCGGGTTGGAAAACGCCGAGGACTTGCTGGCCGATCTGCGTCAGGCCCTGGCGCCCCTGAGCCAGAGCAACACTCTGGAGGAGGCCCTATGAAAGGCACCAGTTACGTAGCCCGTCAGCCGGATGAGCAGGGCATCATTCATTACAGTGACGAAGAGAACCGGATCTGGAGCGAGCTGCTGGCCCGCCAGATGAGCTGGCTGCCGGGGCGTGCCTGTGACCAGTATCTGGAGGGGCTGCGCAAGCTGAACCTTCCAGAGGATCGCATCCCCCAGCTGGCGGAAGTCGACGCCGTACTGGAGCAGGCCACCGGCTGGCGTACCGCCCAGGTGCCGGCACTGATCTCCTTCCAGCATTTCTTCGAGCTGCTGGCGGACAAGCAGTTTCCCGTGGCCACCTTCATCCGTAGCCGGGAGGAGTTTGATTACCTGCAGGAGCCGGACATCTTCCATGAGATCTTCGGCCACTGCCCGCTGCTGACCAACCCCGCCTTTGCCCACTTCACCCATACCTATGGCAAGTTGGGGCTGGCCGCGTCCCCCAAGGAGAGGGTCTTTTTGGCCAGGCTCTACTGGTTTACCGTGGAGTTTGGCCTGGTGCAGACCGAGCAGGGGCTGCGCATCTACGGCGGCGGCATCCTCTCCTCCCCGGGGGAGACCCGTTATGCCCTCTCGGACGAGCCTGAGCGGGTGAGCATGTCGGTGCTGGATGCCCTGCGCACCCCCTACCGCATCGACATCATGCAGCCCATCTACTATGTACTGAATCACCTGGACGATCTGTTCGACATCGCCGAACTGGATCTCATGTCCCTGGTCAAGCAGGCCCAGGAGTTGGGGCTGCATGAGCCGAAGTTTCCGCCAAAACAAAAAGTAAGCTAAGGGCTACAGGCCCTAAAGGGAAAAGCTAATGTCTGAATTGTCACAAATGAAATGCGAAGCCTGCCAGGCCGGTGCGCCCACCGTATCCGATGAAGAGCTGGCGCAGCTGATGCGGGAGATCCCCGACTGGTCCACGCCGGTGTATGACGGGGTCATGCAGCTGGAGCGGGTCTATAAGTTCAAAAACTTCAAGTTGGCCTGGGCCTTCTCCAACAAGGTGGCTGAGCTGGCAGAGGCGGAGTTCCATCACCCCGGTATTCTGCTGGAGTGGGGCAAGGTGACCGTTACCTGGTGGACCCACGCCATCAATGGCCTGCACAAAAACGATTTCATCATGGCGGCCAAGACCGACCAGTTGCTGGATTGATTCCGGTTTCTCGGTGACAGGGCACCCCAGGGTGCCCTTTTTATTGCTTCGGCCCATTGGACAGCAGTCAAAAGCGATGCCAACAGCTCCGATCTCTGGCTAAAAAACACCCAATAAATTGTAAACAATTACTGACAGCGTAGTGTGCTCTGACGAATAGGGGTATCATGAGTCTTTATCGAACAGCAATTTAGGACCTTTTATGCGCCTGGAAGTGAGTTGTGACGACCGCATCGGGTTGGCCAGGGCGATTCTGGAAGTGCTGGAACAGCACCAGATCAACGTCAACGCCATCGATGCAGAGAGTCAGGGCTACATCTACCTGCAGCTGCCGGATTTGAGCTTCGATGAGCTGGCCGTGCTGCTGCCTATCCTGCGTAAAATTGACGCGGTAAAGGATGTCCGCACCGTTCCCTTTATGCCCTCCGAGCGTGAGCACTACGCCCTGGAAACCCTCCTCAGCACCCTGCCCGATGCGGTGCTCTCCATCGACACCAAGTTGAAGATCACCATGGCCAACGATTCAGCGGTGGCCATTCTCGGCAGCGCCCGCGATGAGGTGGAGGGGCAGCTACTCAGCAACTGGGTTCAGGGGTTCGGCTTCCAGCGCTGGCTGCAATCTGAGGAGGTGCTTCCCCAGGCCAGCCGGGTACAGGTCCAGGGCAGCGATTACCTGGCGGAGATGTTCCCCATCCACCTGCCAGAGGTCGGATCCGAGGGCACCTCCCTAGCCGGTGCCGTGGTGTTGCTGAAATCCCCCTCCCGGGTGGGTAAGCAGTTCAATGCCCTGCAGCAGCAGGTGACCGGCTTCGATACCGTGCTGGCCCAGAGCGATAAGATGAAGGCGCTGCTGGAGCAGGCCAGGCGCATGGCCCAGCTGGAAGCGCCGCTGCTGATCAGTGGTGAAACCGGTACCGGCAAGGAGCTGATGGCCCGCGCCTGCCACGATGCCAGCCTGAGGGCAGAAAAGTCCTTCGTGGTGATCAACTGCGCCTCCCTGCCCGACGCGGTGGCGGAGAGCGAGCTGTTTGGCCTGGCGTCTGCGCCCGGTCAACCCATCAAAAAAGGGGTGATCGAGCAGGCCAACGGCGGCACCATCTTCCTGGATGAGGTGGCGGACATGTCTGCCCAGCTCCAGGTGAAGCTGCTGCGATTCATCCAGGATGGCCGTTTCCGCCGGGTCGGGGACGACGAGGAGATCGCCGTGGATGTGCGCATCATCTGTGCCAGCCAGAAGGATCTCTCCGACCTCTGCCAGCAGGGCAAATTCCGCGAAGACCTCTACTACCGCATTAACGTACTCAACCTGATGCTGCCGCCTCTGCGGGAGCGTCAGGCGGACATCGTTCCCCTGGCGGAGCTGTTCCTGGAGCACTACAGCCAGCAGCTGGGCAGCCCCTCCCGTCAGCTCTCCGGTGAGTGCCGTGAGTTTATTCGTCACTACGCCTGGCCGGGTAACGTGCGTCAGCTGAAGAACGCCCTGTTTCGGGCGGTCTCCATGGCCGAAGGGATGGGGGAGATCGGCTCAGACGACCTGCGTCTGCCCGCCTGGACCGAGGGCTTTGGTTACTTCGACCAGGAGTTCGAGGGCACCCTGGAGCAGGCGGTCAAGCAGTTCGAGTCCAGTCTGCTCAGGCGCCTCTATCCCGCCTATCCCAGCACCCGTCAGCTGGCCAAGAAGCTGGGGGTTTCCCACACGGCCATCGCCAACAAGCTGCGGGAATACGGCATAGGAAAAAAGCGTAAGTAGTTGATTTGATAGCTCTATGTCACCCCTGTAAACCAGGGGTGACATCTTCTCCTCCCCCTCTCTTTCCTGTGATCTCTGTCACGTATCGCCATCCTTTGTTAGCGTTTGGTTACCAGTGTGTCGACAAAAGGTTTGTCGCCGCCACCGTACCGCCTCACCCATAAACAGAAGGGCGGACGGTCCACAGCGATCAACAAGGGAGAAGAAAATGACCTCTATGGATTACAACCCTCTGGGGACCGATGGCTTCGAGTTTGTGGAGTACACCGCCCCCAATGCCGAGGGCATTGGCAAGCTCAAGCAGCTGTTTGCCCTGCTGGGATTCACTGAGATCGCCAAGCACCGCAGCAAGGAAGCCTGGCTCTACCGCCAGGGCGACATCAACTTCATCATCAACGCTCAGCCCCACAGTCAGGCCGCCGAGTTTGCCGTTGCCCACGGCCCCTCCGTTTGTGGCATGGCCTGGCGGGTGCAGGATGCCGGCAAGGCCCTGGAACACGCCCTGGCCAACGGCGCCGAGCGTTTCGAGGGCAATATTGGTCCCATGGAGCTGAATATCCCCGCAGTCCACGGCATCGGCGATTCCACTCTCTACTTCGTCGACCGCTATGGTGACCAGAGCATCTACGACGTGGACTTCCAGTTCTACGCCGATTGGCAACAGAGCCTGGCCGCCAACGAGAAGGGCCTCATCGAGATCGATCACCTGACCCATAACGTGTTCCAGGGCAACATGAACAAGTGGGCCGGTTTCTACGAGCGTATCGGCAACTTCCGCGAGATCCGCTATTTCGACATCGAAGGCAAGCTGACTGGCCTGGTGAGCCGGGCCATGACCGGTCCCTGTGGCAAGATCCGCATCCCCATCAACGAGTCCTCCGACGACAAGTCGCAGATTGAGGAGTACCTGCGTGAGTACAAGGGGGAGGGGATTCAGCACATCGCCCTGACCACAGAGGACATCTACCAGACCGTGGCCGATCTGCGTGCCGGCGGCATGGACTTCATGCCCACACCGGACACCTACTACGAGAAGATCAACGACCGGGTGGAAGGTCATGGCGAAGATGTGGATCGTCTGCGCGACCTGCGCATCCTCATCGACGGCGCGCCCATGAAAGATGGCATCCTGCTGCAGATCTTTACCCAGACCGTGATTGGCCCTGTGTTCTTCGAGATCATCCAGCGCAAGGGCAACGAGGGCTTCGGTGAGGGCAACTTCAAGGCCCTGTTCGAGTCCATCGAGGAGGATCAGATCCGCCGCGGCGTCATCTGATGATGCGGCCGGGGCGCGTCGACCGACCCGCCCCAGGATCGGATTTTTTGCCAAGGAGGTCTCAATGAGAAAATGGATCAGCTTCCCCCATAAAGAGGGAACCGTCTCCCGTCAGGCCCATGCGGATCTGCCCGAGGAGGCGATTTACGAGCGTGAAGCGGGCCGGGCCGGCTTCTTCGGACCCGCGGCCCACTTCCATCATCGTCACCCGCCTACCGGCTGGAGCGAGTGGCAGGGGCCCCTGCGCCCCAGGGCCCTGGATATGAACCGTCAACAGGAGCGCGCGGCCATCCCCTGGCAGGTGCCCGCTTTCCTGCACAACAGTCATTGCCAGATGCGCCTGTGGCACCTGGACGCCCACATGACTGAGCTGATGCGCAACGCCGACGGCGATGAGCTGATGTTCGTCCACGCCGGTCGTGCCGAGCTCTATTGTGATTATGGCCATTTGACCCTGGAGACCGGCGACTACCTGATGATGCCCCGCTCCACCATGTGGCGACTGGAGGTGATCGAGCCTCTGCAGATCCTGATGATTGAGGCCACAGGCGACAGCTTTCAGTTGCCCGATAAGGGCCTGGTGGGGCCCCATGCCATCTTCGATCCGGCCATGCTGGACCTGCCCCAGATCAACGACCGCTTCCTGGCGCAGCAGAATGAGAGCCCCTGGCGGGTCAACATCAAGCGCCTGGGAGAGTTCTCTACGGTCAGCTATCCCTTCAATCCTTTGGATGCCATCGGCTGGCACGGCGACCTGGCCCCGGTGCGCATCAACTGGCGGGACATCCGCCCCCTGATGAGCCACAGGTACCACCTGCCGCCCTCGGCCCACACCACCTTTGTGGCCAGTCGTTTCGTGGTATGCACCTTTGTGCCTCGGCCCATCGAGAGTGATCCGGGCGCCCTCAAGGTGCCCTTCTATCACAACAACGATGACTTCGATGAGGTGCTCTTCTATCACGCCGGAGATTTCTTCAGCCGGGACAACATCGAAGCGGGGATGGTGACCTTCCACCCCTGCGGTTTCACCCATGGACCGCACCCCAAGGCGTTTGCCGCCGGTCAGGCCTATGCCAAGAAGTTCACCGACGAGGTGGCGGTGATGGTGGACACCCGGGATCCCCTGGAGCTGTCTGACCAGGCCCTGACCCTGGAAAATCCCGATTACGCCAACAGCTGGCAGGTGACAGATTGAGCTCAATTTCACTGCAGCAATAACCACTGACCTGATGAAATTGGCATAAGGAACAACAGATGAAATTAGCCACTTTGAACAACGGCAGTCGCGATGGCGAGCTGATGCTGGTCAGCCGCGACCTGACCCGGGCCGTCTCCGCCGTGGAGATTGCTCCGACCCTGCAAGCGGCCCTGGACAACTGGAGCGTGGCCAGGCCTCTGCTGCAGGCCCGTTACCAGATGCTCAATGACGGCGCCCTGGCCGACGCCATCCCCTTCGATCAGCAGGCGTGCCACTCGCCATTGCCAAGAGCCTTCCACTGGGCCGACGGCAGTGCCTATGTGAACCATGTGGAGCTGGTGCGCAAGGCCCGCGGCGCCGAGATGCCCGAATCCTTCTGGACCGACCCTCTTATCTATCAAGGGGGCTCCGACACCTTCCTGGCTCCCTATGAGCCGATCCGCATGCCCACCACAGAGTGGGGGGTGGATTTCGAGTCTGAGATTGCGGTGATCACCGACGATGTTCCCATGGGCATCAGCCCAGAAGGGGCGATGGACCACATCAAGCTGCTGATGCTGGTGAACGACGTCTCTCTGCGAAACCTGATCCCCGGCGAGTTGGCCAAGGGGTTTGGTTTCTATCAGTCCAAACCCTCCAGTGCTTTTTCGCCGGTGGCGGTGACCCCGGACGAGCTGGGTGAGCACTGGGCGGAGGGTAAGGTCAATCTGCCGCTTATCACCCACCTCAATGGCGAGTGCTTCGGCCGCCCCGATGCCGGGGTGGACATGACCTTTAACTTCCCCACCCTGGTGGCCCACGCCGCCAAGAGCCGTCCCCTGGGCAGCGGCACCATCATCGGCTCTGGAACCGTGTCCAACTATGACCGCAGTGCCGGCTCCTCCTGCCTGGCGGAGAAGCGGATGCTGGAGATCATTGACCAAGGCAAGCCGGTGACACCATTTATGCAATTTGGTGATATCGTCAGAATTGAAATGCTTGATTCTCAGCACAATTCCATTTTTGGTGCTATAGAACAAAGACTGGAAGAGTCTTAGGGAGTCCCCGTTGCCGATGCTCAAATTGTACGGATACTGGCGATCCAGTGCGGCCTATCGGGTTCGGATCGCCTGTGCCCTGAAAGGGCTGGAGTACGAGAACATCTCGGTCAACTTGGTTAAGAATGGGGGAGAGCAGCTTCAGCCCTGTTATGGGGTGCTCAACCCCAACCATCTGGTGCCCACGCTCCAGGATGGGGATCTGATACTCAATCAGTCCCTGGCGATCATCGAGTATCTGGATGAAGCCTACCCCGAGCCGTCACTGCTGCCCGATGAGCCGACCCGGCGTGCCCGTGCCCGCGCACTGGCCCAGAATCTGGCCATCGACTGTCACCCCCTGAATAACCTGCGGGTGCTTAAGTACCTGACGGCAGAGTTGGGGGTGACGGATCAGCAGAAGATGGAGTGGTATCACCACTGGCTAAAAACCGCCTTTGCCGGGTTCGAGCTGCAACTTGAGCAGAGCGCCGGACTCTATTGCGTCGGGGATCAGGTGACCATGGCGGATCTCTGTCTGGTTCCCCAGGTCTACAATGCCGAGCGCTTCCAACTGCCCATGGGGGAGTATCCGCTCATCAACGGCATTGTCCGCCGTTGTCGGGAGTTGACCCCCTTCGTTCAGGCGGCGCCGGAGAACCAGCCGGATGCGGTAACCTAAAAACGACAAAAGGCCGGAAGAAACCGGCCTTTTTTGTCTGACGATGTTCGTTGGATTAGATGGACTTGGCGCTGTCGCGCTGCTCCAGCAGGAAGTCCAGGAAGGTGCGGTCCGCCTGAGTCAGGGCGCGGCCCCGCTTCCAGGCCACGTGCAGGTCCATAAACAGCGGCTCGGCAAAGGAGACCGCCTTGATCTGCGGGTCGTTGTCCACCACCATCTTCAGCACCGTGGTGATGGCGAAACCCTGACGTACAATGGAGCGGATCAGCTCAATCAGGTTGGTTTCGAACGCCAGCTGCGGCTCCTTGTTGTGGGCCTTGGCCATCTGGTCCATCCGCTCCCTGTGGTAGTAGCCTCGCTTGAACATCACCAGCTCGTGTTCGAGGAACTCGTCAAACTTGACCGACTCCTGCTCCGCCAGAGGGTGGTCCAGTGAACAGGCAACGATCATCTCCTCCTTAGTCAGGGGGATGGTTTCCAGGGTGGGTTGGGTGTCTCCGTCGATCACAATGCCGATGTCGATTTCGTCGCGCTCGATCATCGACTGGATCTCGCGGGTACCCGCCTCTATCAGGGACAGTTTGAGCTCGGGGTACCTGTGGTGGAAGGCCATCAGCAGGGCAGGGAAGTAGTAGGAGCCGATCATGCCTGGCAGGGCGATCTTCACCTCACCACGGCCCAGCTGTTGCAGTCGGGTCATGGCGGACTCGGCCAGCTCAACCCGGGAGAGAATCTCCTTGGCGTGTGGCAGCAGCTCCTGGCCTTCGGCGGTCAACTGAACCCGCTTGTCCTGACGGTGCAGCAGCACCAGGCCCAGCTCAGTTTCCAGTTTCTTGATGGCGGTACTCACCGCTGGCTGAGCCACACCCAGGATACGGGCGGCCCGGGTGAAACTGCTCTGCTCGGCGACAGTGACAAAGTTGCGTAGTTGACGGAGGTCCATAACGGATTCTTTCTTTTTTTAAGAATTAATATAATTGATTTATTACTATGCCAAACAAATGCGCTATTACCTAACGAATTTTTAAGCGCAATTAGCAAGGATGGATCCATGACACAAAGCTCAGGTGACTTGGCGCAACTATTTACCGGAATCTGTCGGCTGGAGCATGCTCTGGCCCTGATGGAATGGGATCAGGCAACCCTTTGCAGCGATGCAGGACAAGCCGCGAGAGGGGAGGCGATGGCGGAGCTCCACTCGGAAATTCACCGCCGCCTTAACCAGCCCTGGGTGGCCGAAGCCCTGGCGCGAGCGCCCGCTGACACCGCCGGACAGCATAGGATGCGCACTCTGATGGCCAGGCGTCATCGGGAGGCGACCCTGCTGGATGAGGCCTTTATTCGTCGCAAGGTCACCCTGTCGGTGGCGTGCGAAACCGCCTGGCGACAGGCCAGAGAGGAGAGCCGGTTCTCACTCTTTGCCGAGGCCTTTACCCCTCTGCTGGCACTGCTGAAGGAGGAGGGAGCCAGGCGGGCTGAGCCTGGTGAGCCGCCCTACCAGGCGTTGCTGAAAAAGTTTGAGCCCGACCTGAGCCTGGACGGGCTCAATGCCCTGTTTGCCCCCATCGAGGCGCAGTTGCCGGAGCTGATTCAGCAGGCCAGCGAAATGAGTGCGCAGCGAACTGTCGAGCCTCTGCCCGGCATCAGCGTAGAGGAGCAGAAACGGGTGGCTGAGCGCCTGGCACATCAGTTGGGCTTTGACAGCGGGGCCGGGCGCATCGATGTCAGCACCCACCCCTTTACCGCCGGGGTACCGGGTGACGTTCGCATCACCTCCAGGTACGACAGCAACAACCTGCTCTCCGGCTTCTACTCCATGATTCATGAAGTGGGCCATGCCCGGTTTGAACAGGGCATCGACACCAGCTGGCGCCAAACCCCCATGGCCAGAGTTCAGTCGGCCGGGTTGCACGAGGCCCAGGCCCTGGCGTTTGAGATGCAACTGGCCCGAGAGCCTGAGTTCCTCGCCTGGCTGTCGCAACTGCTGCAACAGGAGTGGGGCAGTCACTCGGCACTGAGCGCCGCCAACCTTCAGGCTCATGTCCATCGGGTGGTTCCCAGTCTGATTCGGGTGGAGGCGGATGAAGTGACCTATCCGGCCCACATCCTGTTGAGGCTGCGCCTGGAGCAGGCGCTGTTGTCCGGGGATCTGCCTTTGAATGATCTGCCCGATGCCTGGAACCGGGGAATGGATCAACTGTTGGGAGTGACCCCTGGCAACGACGGCGAGGGGTGCCTGCAGGACATTCACTGGTGCTTTGCCGAGTTTGGCTATTTTCCCAGTTATGCCCTGGGCGCCATGCTGGCGGCCCAGCAGTTTGAGGGGTTAAGACAACAACCAGGCTGGCAGCAGCCGGTGCCGGAGCGCCACCTCTGGGTGTGTGAACAGCTGTCTCAATCGATCTGGCAGCATGGCGGCGCTCAGGACCTCAATCAAGCTGCGGTTTCCACCAGTGGTCGCCCGCTGAGCGCCGAGCCTTTGCTGGCGCACTTCAGGCGCCGCTACCTGGAGAGTTAGCCTCGGCGGAGGGTTTGGGCTCAGTCAGGCCAGTGCGGCTCAGGCGATGAAACTGCAGGGCCGCCATGACGCCCAACAGAGCGCTGAGCATCAGCACCAGCCGGGTGTCGAACAGGGCCAGCAGGGCGCCCAGGATGGCGATAATCACATTGCCCAGGCAGAACACCGTGGTCAGCAGCCCCATCAGCTGCCCCTGACCGTCGTTGCCCTGCGCCTGCTCCGACAGGAAACTGGGCACCATGGCGTTGAACAGGGCAATGCCGGCCCCTGCGACCACGAAGCTGGCGATGTAGTGGCCGGAGCCATAGGGGAAGCTGGCGATGGCCAGGGCAAACATCGTCATTCCCACCAGGGCGGAAGGGACCAGCCCCAACATCCGTTTGACCTTCATGGTCGCCAGGGTCGCCGTGGCGATCATCGCACTGGTGAGCAGGACCGTCGCCCAGGCGATCTGCTGACTGTCGAAGGCGAGGTACTCCACCAGCCACACAGGATAGAACTCGTAGAAGCCATTCAGCCCCAGCATCAGCAGCAGGTAGCAGGTGAAGAAGCTGCGGTACTTGGGTTGGGTCAGCAGGCTGAGGCTGCTGCCCTGTCCCTTCTGGGCTCCCTTGGGACTGTCCGCCGGCAGGGCAACCAGTATCAGGCCCAACGCCGCCGCACAGGCCAGGGCCGCGACCCAGAATGCCAGACTGGCACCCAGGGGAAGCAACATCCCGCCCACCAGAGGGCCCACCAGATATCCGGCGTAGCCCATGGCGCTCAGGTAGGAGAAGGCCCGGGTACGGTCAATTCTGGGGTGCAGATCCGCCGCAATCGCCCGGGCCACCGACAGGTTGCCCTCGAACAGCCCGGTCAGCAGCCGGCTCAGGGCGAACAGGGAGAAACTGCCCAGGCTGATGGACCAGGCGGTGAGACCGTAGCTCAGTGCCGCCCCCAGCATGGTCCAGGCCAGCACCCGCTTGCGTCCCGCCCTGTCGGACCAGGCACCGATGTAGTTCCCCCCAATGAGAATGCCCACAGGATAGATGGCCAGGGCGACCCCCAGAAGCATCTTGGGCGGCAGCCCGAGAAACTGCCCCACCGGATGACCCAGGTCCAGAAACAGCGGCGCCAGGATCGGGTAGGGCAGGGCGATACCACTGACGCTGATCAGGGTGATCAGTAGGGTGATGCCGAAGGTGTAGTAGGGGCGAGCGTCCATCTCTGCATCCATTTTGTAAAGTTAATGGTTTATATAATGAGGGTGATTCACCCATCTGTAAAGCCATTGCCGCAAATTTCTACTTCGGCCCTGACATAGCGCGAGCCAAAGGATAAGGTAGTGGCCGCCTGAATTCGGGCAGAGAAATCAGATTTGTAGGAGAAGTCATGTCCCGCCCCCTCGCTGCCAGAGTGCCCAATGCACTGGTCTTGCTCAGTTTCCTCGCGATCCTTGCCTGGTTGGCTACCCTGGTGGTGCCTGCCGGGATGTTTGACGTTCATCAGGTGGGTGATCGCACACTGCTGGTGGAGGGCAGCTTCCGCTACGCCGAGGAGCCCCTGGCCATGCCCTGGTTCTCTGAAGAGGGCGGCTCCGGTCTCACCAACGTCCTATTTGAAGGCCTGGTATCCGGCTCAAAGTGGGGCAGTGCCATTGGCATCATCGCCTTCCTGCTGGTGATCGGCGGAGCCTTTGGCATCATCATGGCCACCGGCGCCATGGACAGGGCCATCGTCTCCATGATTCATCGGTCGGCCCGGTATCAGGATCTAATGCCTCCGATGTTGTTTCTGCTCTTCTCCCTGGGCGGTGCCATCTTCGGCATGGGGGAGGAGGCGGTGGCCTTCTGCGTCATCCTGGTGCCCATGATGGTGCGCCTGGGCTACGACAGCCTTTCCGCGGTTTGTTGCTCCTATGTGGCGACTCAGGTGGGGTTTGGCACCAGCTGGATGAATCCATTCAGCGTGGCCATTGCCCAGGGCATTGCCGGGGTGCCGGTGCTGTCTGGCGCGCCACTGCGCATGGGGATCTGGGTGCTGTTCACCCTGGCCGGCATGCTCTACCTCTACCGCTATGGCCGTCGTATCCGCCGTCAGCCCGAGCTGTCCCCCAGCCATGCATCCGATCAGTATTGGCGCGATCTCAGTGATCAGGGCAATCAGGCGGAGTCCATGGACAACCTGGACAAGGGCATCATCCTGACTTTGGTGCTGGGCCTGGTCTGGGTGACCTGGGGGGTCATCACCAAGGGATACTACATTCCACAGATTGCCGCTCAGTTTATGGTTATTGGCCTGGTCATCGGCATCATCGGGCGCATAGGTGGTCGCTTTAGCTCATTGAACCAGTTGGGCGATCACTTTACCCATGGCGCCGCCATCCTGATGCCGGCGATTCTGGTGGTGGCCCTGGCCAAAGGGATCATCCTGCTTCTTGGGGGTGATAATCCGGCTGAGCCCTCCATCCTCAACTCGTTGCTGTACAGCGCTGGCAACGCCTTCGAGGGGCTGGGCGCCCAGACTGCCGCGGTAGTGATGTTCTGGTTCCAGTCTCTGTTTAACGTACTGGTCTCCTCTGGCAGTGGTCAGGCAGCCCTGACCATGCCACTGATGGCCCCTCTGGCCGATATGCTTCAGGTGACCCGACAGGTTGCGGTGTTGGCGTTCCAGCTCGGAGATGGACTGACCAACATCATCATTCCAACGTCCGCCAGTCTGGTGGGGTGTCTGGGGGTGGCCAGGCTGGAGTGGCCGCTGTGGGTCGGCTTTATCTGGCGCTTCACCCTGCTGATGATGGGCATGGCCACCCTGGTGATGGTGGCGGCCACAGCCGTGGGTTATCAGTAACCCGTATAAAGATGGGGGGAGGCGGCTGAGCTGCCCTCCCCAATGAGTCTTTTCCTCTCGAGGCTTGGACCCTCTATTGCTCTTCTCCAAGAAGGTGGGCCATTTCGTCCGTGGGAATCAGATCCAGGTGTCCCCCTTCGTCGAAGCACCAGCCCTTGATGTATCCCATCGCCTTCATCCGTTCGAAGTTATCAATGATCACACCGGCTTCCTGGTCTGCGGACGCCGGATCCAGCCCCTGAACATGACGCAGGTACTCCGCAATGCTGCTCCTGGAGGCTGATTGAGAAATATCGGCCATCGTCACTCTCCTATGCTCTTGGTATAAACCTAGTACGAAGAGTGCAGATCGCCAGATGATTTTTTATGGGGGCAGATGTGGAATGAATTTAGAGAAGAGAAACAAAAAAGCCACCCGTAGGTGGCTTTCTGCTTGGTGGAGCTACACGGGATCGAACCGTGGACCTCTTGCATGCCATGCAAGCGCTCTCCCAGCTGAGCTATAGCCCCACTATTGCTTTTTCAAGCGAATAAGTGGCGTCCCCTAGGGGATTCGAACCCCTGTTACCGCCGTGAAAGGGCGGTGTCCTAGGCCTCTAGACGAAGGGGACCCTGGACTTTCACCGTTTAGACTCTGGTGACAAGAGTGAAAGTGGTGGAGCTACACGGGATCGAACCGTGGACCTCTTGCATGCCATGCAAGCGCTCTCCCAGCTGAGCTATAGCCCCACTATTGCTTTTTCAAGCGAATAAGTGGCGTCCCCTAGGGGATTCGAACCCCTGTTACCGCCGTGAAAGGGCGGTGTCCTAGGCCTCTAGACGAAGGGGACCCTGGACTTTCACCGTTTAGACTCTGGTGACAAGAGCGAAAGTGGTGGAGCTACACGGGATCGAACCGTGGACCTCTTGCATGCCATGCAAGCGCTCTCCCAGCTGAGCTATAGCCCCACTATTGCTTTTTCAAGCGAACACGCGGCATCTCTAGGAGATTGGTGTCCTGTTGTCGCCGTGCATAGAGTGCGCGGTGTCTACACCGCCCGGCTCTTGCCGACTTCAACAAATAAGTGGCGTCCCCTAGGGGATTCGAACCCCTGTTACCGCCGTGAAAGGGCGGTGTCCTAGGCCTCTAGACGAAGGGGACCCTGGACTTTCACCGTTTAGACTCTGGTGACAAGAGCGAAAGTGGTGGAGCTACACGGGATCGAACCGTGGACCTCTTGCATGCCATGCAAGCGCTCTCCCAGCTGAGCTATAGCCCCACTATTGCTTTTTCAAGCGAACACGCGGCATCTCTAGGAGATTGGTGTTCTGTTGTCGCCGTGCATAGAGTGCGCGGTGCCTACACCGCCCGGCTCTTGCCGACTTCAACAAATAAGTGGCGTCCCCTAGGGGATTCGAACCCCTGTTACCGCCGTGAAAGGGCGGTGTCCTAGGCCTCTAGACGAAGGGGACCCTGGACTTTCACCGTTTAGACTCTGGTGACAAGAGCGAAAGTGGTGGAGCTACACGGGATCGAACCGTGGACCTCTTGCATGCCATGCAAGCGCTCTCCCAGCTGAGCTATAGCCCCACTATTGCTTTTTCAAGCGAATAAGTGGCGTCCCCTAGGGGATTCGAACCCCTGTTACCGCCGTGAAAGGGCGGTGTCCTAGGCCTCTAGACGAAGGGGACCCTGGACTTTCACCGTTTAAACTCTGGTGACAAGAGCGAATAAGTGGCGTCCCCTAGGGGATTCGAACCCCTGTTACCGCCGTGAAAGGGCGGTGTCCTAGGCCTCTAGACGAAGGGGACCCCGGACTTTCACCGTTTAGACTCTGGTGATAAGAGTGAATAAGTGGCGTCCCCTAGGGGATTCGAACCCCTGTTACCGCCGTGAAAGGGCGGTGTCCTAGGCCTCTAGACGAAGGGGACCCCGGACTTTCACCGTTTAGACTCTGGTGACAAGAGTGAATAATGGCGTCCCCTAGGGGATTCGAACCCCTGTTACCGCCGTGAAAGGGCGGTGTCCTAGGCCTCTAGACGAAGGGGACCCTGGACTGCTTCACACCTTATTCAGGTGGAAACAAAAGGCCGCATATCTGCGACCCTTTTTAAACTTGGTGGAGCTACACGGGATCGAACCGTGGACCTCTTGCATGCCATGCAAGCGCTCTCCCAGCTGAGCTATAGCCCCAAGCTTGGTTGCACATCCTGGGAAGCATTCCCTGAGTGCGAGGCGCATTGTATGGACGCCCCCAAAATGTGTCAACCGGTTTTTCAGGAATTAGCTCTGTTTGCTACAAATTCAACCGCCTTGGTGATTCTGGCCACAGACCTTGTACGACCTATCAACAACAGGGTCTGATCCAGGCCTGGAGACTGGCCAGCGCCGGTCACGGCAACACGCAGAGGCATACCTACTTTACCCATGCCCAGCTCCAGTTCAGACGCGGTGTCCTGAATGGCCTGATGGATGGCTTCGGCATTCCACTCTTCCAATGCTTCCAGCTTGGCTTTTACCAGTTCTAGGGGCTGCTGAGCTACCGGGCGCAGGTGCTTCTTGGCGGCGGTGGCGTCAAACTCTTCGAAGTCCTCATAGAAGTAGCGGCTGGAAGCAGCCAGCTCTTTCAGGGTTTGGCAGCGCTCGGCCATCACTGTGATCAGCTGTTCCAGCGCCGGACCGTTCTCCAGATTGATCTGCTGATCCTGCATGTGCCACTGAAGGTGCTCGGCAACATAAGCTGGGTCCATGCTCTTCATATAGTGCTGGTTGAGCCACAACAGCTTCTCAGTATTGAAAGCAGAAGCGGACTTGTTGATGGCGTCCAGGCTGAACAGATCGATCATCTCCTGGCGGGTAAAGATCTCCTGGTCACCGTGGGACCAACCCAGACGAACCAGGTAGTTGAGCAAGGCTTCAGGCAGGTAACCGTCATCTCGGTACTGCATTACGCTCACGGCACCATGGCGCTTAGACAGCTTGGCACCGTCGTCACCCAGGATCATGGAAACGTGGGCAAACTCGGGAACCGGTGCACCCAGCGCCTTATAGATGTTGATCTGGCGCGGGGTGTTGTTGATGTGGTCTTCGCCCCGCACCACGTGGGAGATGCCCATATCCCAATCATCTACTACTACACAGAAGTTGTAGGTAGGAGAGCCATCGGTACGGCGAATAATCAGATCGTCCAGCTCGTCGTTGGCAATTTCGATGCGGCCACGAACGTGGTCTTCAAATACCACGGTACCTTCGACTGGGTTGCGGAAGCGGATAACAAAAGGCGCGTCCTGTTCGGCGCCGTCGCGACAGGTGCCGTCGTAACGCGGTTTCTCACCATTGGCCATCTGAGTTTCACGCAGCTCATCCAGGCGTTCGCGGGTGCAATAGCACTTGTAGGCTTTGCCCTCTTCGATCAGTTGATCGATGAGCTGGTTGTAACGGTCAAAACGCTTGGTCTGGTAGTAAGGACCCTCTTCCCAGTTCAAGCCCAGCCACTGCATGCCCTCCATGATGGCATCGATGGCCTCCTGGGTGGAGCGCTCCAGATCAGTATCCTCAATGCGCAGTACAAACTCGCCACCCATGTTACGGGCATAGAGCCAAGAGTAGAGGGCAGTACGGGCACCACCAACGTGCAGGTATCCCGTGGGGCTGGGTGCAAAACGCGTTTTAACAGTCATAACCTTCTCTAGAATTTTTCATTCGGTGGTCCCACCTATAGAGGTGGGAAGAAAATCGCACTATTCTAGCAGAACTCCATCAGGGAAACCCAAAACTGTTTTGCTTATATATGGAGGCAGTGAGTTTCTCTGGATGATGGCGCTGGCAACCTTGAAAAGGATGGGGTTCTGTCCAGACATTTGCGTGCAAATCCAGCGGCTTCGATCTTAAGCTGAACCTATTTCGCCCAGGGCGTTCGATAAGTCGCCACATGGCCGGTTTCGGGGAGAAACCTGTTGACACCTAAGGAGTGCCACCTATAATACGCCTCCGTTGCTGAGGGCGATTAGCTCAGTTGGGAGAGCACCTGCCTTACAAGCAGGGGGTCACTGGTTCAAGCCCGGTATCGCCCACCATTTCTTCAGCACAGTGTGAAAACACCACATATTATGTGGGCGATTAGCTCAGTTGGGAGAGCACCTGCCTTACAAGCAGGGGGTCACTGGTTCAAGCCCGGTATCGCCCACCACTTATTTTTGATGAGTGGTTTTTGCCATTTGTCAGCCACAGTTTGCTGTGGGCGATTAGCTCAGTTGGGAGAGCACCTGCCTTACAAGCAGGGGGTCACTGGTTCAAGCCCGGTATCGCCCACCACTTACTTTGATGAGTGGTTTTTACCATTTGTCAGCCACAGTTTGCTGTGGGCGATTAGCTCAGTTGGGAGAGCACCTGCCTTACAAGCAGGGGGTCACTGGTTCAAGCCCGGTATCGCCCACCACTTACTTTGATGAGTGGTTTTTACCATTTGTCAGCCACAGTTTGCTGTGGGCGATTAGCTCAGTTGGGAGAGCACCTGCCTTACAAGCAGGGGGTCACTGGTTCAAGCCCGGTATCGCCCACCACTTACTTTGATGAGTGGTTTTTGCCATTTGTCAGCCACAGTTTGCTGTGGGCGATTAGCTCAGTTGGGAGAGCACCTGCCTTACAAGCAGGGGGTCACTGGTTCAAGCCCGGTATCGCCCACCACTTACTTTGATGAGTGGTTTTTTGCCATTTGTCAGCCACAGTTTGCTGTGGGCGATTAGCTCAGTTGGGAGAGCACCTGCCTTACAAGCAGGGGGTCACTGGTTCAAGCCCGGTATCGCCCACCACCTTAAAAGAAAAGCGAGTCTTCGGACTCGCTTTTTTTATGTTTGTCTGGTGTCATTCGGTCAGCAAGCCATCTTTCGATGGCTGTTCATCTCAGCTAGCGCTCTCTATTCCTTACCCTTGGCGTGTCTCTCAAAGTAGGGCTGCAGAAAGTCTGCAATGCTGTCCTGAGCTTTTCTGTTCGGATGGATACCATCTCGCTGCATCAGGTGAGGGTAGGGGGCAATTTCGGTCATGAAGAAGGGGATCAGGGGAACCTGAAATTCATGGCTCAGATCCTGAAATACCTGCTCAAACTGATTGGCGTAGCGTTGTCCGTAATTGGGCGGGACCATCACCTGAGACAGCATCACCGCACTGCCGGCGGCCATCGACTGGTCGAGGATCTTCCCCAGGTTCTTCTTTAACAACGGCGGCGGGAAGCCTCTCAGGCCGTCGTTGCCACCAAGTTCCACAAAAACCCAGTCTGGCTGATGTTGCTCAAGCAGATTGGGGAGCCTCTTCAACGCTCCTCCGGTGGTTTCGCCGCTGACCGAAGCGTTAATAAGCTGAATTCCCTCCAGGTCCGTATTGAGTTTATGGACCCATCCTTCTCGCTCGGTCATGCCGTAACTGGCGCTCAGGCTGTCACCTAAGATAAGAATGGTTACACTGTTTGCGAAAACAATGGACGGAAAAAGCAGTATAACTGTCATTAAAAAGGAACGAATTATCATAACTATGCCGGATTCAAACACTACGCTAGCCATTCGAGTCCAGGGTCTGGAACAGAAGGTTCCAACACTGGATGGTGAACTACAGATCCTTCAGGGCGTCGACCTGGAAGTCAAGTCGGGCGAGTCTATCGCCGTCACCGGCCCCTCCGGGGCGGGCAAATCCACTCTGCTTGCCCTGCTGGCCGGCCTGGACATAGCCTCATCGGGGGAGGTGTGGTTGGCAGGCGAACCACTGCATCAGCTGGATGAGGAGCAGAGGGCCAACCTGCGCGGTCGCAAGGTGGGGTTCATATTCCAGTCCTTCATGCTGGTGGAAAGCCTGACCGCCCTGGAGAACGTCATGCTGCCCGTAGAACTGGCGGGCAATACCGATGCCCGAACCCAGGCGGAGAACATGCTGCAACGAGTGGGGCTGTCCCACCGTCTGGATCATTTCCCCAATCAACTCTCCGGAGGCGAGCAGCAGCGGGTCGCCATCGCCCGGGCTTTTGTCAGCCAACCCGATATCCTGTTTGCCGATGAGCCAACCGGAAACCTGGACCAGGCCAACAGCGCCAAGGTAGAGGATCTGCTGTTTGAGCTGAATCAGGAGCATCACACCACCCTGGTGCTGGTGACCCATGATCTCAAGCTGGCACAGCGCTGCGCGACCCGGGTTCAGATGGTGAGTGGCAGACTGGAGGCCTTATGAGCATCTTCCCCCTCGCATGGAGGCTGTTCAGGCGAGAGCTTGCCCACGGCCAGCTCAGGTTAATTGGAGCTGCTCTGATTCTGGCGGTGGCGGCGGTGACCGCCCTGGCTCTGGTGTCCGACCGTCTGCAATCCTCCATTGTCCGTCAGGCCAGCACCTTCCTGGCCGCCGACCGTGTTCTCTCCTCTCCCCAACGGGTGGACCCGGCCTGGCTTGAGGCCGCCAAAGAGGCGGGGCTCGAGGTCTCCACCACCCTGGAGTTTCAGTCCATGCTCTTCTCCGAGGAGCGGTTTCAACTGGTAACGGTCAAAGCGGTGTCACCCCAGTACCCGCTTCGGGGCAGCATCGATCTGGTGGGGCAGTCTGCGACACCTCTGCCAGAGCCAGGGGCCCTGTGGTTGGACAGCCGACTGGCCGGCTGGATAGAGCAGAGCAACCTGGCGGAAATTGGGGAAGCCAGTTTCAGCCTGGATCAGGCCATTCGTCGCCTTCCCGACGGCGGCTTCAATCTGTTTGCGTCGGCGCCCGTGGTGTTGATGAACCTGTCAGACGTAGACGCCACCGGCGTCATTCAGCCCGGCAGCCGCCTCAGTTGGCGCTATCAGTTT
Organism: Ferrimonas sp. YFM; assembly: GCF_030296015.1. Classification (NCBI taxonomy): domain Bacteria; kingdom Pseudomonadati; phylum Pseudomonadota; class Gammaproteobacteria; order Alteromonadales; family Ferrimonadaceae; genus Ferrimonas; species Ferrimonas sp. YFM. The sequence goes on from NZ_AP027368.1 coordinate 1,155,826, forward strand.
GTGGGCAATGCCGACGCGATAAAGAGCTACGCCGACTGGCTCAACGGCCGCCTGACCACCTCACAGCGCTGGGTGGATGTACGCAGCCAGGATTCTCCGGTGTCCCGGGCGATTCAGAGGGCAGAGCAGTTCCTGTTGCTGACCGCACTGCTTGGCATCGCCCTGGCCTGTGCGGCCATCTCCGTGGCGACTCAGCGCTACTGCCTGAGGCATTATGATGCGGTGGCCATGCTCAAGACCCTGGGGGCCTCCCACAATCAGGTGCGTGGCATCTTTGTCACCCACCTCTCCCTGGTGACCCTGCTGGGCATCGCCATCGGTTTGGTCATCGGGTTGCTCGGGGCCGAGGGGCTGCTGACCTGGTTACCAGAGGAGTTCAGCCAGGGAGAGGCCTCGGTGGCCCGTCCTCTGGCACTGGGGGCATCGACCGGCCTGGTGGCTGGCTTCGGCTTCACCCTCTATCCCCTGTTGCGTCTGCTGGCCATTCCACCCTTGAGGGTGTTGAGAAAAGACCTGGGGCCGGTGCGATGGCAGGGCTGGCTCAACGCCGTGCTCTCTGTGGCCGCCCTGGCTCTGCTGGCCTACATCTACAGCGGCAATGCCATGATGACCGGTGTCTTGCTCGTTGGCGGGGCTGCCCTGGCGCTGTTGCTGTTGCTGGTGGCCTGGCTGCTGCTGAACTGGGGCCGTCAGTTGGGGATGCGCACCGGCACGCCTCTGCAGCTGGCCGTTGCCGGCTTGCGGCGCCGTGCCCGGGATAATGCCGTGCAGCTGGTGGGCTTCTCCGTCTCCCTGGTGTTGCTGCTCACCATCCTGGCGTTGCGTCAGGACATCCTGGCCGACTGGCAGAAGCAGCTGCCTCAGGGGACCCCGGATCACTTCCTGGTCAACATCAGCCTGGATGAACTGCCGGAGATGGGCAATTTCCTGTCAGGTCGTCAGGTGGAGGCCACAGACTTCTATCCGGTGATTCGCGGTCGCCTCTCTGCCATCAATGGCGCCCAGGTGAATCAGCCGGTGACCAAGGAGGAGGGTGAGCCCGAATCAAGGCAGGGACCCTCGGGCATAGGCCGGGAACTTAACCTGACCTTCCGAGACACCCTGCCTCCGAACAACCCCGTGGTCGCGGGCAGCTGGTTCACCGGTGACGCTCAGGGTGAGGTGTCGGTGGAGTCCAGGGTGGCGGAGCGTCTGGGCATTGGCCTTGGCGATCGCCTGACGTTCACCATAGATACCCAACCTGTGGAGGTGGAGGTCACCAGTCTGCGCAAGGTGAATTGGGAAACCATGCAGCCCAACTTCTTTATGATCTTCCCTCCGGCGGATCTGGTGCGTTTCCCGGCTACTTACATCGCCAGCTTCAAACATCCCGAGGGCGACGCAGGCCTGGTGGGCGACTTGATTCAGCAGTTTCCCACGGTCTCGGTGATCGACGTGGGCTCCATCATCACCCAGCTCAGAGAGGTGATAGATCAGGTCTCCCTGGCGTTAACCCTGGTGTTGATGGTGGTGGTGCTGGCCAGTGCCATGGTGCTCATTGCCCAGACCGAGGCGGGCATGGCCAGCCGTCGTCAGGAGCTGGCCATTATGCGTACCCTGGGGGCGGCAGGCAGTCTGCTGCGACGGGCCGTCGCCTGGGAGTTCCTGCTGCTGGGGGCGGTGGCTGGCCTGTTGGCCGTGGTGGTCACCGAGCTGACCCTGGCCCTGCTCAAGAGCCAGGTCTTCAACCTGGTGGTCAATGGCCATACCCTGTGGTGGTTCCTGATCCCGGTCTTGGGTGCGGTACTCATCGGCTCCATCGGCATGCTGGCCTGTCGTCGTCTGCTGGCCAACCAGTGCGGTGCATTGCTCAGGGGCAATTAGAGACATAACAAGCAAAAGGCCGCGGAGTACGCGGCCTTTTTTCTTTTTGGGCATTCTTTGCTCAGTCTAGATACCCATTCAATTTGGGCACAATGTCGACACATCGAGGCCTGAGTGGCTGGATGCCGGCGCAAAAATATTCAGCAAAGGTCAACACGCCTTAACGTCCGAGCAGGGCCTGCAGCGCCGCAGGCAGCTCCGGATAGCGGAAGTCGAAACCGTGTCTCAGCAGGCGGTTGGGCAGGACGCTCTGGCCCTTGAGGAGCAGGGAGGACATCTCTCCCAGGGCCAGTTTCAGGGCCGTTGCCGGTACCGTCATGAAGGCGGGGCGACGCAGGGCCTGCCCAAGGGCTTTGCTGAACTCCTTGTTGCTGACCGGTGTTGGGGTGGTGCCGTTGTACACCCCCTGACAACTGTCGGTCATCATCAGGTAGCCAATCACTGCCACCAAATCATCGATGTGGATCCAGGACATGGCCTGGCTGCCACTGCCCACTGGGCCGCCGACCCCGGCGCGAAACGCCGGCAGCATCTTCTTCAGGGCACCACCCTCTCCCAGCACCAAACCGATGCGCAGCACACAGACCCGGGTGCGAGGCGCGGCCTGCATCGCCAGATACTCCCAGGTGTGGCACACCCGTTGGGCAAAATCGTTCTCGTCATACACCAGGGGGGTATCTTCATCCATGTGACTGTCGGAGTCGGTGCCATAGATGCCGATGGCCGAAGCGCTGATGAACACCTTGGGCGGCGACTCCAGCCCCAGTATCCAGTCACTCAGGGTTTGGGTCAGTCGCCAGCGGCTGTCACAGATCAGGTGTTTCTGTTTGCCGCTCCACCTCTTGTCGGCAATGGGCTCGCCGGCCAGATTGATGACCGCGTCCACCCCCTGAAGCCAGGGCAGGGCTTCAATGCCCACGCACTCCGCCTCGATGCCCTGTTGCTGCAGCCGTCGCCCCGATCGTTCAGGATGACGGCTGATCACCACCAGCTCGTGGGCCCCGCTCAACTGTTTCAGCAGCCTGCCGCCAACAAACCCGGTGCCGCCAGTGACAAGAATCTTCATGCCTGCCTCCCCCTCCATGCCCTCTGACCGGAGGCATCGCTCCGGAATCTGTGTTACACATACAAAGTTAGCATACGATCAATTTCCACAAGGAGTTCAAACTCATGCAACCTGTTGCTGTGGTTACCGGCTGCGGTCGCCGCCTGGGCGCATTCCTCACCGAGCGGTTGTTGGATCAGGGGTTCCGGGTCTATGGGCAGTATCGAACCTCAACGCCAGCCGCCCACCCGCACCTCATTGCCTCCCGGGTGGACTTTACCGATGCTCAGCAGGTGCAGCAGTGGGCCCAGACCATAGTGTCGGACGCCGGCAGGGTGGATCTTCTGATCAACAATGCCTCTCTGTATCAGCCTGATGCGCAGAGGGTGAGCGAGGGAATTGAGCAGCTTGACCAGTTTCACCGCGTCCACCTTCAGGCTCCTTACCTGCTGGTCCAGGCGCTCAAGGGTGCCCTGGCACAGGCAAGCGGCTCTGTGGTGAATCTGACGGACATCTATGTGCATCACCCCAATGCGGACTACAGCCTCTACTGTGCTACCAAGGCCGGCCTCGACAGTCTCACCCAGTCCTGGGCCAAACAGCTGGCGCCCCAAGTGCGGGTCAACAGCATAGAGCCGGGTCCGATTCTGTTTCTGGATGAACATGGCGAGGCATATCGGCAGCAGATACTCAGTCGCACCCTGCTGCAGATTGAAGGTGGGCTGGAGCCCATCTGGCAGGCGCTATGGATGCTGGTCAACAACCCGTATATGACCGGAGCGCGCATCCCGGTAGATGGTGGTCGCGGCGTCGCCCAGCTTTAATGACCCCAGGTGAATGGGGACGGTGTCTCCCTCCAGTGGCGCATTGTTGAGCAGTTGATTGAGTAAGGGGATCAGGTAATCAGGCTGGGTGGCCAGCTCAGGTGCCCTATCCACCGAGAGGATATCCAGATCCAGGGGGCGGTCCTTGATGCTGCACTGAGGGTCGCTCCTGTCTCTTCCCCGCCGCTCCTCCTGGCGATTGAATCTGGACTTGACCTGCTGGGGTGACAGTGAACTGTCGAACCAGAACGCGAAGTTGACGAAGGGCAGCAGGGACTCCATCTCCTGGGGCTCTGTGGTGATGATACCGCTGAGGGTGACCCGTTGGAACTGCTCACACAGCCAGGAGAGGGCGTCGGTGGCGTTCTCCTGTGGCTGGAGGTTGGCGCCAAAGCTGCAGTAGTAGCGGTGCGATGCGGGGCGCGGGCTTTTGGTACTCGTCATCCTCTCTCCTTGGTGACTCCATCGCCTTCCAATCGGGCGTTATCTAATTAAGATAACAGGATATACTGTGTTCTTCTCATCCAGACAACGGATTACTATGAGCTCTTTTCAACGTAGCCTGATGGTGTGTGCCGCCCTGGTGGTGGTCCTGGCCGGAATCAAAAGCGCCAGTACCATCTTGGTGCCCTTTTTGCTGGCTATCTTTATCGCCATCATCTGCAGCCCCTTAGTACGGCTGATGACCCGCATGGGATTACCCAAGGGGCTGGCCATCATCATGGTGATGGTGATGGTGTTGGCCGTAGGCACCTGGCTTGGCGCCCTGATTGGCAGCTCCATCAACGACTTCACCGCACAGTTGCCCCAGTATCGCAGCCAGTTGACCGATCAGTTCCATGCGGTGGCGGATCTGGCGGCGCGCTTCAATGTGCCCATCTCCATTGAGGTGCTCAAGGAGCAGTTCGACCCGGGTAAGCTGATGAGTCTGGCAACCGACATGCTCTCCGGCATTGGCGCGGTCATGGCCAACCTGCTGCTGATCGTGCTCACCGTGGTGTTTATGCTGTTCGAGGCCTCCAGCCTGCCGAGGAAGCTGCACTACGCACTGGATGACCCTCATATGAGGATGCAGCAGATTGACCGCTTCCTGGACTCGGTCAACCGCTATCTGGCCATCAAGACCCTGGTCAGCCTGGGGACCGGTGTGATCTGTGGGGTCGGCCTCTACCTGCTCGGGGTGGACTACTTCATTCTGTGGGGAGTGGTGGCCTTCCTGTTCAACTACATCCCCAACATCGGCTCCATCATTGCCGCCGTGCCCCCCGTGGCACTGGCGTTGATTCAGTTGGGGGCCGGCGGCGCCGCCGGCGTGGCCGGTCTGTATGTGGCGGTGAACATGTTTATGGGCAACGTCATCGAGCCCAGGATGATGGGCAGGGGGCTGGGCCTGTCCACCCTGGTGGTGTTCCTGTCGTTGATCTTCTGGGGATGGCTGCTGGGCTCCGTCGGCATGCTGTTGTCTGTGCCGCTGACCATGATCGTCAAGATTGGCCTGGAGGCGACCCGGGGTGGCCGCTGGCTGGCTGCGCTGCTGGAGGGGGAACCTCAGACCCGCAGTCTGGCGATCACCGTAACCATGACCGGTAAACCCGTTCGCCGTCCTCTGGAGGGCGCCCAGTGATCGATCTCGCGCCACATCTGCCGGACTCTCTGCAAGTCAATCAGGCCCAGCGACTGTTCCATGGCCGGGGTCACTGCTACCCGGGGCTGGAAAGCCTGACCCTGGACCTCTACCCGCCAGTATTGCTGCTGACCAGCTTCACCACGCCGGAGCAATCCCAGCTGACGCTGTGGCTGCAACAGGTGACCGATTGGTGGAAGCAGGTCAGCGGGGATCAGCCTCTGCATCTGGTGTGGCAGGACAGGGGCTGTTCGCCTGCTCAAACCACTCAGATTGCCGGTGAGATCCCTGAGCCTCACTGGATCCTGGAAGGGGAGCAGCAATATCTGGTCAACCTGATGCGAGGCCAGAATCATGGCCTGTTCCTGGATATGGCCGCCGGTCGTCGGTGGGTGCGTGATCACGCCAAGGGCAAACGCGTCCTCAACCTGTTCGCGTATACCTGTGGCTTTTCCGTGGCGGCCTGTGCCGGAGAAGCCCAGTCTGTGGTCAACCTGGACATGAGCGGTGGCGCGCTGAAGACAGGCAAACGCAACCACGCCAAGAATGAGCTGGGACAAGGGGTGCGTTATCTGGCCCACGATCTGTTCAAGACCTTTGGCAAGCTCAAGAAACTGGGGCCTTATGACCTGGTGGTGGTGGACCCTCCCAGCTTCCAGCACGGCAGCTTTATCGCTACCAAGGACTATTGCCGGGTGCTGCGGCGGTTGCCCGAACTGCTGGCACCTGGGGGCGAGGCCCTGCTGTGCCTCAACGCCCCGGAACTCAGCCGCGACTTCCTCAAGGGGCAGGTGGCGGAGTTTGCCCCGGCCCTGACTCTGATTGAGCAGCTGGCCAACCCGGCCTCTTTTCCCGAGTCCGACCCGGACAAGGGGCTCAAGGTGTTCAGATACCGATTGGATTGATGAAAAAAAACTTCGGAATGCCTGGGTTTTTCTGTGAAATTGCGCCCAAACAGCCCTTGTGGAGAAATATTCTTACGAATGCCGTTTTTTGGTGAAATGTTCGTGGAATAGGCGCCTGAGTGGTAGACTTACCCTACTCACATGAGAGATGTGGTGAGTTCACTATTCAGGAGTAAGGCGGGTTTATGGAAATGCAAGATTACGAAGAAGCCTATTATCAGGTTCAAGACGAAGTCGCTGGCGATCTGCCCGTTGATCTGGATGAAGACGCCTACTTGGATTAATCGTCCTGCGTCATGAAAAAAACCAACGCTGCGGCGTTGGTTTTTTTGTGCCTGTATGCCACCTGTCGTGGCTCAGCCGTTGGTCAGCCAGCGGTCATCCTTAATCTCGGTCACTTTCCACTGGTTGTCGATAACCTGCAGGCGTATCTCGCGCAGGTCCTGCCTAAGATAGCCGTTGACCAGCCCTTTGAGTTTGATGGTGACCAGAATGTCTGAGTTGCGTCGCCGGAAGAAGTCCGCATTGGTAGAGGAGAGCTCTACCTCGGCCTCTTCCATATAGAGGCCAAACAGGTTGCGCTGTACCTGACTGGCCAGCTTGTAGTGATGAAACAGCCCTTTGAGTTCACCATCGACCATGGGCAGTGTCTTATTCAGGTCCCGTGCGACATAGATTGCCTCAAAGAACTCCACGGCCACTTTTTCAGGGGGCTGGTCCGGCCCTGTGGTCGGGTTACAGCCACCCAGCAGCATCAGAATAAGCAGCAGGGTAAAACGGATCATCTGTGGGGGAGTCCTGATTGCGGGGGAGGGGACACTATAGCAGTGGCCGAGAAGCGACACTAGCCGCAGTTTGAGGGTCGGTCCAGATTGGTGTTCTTGCGACCAGGTTAACAATTCACATGCTAGGCAACCTCCTGAAATGGCACGAAAACCTGATCAAGATCACCCTTTGCTCTTTTCCCACCAAATCTCCCCTTAACTGGCAAGGGAATTGTTGTAAAAATGTAAGTGGTTTTTGTGCTCTTGCGTCTGTGGGGTATCCACTGGCCGGGGCATGAATAATACCGATTTCATTGAGTGGCTGTTCTCTCTGCTGCGCCGGAGACCGGGTTCCGATCAAGGTGTGAGGCGTCGCTGCCAGTGATGCTGACAGTCAGTCTTGCCGCACAGACTGGAACAACATGGGCCGGCCACAGCGAGCCGTTGCTGAGTGGAATTGGTGCAAGGCATAGGAAATGCAGGAGCTTGCGTGTATCGAGCGTTGTTGGCTTTATTAGGAAGTTGCCGGGATCTGCTGCCCATCGTTCTGGTGGTGGCTCTCTTTCAATTGGCGGTGTTGCAACAGCCGCTGCCCAGTGTCATCGACATCGTCCTGGGAATGGGGCTGGTGGTCATTGGGTTGACACTTTTCGTATTTGGCCTGGAGATGGGCCTGTTCCCCATAGGTGAAACCCTGGCTCAGGCCTTTGCCCGTAAGGGCGCCCTGGTGCCTCTGCTGCTGTTTGCCTTCCTGCTGGGGTTTGGCACCACAGTGGCGGAGCCGGCGCTGATTGCCGTGGCCGATGAGGCCGCCGAAGTGGCGGCCGCCGGTGGCCTGCTGGCTCAGACGGTAGAGGCTCAGGAGAGCTATGCCACTCAGCTGCGGCTGACCGTGGCCCTCTCCGTCGGCTGCGCCATTCTGCTTGGGGTGATACGCATCCTCAAGGGCTGGCCGCTGCATAAGCTGATCATCGGCGGGTATGTCATCGTCATGGCCCTGACCATGATCGCCCCCAAGGAGATCATTGGCATCGCCTACGACTCCGGCGGCGTGACTACCTCCACCATCACCGTGCCTCTGGTGACCGCCCTGGGGGTGGGACTGGCCAGTTCCATCAAGGGAAGAAACCCCATGTTGGATGGCTTTGGTCTCATCGCCTTCGCTTCGCTGTTGCCGGTGCAGTTTGTTCTGATGTTCGGGGTGGTGCGCACATGGATTGGCTGATTGAGATTTTTAACACCCTCATCGACACCCTGGGTGATGTGGTGCCCATCGTCGCCGTACTCTTCGGTTTTCAGTACCTGGTGCTCAAGCGTCCGGTGCCCCACCTGAAACAGGTGCTGGCGGGCTTTGTGGCGGTGATCCTGGGCCTGGCCCTGTTCCTGGTGGGATTGGAACGGGCGCTGTTCCCCCTGGGAGAACTGATGGCCACTCAACTGACCAATCCGGAGTTCCTCGGCATTGAGGGACAGGGGAGTTGGCAGGATTATTACTGGGTCTATCTGTTTGCCTTTGCCATAGGCTTTGCCACCACCATCGCCGAACCCTCTCTGCTGGCGGTGGCCATCAAGGCAGAGGAGGTCTCAGGGGGCGCGATCCGGCCCATGGGCCTGCGGCTGGCGGTTGCCCTGGGGGTGGCCATTGGCATCGCCCTGGGGGCTTACCGCATCGTGGTGGGCGACCCCATCCATTGGTATATCCTGGCGGGCTATCTGGTGGTGGTGGTTCAGACCACCTATGCTCCCAAGAACGTGATACCCCTGGCGTACGACTCAGGGGGGGTGACCACCTCCACCGTGACCGTACCCCTGGTGGCGGCCCTGGGCCTGGGGCTGGCCAGCACCATTCCGGGCAGAAGCCCAATGATTGATGGCTTTGGCCTTATCGCCTTTGCCAGCCTGTTTCCCATGATCAGTGTGATGGGCTATGCCCAGTTAACCGCCCTGATTCAACGAGTTTCGAAGAGGTAGAGCATGCGCTTTAAACTGATCATCGCCTTCGTCGAGGAGGATAAGAGCGATCAACTGGTTGAGGCGGCCCGTGATGCCGGTGCCACCGGGGTTACCCTGATCAACCACGCCCGCGGGGAAGGACTCAAACCCAAGAAGACCTTCTTCGGCCTCCATCTGGAGGTGCAGAGGGATGTCCTGCTGTTTGTGGTGGAGGAGCACCTGGCGCGCAACATTCTGGAGAGTTTGGCCGAGGTGGGTGAGTTTGACAGTTCGCCGGGCACCGGCATTGCGCTGCAGCTGGATATAGAGGATGTCGTGGGCGTCGCCCACCAGATTGAGAGCCTGTCAGAACGGGTTGGAGACGAGATATGAATCAGGAACTGATCAAGGTAAAGGATGTGATGGCCCAGAAGTGGGTGATGCTCGATGGATTGAAGACGGTGTCCGAAGGGCTGGAGGTGCTGCGTAAGCACCACGCCGAGGCGCTGATCATCAGCAAGCGTCATGAGAACGACGAGTATGGGCTGGTGCTGCTTTCTGATATCGGCAAGAAGGTGATGGCCCGGGACAAGGCACCGGATAGGGTCAACCTCTATGAGATCATGTCCAAGCCGGTTCTGCCTGTTCATCCGGAGATGGACATCCGTTACTGCGCTCGCCTGTTTGAACAATTTGGCATTAATCAGGCTCCGGTGATTGAAAACCATGAGGTAATTGGATTAATCTCCTATACAGAGATGGTGCTTCAGCAGAGTCTCCACAATTAGACTTTTTAAAGGTTATCCACAAAACCTGTGGACAAGCCTGTTATTAGATCAATATCAGATGCGTAACTTGTTGATCTAAATGTTCTTTTGTCCAAAAAAGTCACTTAGGTTAAAAAAAGCCCGCCCAATCCAGGCGGGCTTTTTGCTGTCAGTTATCCCCATCCCACCTGTGGCTTACCCTGTAGGTCGCGCTTCTGCATGAGTGCGCGACGCCGTTTGAGTCATACGCAGGGCATAAAAGCCCGCCCTATTCAGACGGGCTTTTCGCTGTCTGTCATTCCCATCCCAGCGTAGACGGCGGTTTTGCGGAAGTGCTTACCTTTGTTGCTGTCAGCCATTCTCATCTCACTTCAGGCCTATCCTGTAGGTGGCGCTTGTGCAGGAGTGCGTCAAACGCCGGGCAAAAGAAAGCCCGCCAATTGGCGGGCTTAAAGCGTCATTCATCCGGTTATGGCCCGGATTTTTATTGTGTGTATCTCGCCGCGACCGTGTCCACCTGACCCCCAGAATCGGACCCGGTCCTCACAGGCTTAACCCTTGGGGTAGGGGTGCGCTACGCCTTTGTGGCAATCGATACAGGTCTTACGCTTGTCTTCAGCCTTCTTGAAGTTACGCTCGTGCATCTTCTTGGCGATCTTCTTCATGGACTCAGGCTGGTTCTCATAGATGTTGGAGTGGCAGCTGGTACAGGTGCGGGAATCGATGGAACGCAGGTAATCGCGAGCCAGGTCAGCCTGCTCTTTGCGGTTCGCTTCCAGCCACTCTTGAGTGTTAAAGCCATCAATGGTCATGTAACCGATGATGTCCTTGGACACGATGATCTTCTTCACCAGGTACTCGAAGCCACCTGGAGGCAGGTGACACTGGGCACAGGTCACAGTGATGCCGGCGCTGTTGTTGCCGTGGCTGGACGCCAGAACCTCATCCCGCAGGGAGTGGTTGGAGTGGCAGGTCATACAGAAGTCGTCGGTGCTGGTGGCGTGCAGCACAACCTGGGTGCCGTAGACACCTACGCCGCCCACGACCAGGGCCAGGAAAGCACCTACTGGGATGCCCAGCAGCCATTTGGCTTTGGGCCGTTGCCATAACCGGCTCCAGGCGGAGCCTTGTTTGTTGTCAGACATCTCTCATCCTCATTTTCTTTTTTTGGGGGTCGAATTCTATTCAAAACCTTAGCCGAACTTTACGAGCTTTTGCAGGTAAAAGCTGGCACCGGGGACTTTATCAATATATTTCTTCATTCGCTGGATTATTTTGAATTTGCTCCAGCAAATCGCAAAAACTTTGATCTGGTCGGAAAAAATGAACCCTTCCCCTGCGAACTCCGGGGCAGATACTGTGAAAAAGCTCACTGGATCCTATTTGACAAAAAGGCGTTGTGAAGTGGGGAGAATATGGGCTTCATTGGAGAGCAAACATAAAAAAAGCTGCCCCTGGGGGCAGCTTCTTATCGAAACCTGAGTTTCGGCTTATGCGTCGGCCTGGATGGCGGTCAGGGCGATGGTGTAGACAATGTCTTCCACCAGGGCGCCACGGGACAGGTCGTTCACAGGCTTGCGCATGCCCTGCAGCATAGGACCGATGGAGATCAGGTCTGCAGAACGCTGAACCGCCTTGTAGGTGGTGTTACCAGTGTTCAGGTCTGGGAAGACGAACACGGTGGCTTTACCGGCTACTGGGCTGTCAGGGGCCTTGGAAGCAGCCACGTTCGGCATGATGGCCGCGTCGTACTGCAGAGGGCCGTCGATCATCAGGTCAGGACGCTTCTCCTGAGCGATGCGAGTGGCTTCGCGAACCTTCTCTACGTCAGCACCCTGGCCGGAGCTGCCGGTGGAGTAGGAGATCATCGCAACGCGAGGCTCGATGCCGAAGGCCTTGGCGGAGTCGGCGGACTGGATGGCAATCTCAGCCAGCTGCTCGGCGTTCGGATCCGGGTTGATGGCACAGTCACCGTACACCAGAACCTGGTCAGGCAGCAGCATGAAGAACACTGAGGACACCAGGGAGGCGCCAGGTGCGGTCTTGATCAGCTGCAGAGGTGGGCGGATGGTGTTGGCGGTGGTGTGAACCGCGCCAGATACCAGGCCGTCTACCTGATCTTCGGCCAGCATCATGGTACCCAGTACCACGTTGTCGGACAGCTGCTCGCGGGCAACCACTTCGGTCAGGCCCTTGCTCTTACGCAGCTCGCACATAGGAGCAACGTAACGCTCGCGGGCGGTCTCGGGATCCACGATCTCGATGCCGTCGCCCAGGGTCACGCCCTGCTGGGCAGCCACACGGCGAACCTCTTCAGGGTTACCCACCAGCACACACTTGGCGATGCCACGCTCGGCACAGATGGCGGCAGCCTTAACGGTACGGGGCTCGTCACCTTCAGGCAGCACGATGCGCTTGTTGGCGCGACGGGCAAACTCGGTCAGCTGGTAGCGGAAGGCGGCTGGAGACAGCAGGTTTTCGCGCTTGGAATCGCTGGCCATGTTCTCGATGAACTTGCGATCGATGTGGCCGGCAACGTAGTCCTGCAGCAGTTCGATACGGGCAGAGTCATCAACAGGCACTTCGTGGTTGAAGTTCTGGATGTTCAGGGCGGTCTGCCAGGTGTTGGTGTCGACCATCATTACCGGCAGGCCGGTGTCGAACGCCTGAGCGCACAGATCCTGAACCTGCTGCTCCAGCTCATAACCGCCGGTCAGCATCAGGGCACCAATCTTGGTGCCGTTCATGGCAGCCAGACAGGCAGAAACCACGATGTCGGAACGGTCGCCGGAGGTCACCAGCAGGGTGTCCGCTTGCAGGTGGTTCACCATGTTGGGGATGGCACGGGTACAGAAGCTCACGCGACGCAGACGACGGGAGTGCATCTCACCGGCGTTGATCAGGCGGGCACCCAGGTGCTTGGCCAGATCGGAGGCACGTGGGGAAACCAGGTCCAGGTTGTACGGTACCGCACCCAGAATTGGGATCGGGGAGTTGGCGGACAGCTGGAAGATGTCGGCGTGGTCACCGCGAACAACCTGATCGTGCTCGAACACTTCAGACAGGTCAGGGCGGGCACGGCCACGCTCATCCACAGGTGCGCCAATCTTGTTGATGATGGCACCCAGGATACGCTTGTTCTTCTTACCACCGAACTCATCGAGGATGATCTCCAGGCGCTTCTGCACCTGGGCCGCGCTGTCGGCACCTGGGTTGATCACGAACACGATGTCGGAATCCAGGGTCTTGGCGGTCTTGCTGTTCAGGGTGTTGGCGAAGGGGTGGCTGCGGGTAGGCACCAGACCTTCAACGATCAGCACCTCGGTACCTTCATCGCCAGACTTCACCCGGGCAACAATCTCTTCCAGAAGCACGTCGGTCTCGCCGGCGCTGATGCGCTGCTGGGCGTGATCCATGGAGTAGGGCTCTGGTGGATTGATGGTGGGGGAGGTGGAGAGAATGGTGGAGGAGCGTTCTGGGCCGGTGTCGCCGGGGCGTTGCTGTGCAACAGGCTTGTAGAAGTTGACCTTGACACCCTGGCGTTCCAGGGCGCGGACCATACCCAGGCTGATGGAGGTCAGGCCGACGCCTGTGCCTACCGGAATCAACATGATAGAGCGAGACATAAAATACCTCTTAAAAAGGACTGAGCCACTTGCGTGGCTCAGTGTACTTCATTGGATCAGGAGATCAGAGCCAGAGAATCGCTGGCGATAACAAACTCTTCGTTGGTTGGGATAACCATAGCAACGGGAGAGCCGTCTTTGGTGATGATGCCGTCGTTGCCGAAGCGGGCAGCAGCGTTCTTCTCGGCGTCCACTTCGTAACCGAAGATGGCCAGGTTGTTCAGAACGGTTTCACGGATCAGCATGGAGTTTTCACCGATGCCGCCGGTGAAGACGATGGCGTCAACGCGCTTCAGAGGCACGGTGTAGGAAGCCACGTACTTGGCCAGGCGGTAGCAGAACACTTCCAGGGCCAGGGTGCAGCCAGCGTCGCCCTCAGCGTGACCCTCTTCGATGCCGCGGCAGTCGTTGGTCTTCTCGGACAGACCCATCAGGCCGGACTCTTTGTTCAGCATGTTGTTTACCTGATCCAGGGTGTAACCCAGGTTGTTGACCAGGTGGAAGATGATGGCTGGATCCAGGTCACCGGAGCGGGTACCCATTACCAGACCTTCCAGAGGAGTCAGGCCCATGGAGGTGTCAACACTCTGACCGTTGCGAACTGCGGTTACGGAACCGCCGTTGCCCAGGTGGCAGGTGATAACGTTGGTGTCGGCAACCTCTTTGCCCAGTACCTTGGCGGCTTCGCCGGATACGAACAGGTGGCTGGTGCCGTGCATGCCGTAGCGACGGATGCCGTGCTCACGGTACAGCTTCTGAGGGATGGCGTAGCTGTAGGCCACCTTAGGCATGGTCTGGTGGAAAGCGGTGTCGAATACGGCAACCTGAGGCAGGGCAGCGAAGGCAGCCTGGGCAGCGCGGATACCGATCAGGTGAGCGGGGTTGTGCAGAGGAGCCAGAGAGGCGCACTCTTCGATGCCGGCCAGAACGTCATCGGTGATCAGCATGGACTTGGTGTACTTCTCGCCACCGTGAACGATGCGGTGACCAATGGCAACCAGCTGCTCAGCCATTTCAGGCTTGCTGGCCAGGATGGTACCAACGATGTAGTCCAGAGCCTCAGAGTGGGCGGCACCGGCACCCAGGGGCGCTTCGCCCTTGTTGCCATCCAGCTTCCACTTGATGCGGGCATCTTCGAGGTTGAAGCACTCTGCCAGACCGGACAGGTGCTCGTCACCGTTAGTTGCATCGATTACGGCGAATTTCAGGGAGGAGCTACCGCAGTTAAGAACGAGAACAAGTTTGCTCATTATTCATACACCTAAGTGATTTACTTGCGTACAACCGACTGCGCCCTGGGGCGGTTAAGTCGATAACGACCGAAGATGGTAAGAAGTTACAGTATAGACCCGCTGTATCTGCGACCTGTGTCGCATTTTCGGGTCCCCTAACGGGCCGAAATTCAACCATCTTCCTAGAAAGGTATGACCATTTTACCCATACTTTTCTGAAGAAGCGGAATCAGGACGTGATACACTTAACGAATCTGTGATCCGTCTCCCGTTGTATAAAGGAGAGTGAAGCATGACCTTTTTTGAAACACTGAGATGTGGCAATCACTACATGAAACAGTGGCCCAGAGCGGTTCAGCTGGCCCCCCTGTTTCCCGAGTACAGGGTGATAAAAGCCACTGAACTGGCCATCCGGGTCATGCCTCCGGTGGCGGTGTTTTGCCTGTGGTTTCAGCTTCAGTGGCTGGGGCCAGAGAGCCTGCCTCAGATCATCGCCAGTACCCTGTTCCTGCTGAGTCTGCCCCTTCAGGGCCTGTACTGGTTGGGGTGGCGTTCCCAGCAATTGCTGCCACGGCCTCTGGTGGCCTGGTGTGATGATTTGCGTTCACGCATGCTGGAGGCGGGGGAGCAGATCGCCCCGCTGGGAGCCCGAGCTCGCTACCTGAATATGGCCCAACTGCTCCGACGAGTTTTTAACAAACTGGACAACGGAGAGTGGCACAGGTTGGATCGCCGCTGAGGGCGAATCGGATCTGGCTCACAAAAAAGCGGAGGCACCGGCCTCCGCTTTTCAGTTTTATTCACTAATAAGGCGCTGTGCGCCAATTTATCAGTAATAGATCACGTTTTTGATTCTTTGCCTCGGTGCCTGCTGATACAGCTGCCACACCTTTTTATAGTCCAGCTTCAGCTCCGCAACATAGTTGTCACCCACAGGATAGATGCGAACCACCTCGGCGCCCCGCACCAGGCCGTCCACCTGGGTCTGAAACTGGTCGCTCTGCAGCAGCTGCTGATCCATCCGGCCTGTGCCCGACACTCTCACGCCATAGATCTGCTCCGCCAGTTCCCGGTAGGCGTCCAGCTTGGCCGCCCGCATCGCCTGCTGCACTTTCAGGTCTCGGTTGTCCCCCAGCTGGGCTGAGATGGGGGCGATCCCCTTGGCGGTGAGTATGGGAAACTCCTGGGGGGGAACAGGCTCGTACTCTACATAGGCGTTGTTCTGACACCCGGCCAGGAAAATCAGCGCGGCCGCTGCGAGTCGTTTCATGGGTTTACCTCCCTCACCGGTGTTCTTCCTGGCTGCTCCTGTCGATAGAGCAGGCCTCCCTGTTCCGTGATGCTGTTGCTCTGCTCCAGATAACCGGATGACTCCTGCCAGGGCAGAAACGCCTGGGAGGTGGACGCCACCCTGTTATTGGCGATGTCCACCAGGCGGCTGTTGATGATCACCCCACTGCTGTCCCGGCTCAGGGTGGCGATCAGCACCTGGCTCACCGGCAGGCTGGCTTGCAGCCGCTCGTAGTCCCGGCTGAGGATCAGGTTGCCCTGCTTGGAGACGCGAATCTGCTGGCTGCTGTTCAGCTCCACCAGATTGAATCCCCGCTGGTGCAGGGCGCCGACCAGGCCGTCGCCCAGTTGCAGGGCAAGCCGGCCACTGCTCTCCAGTTCGTCCAGCCACACCGGGGTGGTGACTGCGATCAGTTTGGTTTTGTCCGGCAGGTCGTGATTGCGTTCAAGATCTTCGGCGATGCGCTGGGCCAGGTGGATTACGGCACTGCTGTGCGGCAAACCTTTGCCGCTCACGCTGTATTGTGGCGGCGGTTCTGCCGGAGGGGTGGCACAGCCCCCCAAAAGCAGGCACAGGACGCCTATGGCCTTTTTCATCGCTATCTCCAGTGGCTTGGGCATTCACGGTTCTCTGTATCATATCGGCCAAAAAGCCCGGCGCTTTAGTGGCAAATGTAGGCACATTCATTGCATTATTTACGCCAACTGCATTGAGGACGGTAACGCGATGTCTAAACCCCTACACCTGGCTCTGCTCAGTGCCTGCCTGATGGCGGCACAGGTTTCGGCCCAGTGGCTGACCCTGAGTGGCAGCGCCCCCATAGGTAACGATGACCTGACCAAGGCGCGGGAGGAGGCGATCCGCAACGCGCTGGCCAAGTCAGGCCAGGGCGAGATCATGGTCAATGGTGTGTTGGGGCCGGCCACGGAACTGACCCAGATCGGCGAATACCAATTGCTGTCTGAGTCCATCAGCGACGGCATCCTGGAGGTGACCCTGAGGGCGGACGTGCGCGCCGTGGGCAATCAGTGTGCCGGTGCCGGCTTTCGTTTCGCCCTGACTCTGCCCCGGGCCGATGTGGTGCACCGTCAGCACCTGGTGCCGGGCAGCCTCTACGAGTTTGATGCGGCGCTGACCCGGCTGCTGGCCAACACCATCAATGGGGAAGCCACCTCTCTGTTCGCCCATGAGCGCAGCGACATCAGTGTCAGCTTTGGTCAGTTGAATCAGGACTACGGTGATCAGTGGGCCAGGGAGATGAGCCGGGACGACAACAGCCAGTATGTGGTGGCCATCTCCATCGATGATCTGACTCTGGATCCCCATGAAACCACCCTGGGATGGTTCGAAGATGACCGTAACCGCTATTTTGGTGCCAACCTCAACATCTATGATGGCCTCACCGGTCAGATGATCTGGCACAAGCGCTACCGGACTCAGGGGGACTGGCCCTTCAAGCGCAGCGATGCGGTGGAGTTGGGCTCCAGCCATTTCTGGAACAGCGACTATGGCAGACAGATCCGTCAGCAGGTGGTGGCCATGGCTCAGGACATCGACGGCACCCTGCATTGCCGTCCCCTGCATGGACGGGTGCTGTCTGTGGATCAGGAGCGGGTCACCATCAATCTGGGCAGCCGTCACGGTGTCCGGGTCGGGGACAGGGTCTCATTGCAGAACCGGCAGCAGGGCGAGCAGGGGTGGTGGAACCGCGACCCGGACTCCGAAGACATCCTGGTGATTCAGCAGGTGCAACTTGAGCAGGCGGTGGGCACCCTGATGCCAGGTTCCAGCTATACCCGCTGGCAGCCCATGGACATGGTGCGGGCTCAGGCCCATAGGCGCTGAGCGGGATGAACAATAAAAAAGCCGGCGGTTAGGCCGGCTTTTTTGTGGGCGTTCGTGGGTTACGCCTTGATCACCTTGCCCAGGCGTCCACCTGTGGTGGTGGTGCCCTCCTGATTGTAGGTCAGGGCATTGGGGTTCCGGGTGGCGTTGAGCAGCTGCTGCAGACGCCCCAGGCTGGCCAGAAACTGGTCGGCCAGCTGATTATTGTGCTGGTTTTTCACCTGACACTCCGCCAGGATCTCACGGCAGCGGGTTACCCCGGCCATCGCCTGTGGGTCCGACTTGATGTCAGCCACCTGCGGGTGTGATTCCAGCTCCTTGTCGCCGCCGGCAATCTTATCCAGCTGCGCCAGTTTCTGTTTGAGCAGAGATTCGATCTTGTCCGCATCCCGCTCAAGCAACGCCTCGGTTTCCTGCTCCAACAGTTGAAGCAGGTTAGACAGGCGCTCCTGCTGAGCGCCAATCAAGGCGTGAATGCCGGACTCACTCACCGGTCAGTTCACTCTCGAAGCGGGAGAGGTTGGCAGCCAGCTTGTCCGGGTCAACGTGGTAACGACCTTCGGAGATCGCCTGCTTCAGGGCTTCCACCTTGGAGCTGTTGACCTCAGGGGTTTCCTGCATCACCTTCTCCGCCCGTTGCAGTTGCTGGGCTTCCTGGGTCAGCTTCACCTCATCCCCCTTGGCGGCAGCCTGAGCACTGCTCCCTTCGGGCTTGCTTTGTTGGGTCACCGCCCGCCGGGCCGGTTGCAGGCCTGCGGTACCGCTGCTCAGTTTGTTGATGTCGATAGCCATAATGTGGCTCCGTCGCTGTGTATTTGGGCTCTTCTGACACTGGTATCGGCCGCGCGGCCAGAAGCTTTAGGGTAATTTTTACATTTTCACCCGCACATGGCCAATGCCAGTGACGTAGGCGTCCACCATTCTGCGCGACCGGCTGTTCTGCACCCGGATGGCGTCACCCATGGAACCGCTGCTCATGGCGGTGCCTGAGGTGCGAATGGAGAGGTGGTCATTATTGGCTTCGATGGTCACCGGATCCCCTTTGCACACCAGACAGACGTTGCGCTTGGTGATCACCTGACCCGCCCCCGCTCGCCTTTTTAGTCTGGCACCATTCAGCTCATCAGGTGAGCTGAAATGGTTCCCCCTCAGACTGTTATTATTGACGTACCTCAGCTCCACCATGGACTCGTCCAGCAGGGTGTCTGGCCCCAGGGCCATTCTGGCCACCAGCACCGGGTACTCAATGGCGACCTGCACCGGCACATACACCAGCCAGGGCTGAGGTGAGTCGCAACTGACCTTGACGGTCAGATAGCGAGTGTTTCCCTTGACAGCCGGGGCCTGAGCCTGCAGGGGCGTGTCACAGTTTTCGAAGTGGCGACGTTTGTCCAATTCACTGGCGGTCACCTTAATTCGCGCCCCTTCCGGCACCTCTACCATGTCGAGGACATACTGGGAAGCGGCCTCTTCAATCATGTCTAAAGAAGTTTCGCCCAGTGCCGACACACTAAAGAGCAGGGAGAGTAAGAATGCATACAGCTTCATGGAAATTAACCACCGACCAGATAACCTATACTTGAACACGCTTGGGGAAATTGATACAACGCAGCAGCATCATATCAAAAGTTCCGGTGCCAACAATTTGTCGGTTGGGTGTGCAGCAATATCTGTGCCTTTGTTTCAGCTTTAATAAGGACTCCACCAATGGCTAGCATCTTAGACTCGGTGAACCAGCGCACCCAGCTGGTCGGGCAGAACCGCCTCGAGCTTCTCCTATTCCGGCTTAATGGCCGGCAGACCTTTGGGATTAACGTATTCAAGGTGCGGGAGGTTCTGCAGTGTCCGAAGCTGACCAGCCTGCCTCGCCTGAACAATCTGGTCCGGGGTGTGGCCCACATCCGCGGTCAGACCATCTCCGTCATCGACATGTCTGCCGCCGTGGGTGGCCGTCCGACTCAGGATGTGGAGAACAGCTTCATCATCATCAGTGAGTACAACCGCTCCGTCCAGGGCTTCCTGGTGGCGGGTGTCGAGCGCATTGTGAATCTCAACTGGGATTCCGTCATGCCACCGCCGCAGGGCAGTGGTCGCAGCAACTACCTGACCGCGGTGACCGAGATCAACGGTGAACTGGTGGAGATCCTCGATGTCGAGAAGATTCTCGATGAGATCACCCCGGCCAAAACCGACATCAGCGATGACGTGGCCGCCAACCTCAGCCCCATCTCTGAGCGCAAGCGTCGCATCATGGTGGTGGATGACTCCTCCGTTGCCCGCAAGCAGGTGGTGCGCGCCCTGGAACCTCTGGGACTGGAGATCGAGCTGGCCAAAGACGGCCTGGAGGCTCTGCGCAAGCTGGAAGATCTGGTGAAGGACAAAGAGGATATCTCCGAGGTGTTTGGTGGTATCATCTCCGACATTGAGATGCCGGAGATGGACGGTTACACCCTGACCGCCTCCATTCGTGACAATCCCAAACTCACCTCTCTGAAGGTGATCCTGCACACCTCCCTCAGTGGAGTGTTCAACCAAGCCATGGTGAAGAAAGTGGGTGCAGACGACTTCATCGCCAAGTTTAATCCTGATGAATTGGCAGGAGCGATCGATCGCTACCTGAAAGAGGCCTGATTCGGTGCCAACCAAAACCTTAGCTCCTACGGAATACCAGACCTTTGCCGCCTTCCTGCAGAAGCAGTGCGGCATCGTGCTGGGGGACAACAAGCAATATCTGGTACGTAGCCGCCTAAGTCCGTTGATGAAATCCTTCGGTCTGGACAGCCTGTCCGACCTGGTGAAGCAATCGATGCGTCCTGAGCAGAGCAAACTCAGAACCGCCGTCGTCGAGGCGATGACCACCAACGAAACCTTCTGGTTCCGTGATACCTACCCCTATCAGTTGCTGGCGGACGAACTTCTGCCTGAACTGGCCAAACTGGGGCGGTCCATCCGCATCTGGTCCAGTGCCTGCTCCTCAGGCCAGGAGCCTTACTCCATGGCCATGGTGGTCCATGAGACCCGGCAGAAGCGCCCCGGGATGCTGATGAACGGGGTGGACATCATGGCCACCGACCTGTCCACCCAGATCCTGGACCAGGCCAAGGCCGGTGAGTATGACGAGCTGGCCCTGACCCGGGGTCTGTCGCCGGAGCGTCGTCGCCTGTTCTTCCAGCCTTCGCCCAAGGGGATGAAGGTGCGGGATGACGTGCGTCGCATGGTCAATTTCCGTCAGCTCAACCTGTTGGACAGCTATGCCCTGCTGGGCAAGTTCGACGTGATCTTTTGCCGTAACGTACTCATCTACTTCTCGGCGGAGGACAAGGGCAAGATCCTGCGGCAATTTGCTGCCGCCCTCAACCCGGGTGGCTACCTGGTGCTGGGGGCCTCCGAGTCTCTTGCCGGTCTCACCGACCAGTTCGAAATGCTCAGATTCCCTGCTGGAATCATACATAGAAAGCGATAGCCTCTCTTTTTATCGACAAAGGCGTGCCAATGGCACGCCTTTTGCTTTTCTAGGGCAAGACTGCGTTTAGGAGGCAAAGATGGCCATCTCGTTCGATAAAGCACTGGGCATTCATCAACACACCCTGGGGATCCGTTCCCAGCGTGCCGAAGTGCTGGCCAACAACATTGCCAACGCTGACACCCCTGGCTACAAGGCCCAGGACGTGGACTTCGAACAGGCCCTGAGCCAGGCGAAAACGGCCCAGGGCGGCATCTCCATGTCCAAGACCCACGAAGAGCACTTCAAAATCGGCAGAGAGCCCATTGGCGGCCTGGCCTACCGGGTGCCGCTGCAGCCGGATACCGGCGACGGCAACACCGTGGATGTCAACATCGAACGCAATAACTTCATGCAGAACAACCTGGAGCAGCAGATGACCCTCGAGTTTCTCGGGAGCAAGTTCCAGGGAATGCGCAAAGCGCTGCGGGGTGAATAACCATGAGCCTGTTTAATATTCTCGATATCGCCGGCAGCGGCATGATGGCGCAGAACGTGCGCCTGAACACCACTGCCAGTAACGTGGCCAACGCCAACAGCGTCTCCAGCAGCTCTGGCGACACCTACCGTGCCCGTGAGCCGGTGTTTGCCGCCCGCCTCCAGGAGTTCGTCACCCATCAGCATGGGCCTCATGGTGCCGGCATCAAGAAGGAGCTGGAAGCCCTGGGTGGCGTCAGCGTGGCCGGCATTGTGGAGAGCAACAAGCCGCTGATCCAGGAGTACGCCCCGGATCACCCCATGGCGAACGAGGAGGGCTACATCTTCAAGCCCAACGTCAACGTGGTGGAGGAGATGGCCAACATGATCTCCGCATCCCGCAGTTATCAGGCCAACGTCGAGGTGGCTGACGCCGCCAAGAACCTGGCCAAGCAAACTCTCAGACTTGGTAAATAAAGGGGGACTGGATGAGTAATACCATCGACAACAGTTACTTAAACTCCCTCAAGTGGCAGCAAGAAGCGACTCCCACAGCCAAGGACAACAACCAGGCTCTGACTCAGGAAGACTTTTTCTCCCTGCTGTCTCAGCAGTTGTCCATGCAGGATCCCTTCAAGCCGGTGGACAACGATCAGATGATCTCTCAGATGTCCTCCTTTGCCACCGTTGATGGGATCAACTCCTTGAACGATGAGATCAAGAACATGAACACCGTGATGAACTCCAGCCAGGCCCTCGAGGCCAGCAGTCTGGTAGGTCAGAAGGTGCTGATCCCATCAGACAAGGCGGTTTCGGACGGCGCCAGCCCGATCACCGGTGTGATCTCCACCCCGGCCGGGGCGCAGAACATGACCATGAAGGTGAAGGATGGGGCTGGGCAGATTGTCCGCACCTTCGAGGTGCCTGTGGGCAATGGCGGCAACGTCGACTTCAGCTGGGACGGCAAAAATGCCGACGGCGACGCTTTGCCGGAGGGCACCTACAGCTTTACCGCTGAGGCCCTGGTTGGCGGCAAGACCGATACTCTACCGGTGTTCACCTATGGCCACGTCAGCAGCGTGACCCTGGGCGGTGCCAACTACGATACAGTCCTGAATCTGCGCGGTGTCGGCGGCGTTAAGCTGTCTGACGTATTGGCGGTCGCAGAAGGCTCTTAACGAGGAACGAGCATGTCATTCAATATCTCACTCAGCGGTCTGAATGCCGCGCAGAAGGACCTGGATACCACGTCGAACAACATTGCCAACGTGAACACCATTGGCTTTAAAGAGTCTCGCGCCGAGTTTGCCGACGTTTATTCCAACTCCCTGTTCACCAACAGCAAGACCAATGTGGGCAGCGGTGTGGCGACCTCTCAGGTGGCCCAGCAGTTCCACCAGGGCTCCTTGCAGTTCACCAACAACGCCCTGGACCTGGCCATCAATGGTAACGGCATGTTCGTCACCATCTCTGAGTTCGGCTCCCAGGACTACAACTACACCCGCGCCGGTGCGTTCAAGCTGAACGACGACAACTTCATGGTGGACTCCCAGGGCAACTACCTGATGGCTCTGCCGGTGAATGACGACGGCTCGGTTTCCTCCGTCAGCCTCTCCACCACCCAGCCGGTGCAGATTCCCCAGACGGCGGGTCAGCCTCAGATGACCGGTGTTGTGGACGTCTCGGTGAACGTCAATGCCGGCGACATCACCCATGATCCGGCCAACTTCGATCCCACGGATCCCACCACCTACAACAACGCCACCTCGGTGACCGTGTACGACTCACTGGGTGAGCCGCACATCATGACCCAGTACTTCGTTAAGCCTCCGGGCGGCGCTTTGAACAACAACAACCAGTGGCTGACCTTCTTCACCATGGACGACAAGCCGGTGAACATCGGTGACGCCGCCGGCGCCACCACCAACGGTACCTGGGACCAGGACACCAACGGTGACGGCGTGGCCGATACCGCAGGTATTGCCGCTCAGAATGCCGCCGGTCATACCGCCGCCGTGGTGAGCTTCGACGACACAGGTAACTTCCTGAACACCAACCCCACCATGATCCAGACCGTGGCTCTGGGTACCACGGGTGCCGGTGTGATTGGCCCGGGCGCCGATGGCACTCAGCGGGTTGAGATCCGCATGGACAACCCCACTCAGTACGCCTCCAAGTTTGAGGTGACCAAGCTGAAGCAGGACGGTTCCACCGTGGGTCGACTGACCAACGTGGAAGTGGCGGCCGATGGCCTGATCAGCGCCACCTACTCCAATGGTACCGAAGTGCCCCTGGGCAAGGTGGCTCTGGCGCGTTTTGCCAATGAGCAGGGCCTGACTCAGCAGGGCAACACCTCCTGGAAACAGAGCCAGGCGTCCGGTGAGGCGCTGTTGGGTGAGCCCAACACCGGCACCTTCGGCGCCATCAACTCGGCGGCCTTGGAGCAGTCCAACACCGACCTGACCACTGAGCTGGTGGACCTGATCAGCGCTCAGCGTAACTTCCAGGCCAACTCCCGTGCCCTGGATATCGCCAACCAGCTGCAGCAGAACATCCTGCAGATCCGCTAAGCCTGGATTGCCGCCCCTGCCGGGGGCGGCAACCCCTTTCCCCTCGTTGCCCCTTCCCCAATTCTGAATCCCCCCTGAACCGCCCAATCGCCGCACTTTTCGTTTCTGGCACAGCTATTGCATTTACCCTGGGTAATTAACGTCATTGCCGACTGTGGAGTCACCTTTGGACAAGATGCTTTATATCGCCGCGTCAGGCGCCAGCCAGAACATGTACGCCCTGGGTGTGCATGCCAACAACCTGGCCAACGCCCGCACCGACGGTTTCAAGGCGGATCTGCACCAGGCCCGCAGCATGCAGGCGTTCGGTGAGGGGTTGCCCACCCGGGTGTTTGCCATGACCGAGCGCCCGGCCAGCAACTTTGATGCCGGCAGCCTGAAGACCACGGGTCGCAGCCTGGATGTGGCCATCAAGGGTGAAGGCTGGTTTGTGGTCGAGGATGAGCAGGGCAACGAAGCCCTGACCCGTGCCGGCTCTCTGAAGGTCGACGAAGGGGGCATGCTCACCAACGCTCAAGGCCGCCCCATCATGGGGGCCGCCGGGCCCATCTTCCTGCCACTGCCGGTGGAGAAGGTGGAGATCGCCACCAACGGCATCATCACAGTGCGTCCCCAGGGCGCACCGGCCAACGCCATGGAAGAGGTGGACCAGCTTCAGATGGTCAACCCAGAAATCAATACTCTGACCAAGGGCGAAGATGGCTTGTTCCGTGCCCTTGGCGGCGAAGCCTACCTGGCCGATGCAGAGGTGGAGCTGGTGGCGGGTGCCATCGAGGGCAGCAACGTCAGCCCGGTACATGAACTGGTGGGAATGATCGAGATGCAGCGTCAATTCGACATGCAGCTGAAGATGATGAAAACCGCCGAAGAGAACGACAGGTCAGCCGCAAAACTGTTGCGGGTGTAACGGACATTTAAAGGGTAAAGAGTATGCAACCGGCACTTTGGATCAGTAAAACAGGCCTGGACGCTCAGCAGACTGAAATCTCCAACATCTCAAACAACCTGGCTAACGCCAGCACCGTGGGCTTTAAGAAGAGCCGCGCCGTGTTTGAGGACCTGCTCTATCAAACCATCAACCAGGCCGGGGGCATCAGCGCCCAGAATACCGAGCTGCCCAACGGCCTGACCCTGGGCGCCGGCACCAAGGTGGCGGCCACTCAGCGCATCTTCTCCCAGGGCAACATGGAAACCACCAACAACAGCCTGGACCTGATGATCGACGGCCCGGGCTTCTTCCAGATTCAGATGCCTGACGGTACCCAGGCCTACTCCCGCAACGGCCAGTTCACTCTGGACGAGGAGGGGCAGATGGTGACCCCGGGTTCCGGTTATGTGCTGGACCCAGGCATCGTCATCCCGGAAGACGCCCAGTCCGTGACAGTCTCCTCCGAGGGTGAGGTGTCGGTGCGGGTGCCCGGCCAGGCGGCCAACGTGGTGGTGGGCCAGATTGAGATCTCCAACTTCGTCAACGCCAGTGGCCTGGAGCCCATAGGTCAAAACCTGTTCCTGGAGACCGGCGCCAGTGGTGCGCCCATCGCCGGCGTACCCGGCCTGGATGGTCTGGGTTCCATCCGTCAGGGTGCTCTGGAAACCTCCAACGTCAACGTGACCGAGGAGCTGGTGAACATGATCGAAGCCCAGCGGGTGTATGAGATGAACTCCAAGGTGATCTCCACCGTGGATCAGATGCTGGCCAACCTGAACCAGCAACTCTAAGGAGCCTTAGATGAGACACTGGATAGCCGCAGCCAGCCTGATCACCCTGGTGGGGTGCACCTCACCAGGGGCCCCGATTCCGGATGATCCCTACTACGCTCCGGTTTACCCCGAGCTGCCCCCTACCCAGGTGGTCAACACCGGTTCCATCTATCAGGATGCCTACGCCAACGAGCTCTATTCCGACATCAAGGCTCACAGGGTCGGTGATGTGATCACCGTCGAGCTGGTGGAGGCCACCAAGGCCAAGAAGAGCGCCACCAACGAGATGAAGAAGGACAACTCCATGTCCCTCGATCCCATCACCGCAGGCGGCGGTCCGGTCACCATCAACGGCCAGACCCTGGATCTCAACTACAAAGAGAAACTGGATCTCTCTAAAGAGGCGGACGCGGACCAGAGCAACAGCCTCAATGGCTCCATCTCGGTGAACGTGCTGCAGGTACTGGCCAACGGCAACCTGGTGATTCGCGGTGAAAAGTGGATCACCATCAACGACGGTGAAGAGTACATCCGCCTGACCGGCCTGATTCGCCCCAGGGACATCAAGCCGGACAACACCGTGGAGTCCACCCGCGTCGCCAACGCCCGCATCCAGTACAGCGGCACCGGCACCTTCGCAGAATCCCAGAAGACCGGCTGGCTGGCCGCCTTCTTCAACGGTCCCCTGTGGCCCTTCTAGGAGACGACTAGGATGAGACTCTTTGCCGTACTCATGGCCCTGGTTCTGGCCTTGCCGGCTCAGGCGATGCGTCTGAAGGACATCACCGATGTTCAGGGTGTCCGCGACAACCAATTGATCGGCTATGGTCTGGTGGTGGGTCTGCCCGGCACCGGTGAGAAGGGGCAGTTCACCGAGCAGAGCTTTGCCACCATGCTCTCCAACTTCGGCATCAACTTGCCGCCCGGCACCCGTCCCAAGACCAAGAACGTGGCGGCGGTGGCGGTGCACGCCACCCTGCCTCCCTTTATCAAGCCCGGTCAGCAGATCGACGTCACCGTCTCCTCCGTGGGCAGTGCCAAGAGCCTGCGTGGTGGCACCCTGATTCAGACCTTCTTAAAAGGTGCCGACGGCAAGGTGTACGCCCTGGCCCAGGGCAGCCTGGTGGTCTCCGGCTTCTCTGCCGAAGGCGCCGATGGCTCCAAGGTGATTCAGAACACCCCGACCGTGGGCCGCATTCCCAACGGCGCCATCGTCGAGCGCAGCGTGCCCAGCCCCTTTGCCAACGGCGACTTCCTCACCTTCAACCTGCATCGCCCGGACTTCTCCACCGCCAAGCGGGTGGCCGACACCATCAATGGCCTGCTGGGACCTGGTGTGGCCCGGGCCCAGGATGCCACCTCCATCCAGGTGTCTGCCCCCCGGGACCGCTCCCAGCGTGTGGCCTACCTGGCCACCCTGGAGAACCTCAACGTGGAGCCGGCGGAAGAATCGGCCAAGGTGATCGTCAACAGCCGTACCGGCACCATAGTGGTGGGCAGTGAGGTGCGCCTCCTGCCGGCAGCCATTACCCATGGCGGCCTGACGGTGACCATCAGCGAAGCCTTCAACACCTCTCAGCCCGGCATGCTGGCGGGTGGCAACACAGTGAACAACCCGGTGAGCAGCATCGGCGTCAACGAGTCGGCCCGGCGCATGTTCAAGTTTGATCCCGGCGTGACCCTGGATGAACTGGTGCGGGCGGTGAACCAGGTGGGCGCGGCCCCCTCGGATCTGATGGCCATTCTCGAAGCCCTGTCTCAGGCCGGCGCCCTGCGCGGCGAGCTGATCATCATCTAGGCGGCAACATGGATCCTTTGAAGCAGCAGAATCAGCACTACCTGGACCTGGCGGCCATGGACGACCTGAGGCAGAAGGCCCAGGCGGACCCGGACGCTTCCCTGGAGGAGGTGGCGCTGCAGTTTGAGGGGATCTTCCTCGGGATGATGCTCAAGGAGATGCGCAGCGCCAATGCCGCCTTCGAGACCGATTCGCCGTTTAACAGCCAGACCACCAACTTCTACCGGGACATGCAGGACCAGCAACTGGTCAGTGAACTGGCGGGCAAGGGCACCCTGGGGCTGGCGGATCTCATCGTGGCCCAGCTCGGCGGTGACGAGAACCTGACGCCGGCCTCGGTGCTGCGTGGCTC
Organism: Ferrimonas sp. YFM; assembly: GCF_030296015.1. Classification (NCBI taxonomy): domain Bacteria; kingdom Pseudomonadati; phylum Pseudomonadota; class Gammaproteobacteria; order Alteromonadales; family Ferrimonadaceae; genus Ferrimonas; species Ferrimonas sp. YFM. Next base: position 1,183,884 of record NZ_AP027368.1, read on the forward strand.
CAACAGCGCCATCGCACCTCATGCCCCCCTGGCCTCTGCGGCCAACCCTGTGCCCACAACGGACGTTGCAGTCGATGAGCCGGTCAATGACCTGGCCCAGGATGCCCCGCGTCCGCCTCTGGCTTCAGCCATCAATCCGGTGGACTTCTCCTCGCCACAGAGCTTCGTGAACAGCCTGATGCCGGAGGCACGCCGGGCCGCCAAGGAGCTGGGGGTCAGCCCTGAGCTGCTGGTGGCCCAGTCGGCCCTGGAGACCGGCTGGGGCCGCAAGGTCCTCCCCTCCAAAGAGGGCAGCAGCCATAACCTGTTCAACATCAAGGCGGGCAGCAGCTGGCAGGGCGACAGCGTCAAGATCAATGCCCTCGAGGTAGAGCAGGGGGTGCCGGTCAAAAGGCGCTCCGAATTCAGGGTGTATGACAACATCCAACAGAGTTTTCAGGACTTCGTCGATTTTGTTCGCCGGCCGCGTTATCAGGACGCGCTGGATGCGGGCAACGACGAAGGGTTTATCCGTGGTTTGCAGCAGGCTGGCTATGCCACCGATCCTCAGTATGCGGACAAGGTACTGAAGGTGATGAAGCGTTTGATGGAGGGGGCGGCGTCCTCCTCTCAAGGGAGTAAATAATGGCAGACTTGATGAACATTGGCCGCTCCGGCGTCATGAGCGCCCAGAAGCAGCTGCAGGTCACCTCGAATAACATCGCCAACGTCGGCACCGAAGGGTACTCCCGCCAGGTGGCGGAACAGCGCACCTCAGAGTCGCTGTTCATGGCCGGCAGCTTTGTGGGTACCGGCTCCTACGTGGCAGACGTCAAGCGCATCTACAACAGCTACGCGACTCGGGAGCTGAACCTGGCGACCAGTCAGCTCTCCTACGCCAACATGTCCTGGCGCAAGGCGGATGAACTCAACCAGGTGTTCTCCGTATCCGGTGACGCCATCCCTGAGTCCATGAACAACGCCTTCAAAGCGATCAACAACATGGCGGACATACCCAATGATCTGAGTGCCAGGGACAACGTACTGGTGTCCCTGGGCCAGCTGGAGGGGGCGTTCGATACCGTCGCCGAAGGCCTGACCTCTCAACTGCGTCAGACCAACGAACAGGTTTTGGTCACCGTGGATCGGGTGAACGCCATCACCACCGAGCTGGCGGACATCAACGCCCAGCTGATGAAGGTGGAAGGCAAGGATCTGCAGCTGCTGGACTATCAGTCCAAGCTGATCTCTGAGCTCAGTGACTACGTTCAGGTGAACGTCATTGAACAGGACAGTGGCGTAAAGAGCGTCATGATGGGCGGCGCCGCCATGCTGGTGTCCGGCCCTAATCAGCTGGAGCTTGGCACCACCGACGGTGACCCGGTGCGTCATGAGCTGCGCTACACCGTCGACACCGGTCAGAACAAGATCACTCTGGATGGCCGTGATGTGGGCGGGCAGCTTCAGGCGTTGATGGATTACCGTGACAACGTTTTGCTGCCGGCAGAGCGGGATCTGGGCAAGATGGCTCTGGGGCTGGCGGATGCCATGAACAAAGCCCAGGCTAATGGGTTCGACCTGGACGGTAACGTGGGTCAGAATCTGTTTGCCGACATCAACAGCCTGGAGATGTCCATCGGTCGCAGCGCCAGCTCCGGCAGCAACGCCGGGGGTACCGAGGTCGGGGTGAACATTGATGACGTCGGTGCGCTCACCGGGGGCAAATACACCCTGGTGTGGGATGGAGCCAACTATCAGATGACTGATGAGTACGGCAAAACCAGCACCCTGACCGCGGATCCAGCCAATGCCAACCGATTCGTTTCCGCCGAAGGCTTCAGCATCATTCAGGACACCAGTGGTGGTGCGCCAGTGGCTGGCGATAAATGGGCACTGATGCCCACGGCCAATGCGGCCAAAGGCCTCAGCCTGCAGATTGATAACCCCCGTGCCCTGGCGGCCGCCGGCTACACCAAGGAAACCACCGCAGGTGACGGTGAAGCCACCCTGGTCTCCGTGGACAGGACCAATCCGGCGTTTCCTGCAGGGGAGGTGAACCTGTCGATCACCCCCAACGATCCGACCTCTACCCCTCCAGGGCAGAACACCTACACCATGACCGATAAGGACGGCAATGCCCTTGCCAATGGCGTCTATACCGGCGACACCATCTCCGCCCTCGGGTTTTCGGTGAAGATTGAGGACAACACCACCGCCACCAGCAGCTTCAAGCTGAACATGGACTTTGCGGTGGGAGACAACGCCAACGCGGTGGCCATGGGCAACATTCCCAATCTCAAACTCCAGGACGGTGGCAAGTCCACCCTGGCGGACACCTTCCAGGGGATCATCACCGAAGTGGGCAGCCAGGCGGCCGCCCAGGAGGTGGCCAGAACCTCGGCTCAGGCGGTGTTCGATCAGGCACAGAACCGGGTGGAGTCCGAATCCGGGGTAAACCTGGATGAGGAAGCGGCCAATATGATGCGTTTCCAGCAGGCTTATCAGGCCTCGGCACGGGTGATGACCGTGGCCAAGGAAACCTTCGATACACTCTTCAATTCACTGCGATAGGGGGCGGGGATGCGCGTTTCCACTTTTCAGTTCTATAACCTGAACACCAATAACCTGACCACATTGCAGTCGCAGAACAACAAGACTTTGCAGAAGCTCTCAAGTGGCAAAGAGGTGAGTACTGCCGCCGACGATCCCGTGGCCAACATCGCCATTGAGAACCTCAAGCAGCAGTCTGCGGTGTTGACTCAGTATGAGGCCAACATCAACCTGGCCAACAACCGACTCTCTCAGGAGGAGCCGCACCTGGCGTCCTACGAGACCCTGGTGATGAGCATGAAAGACATCATGCTCGAAGGCAACGATGGCTCCCTCTCCTGGGACAGCCGCAAGGTTCACGCCAGCGATCTGCGCTCCAACCTGGATGCCCTGGTGTCTTTGGCCAACAGCCAGGATGAGTCGGGCAACTACCTGTTCTCCGGCACCGCCAGCGACACCCAGCCCTTTGTGAATGCGGGTGGCGTGGTGACCTATGTGGGCAACTCCGGTCAGCGCACCGCCACCATAGGCGACGGGGTGACCCTGCCGGTGAACGATCCCGGTGACGAGGTGTTCTTCAATGTGCCCATCGCCAGCGGCGATTATCAGGCGGATTACGCCGGCGCCACCATGACCGAGAAATTCTTTGTTGAGAGCGCCGAGGTGGTGAATCCGGCGCTGACCCAGGCTCCGGGCTACCGTTTTGATTTCGTCGATGACGGCGCCGGCAATGTGGCCTACGAGGTCTATGACAATGGCGGCACCCTGGTGACCGGGCCTACCGCCTTTGATCCCACTCAGCCCCTGACCTTCGATGGCATCGAAGTGACCATCAGCGGCGATCCCAGCATAGGTGACAGCCTCTCCATGGCGGAGCAGGAGAGTCGTGACCCCTTCAGTATCATCAACCGGGCCATCGAGATGCTGGAGTCGGAAGAGGGGCTGAAGAGTCCCCAGGCTCAGGCGGAGTATGGCCAGCTGCTGGGGGACATCACCGAGGTGTTCAATCACGCCACCGGGGTACGTGCCGAGGTCGGCAACCGCATGAAGGCCCTGGAGACCTTTGAGAATCAGCACTCGGACATGAAGCTGGTGTCCGAAGGAGTGAAGTCCAACCTGGAAGATCTGGATTACGCCTCTGCCATCTCTGAGTTTGAGCGTCAAACCCTGGCGATGAATGCCCTGACTCAGACCTTTGGGCGGGTCAACAGCACCACACTGTTCGACTTTATCTAGAGTTCGTCCGCAAGAGCCACCGTGAACTGGATCACAAAATCGAACGCGATTGTGTCTGGTCACGGTGGCTTTTTTCATGTCCGGGGTTAAGTGTTTGAATTTGTTTGGTTATTTCTTTTTTGTGTTTTTTTTGGAAAAAATGCAAAAAGGGCTAAAGGACTGAAAAACGCCGCCGATACCCTAATTGAAACCAGGACGCGCCACACAACTCGGCGCGACAATTAAGGCAATAACGCCCGAGTTAACGAGGAAGACATCATGGCTTTAAGTGTAAATACCAACGTCACTTCCATGCAGGCACAGAGCAACCTGAACAAAGCGACCATGGGCACTCAGACCTCCATGGAGCGTCTGGCTTCCGGTCTGCGCATCAACTCCGCTAAGGACGATGCCGCAGGTCTGCAGATCTCCAACCGTATGACCAGCCAGATCAACGGTCTGGACGTGGCAATGCGTAACGCCAACGACGGTATCTCCATCGCTCAGACCGCTGAAGGTGCCATGCAGGAGTCCACCAACATCCTGCAGCGTATGCGTGACCTGTCCCTGCAGTCCGCCAACGGCTCCAACTCTGCCGATGACCGCGCGTCCATGCAGAAAGAGATCTCCGCACTGCAGACCGAACTGACCCGTATCGCCGACACCACCGTGTTCGGTGGTCAGAAGCTGCTGGACGGCTCCTACGGCACCCAGTCTTTCCAGATTGGTGCCAACGCCAACGAAACCATCGGCATCAGCCTGAAGAACACCGGTGCCAAGGCCATTGGTTACAACAGCACTCAGCTGGAAGGTGCCACTGCCGGTCTGGGCTTCGGTATCGCAGCCGCCGCTGACGCCACCGGTGCCAACGGCGTGACCGCCACCACCCTGACCATCAGCGGTGAAGAGTCCAAGAACGTAGCCATCAGCGCCGGCGACACCGCCGAGACCATCGCTGCCGCCATCAACAAAGAGACTGCGTCCACCGGTGTTGAAGCTGACGCCAAGACCACTCTGAAGATGGACAACATGGGTGGCGCAGGTCAGGTATCCTTCGACCTGAACGGCTCCTCCATCTCCGTAGCTGTTGCTGATGCAAGCGACCTGAGCGGCATCGCCGAGGCCATCAACGAGAAGACCGATTCCACCGGTGTGACTGCGTCCATCGATGAGAACGGCGCCCTGCTGATGACCGACGCCGACGGCGGCGACATTGCCATCACCGACTTCAACAACTCCGGTGCCACCAAGACCGTTGATATCACCGCGGTAGATTACGACGGTGCCGAGAACGGTGCAGCTATTCAGCTGACCGGTGGTGCAGCCACTGACTCCACCAAGGTAACCGGTGCGATTCAGCTGAAGTCTCAGGATGCGTTCAGCACCACTTCCAGCACCAACACCGTGTCTCCGGCCACCACCATCACTGGTTCTACCCTGACCTCCGTGGACAGCGTAGACATCTCCAGCGCTGACGGTGCCCAGAGCGCCATCGACATCATCGATTCCGCCATCGCGATGATCGACACCCAGCGTGCTGACCTTGGTGCGACTCAGAACCGTCTGAACCACACCATCAACAACCTGGGTAACATTCAGACCAACGTATCTGACGCCCGTAGCCGTATCCAGGACGTGGACTTCGCCAAGGAAACTGCCGAGCTGTCCAAGCAGCAGGTTCTGTCTCAGTCCTCCTCCGCGATGCTGGCCCAGGCCAACCAGCTGCCTTCCGCAGCCCTGTCCCTGCTGTAACAGCAAGCGACCTCAGAAAAAGCCCGGTCTTCCGGGCTTTTTTTATGCCTCTAATTTACAAAGAGAAAAAAGGGTTAAAGCTTGTGCTAATTTGGCCGATAACCTCAGAGACAGCGGTAGGACCTTTCCGGGGTGTCAAACCTTTGACGGAGAAGGCCAGAGGCAGGGGACGGTTGGCGCCGTCTTAATACAAAGCTATCTGAAGAGGAACTGGGACCATGGATAGCACCATCACGAGTACGGTTGGCACAGCAGTTGCTACATCTTCCGTAAAACCAGAGTTTGCCGCCGAGCAACAGGCGGTGAAAGCGCAACAGACAGAGGTAGTGGCCGCAGACGCGGTCACTGCGACCACCAAGGCCGAAGAGGCGGATAAAGAGTCCGGCAAAGAGGCCATGGATGAGCGTGTGGCCGAGGCGACACGGGGCATGAACGAGTTCTTTAACTCCATCGATAAGGACATTCGTTTCCACATCGATGAGGACACCAACCGCAGCGTGGTGAAGGTGGTAGAGGCAAAGAGTGGCGATGTGATCCGGCAAATTCCTTCCGAAGAGGTGCTGGAACTTGCCGCCCGCATGTCAGAAGCCAGTGGGCTCTTGGTCAAAGATAAGATTTAACTCATTCTCCCTGGCGGGAGCGGAGTAGGGGTAACAGCATGGGCTTAACCGCAGTGGGCCTGGGATCAGGCCTGGACATCAACGGAATCGTAAGTGCATTGGTCAATGCAGAGAAGGCGCCAAAGGAAGCCTCTCTGAACCTGAAAGAGGCCAATGTTCAGTCAGAGATCTCCGCCATCGGCTCCATCAAGAGTGCCATGAGCAGTTTCCAGGACTCACTGGAGAAACTCTCCAGTGCCGATGAGTTTGATAAGCGCAAGGTGTCTCTGAGTCAGGCGGACTACCTTACAGCCACTGCGGATAAGGATGCGGTGACCGGCAGTTACAACGTTCAGGTGGAGCAACTGGCGGAGAGTCAGAAGGTGGGCTCGGGCTCTGTGGCCGACGTTACCGCTGCCCTGGGCGCCGGTTCCCTGACCCTGGATGTGGGTGGGGAGAGCTTCGACATTGCCGTTGAAGCCACCGACTCCATGCAGGACATCATGAAGAAGATCAACGATGCCGACGATAACACCGGCATCACCGCCACCATTGTGACCGACGACACCGGCAGCCGCCTGGTGATGACGTCCGATGAGACCGGTACCGCCAACAACATCAGTGTGACCTCCTCCGGCGACGCCGGGCTGACCACGGTATTCGATGCCACTTCTGAGATTCAGGCGGCCAAAGACTCCATCGTCTACATCGATGGCCTCAAGGTCACCTCCTCCAGCAACACCGTCGACAAGGCGATCCAGGGGGTAAGCCTGGATCTGAAAAAGGCGGAAGTGGGTGAAACCACCAAGGTGACCATCAGCAATGACACCGCGGCGGTCAAGAAGAACGTCGAGGCCTTCGTCGAAGCCTACAACGAGATGATGACCACGGTTTCAGACTTGAGCGGATACAACGCCGAGACCAAAACCGCCGGTGCCCTGCAGGGGGATGCGTTGCCTCGCTCCATCCAGAGTCAGATGCGCAGCCTTATTGGCAGCACCTATGACACTTCAGATGGTGCCAAGTCCCTGTCCATGTTTGGTGTCTCCACCGACCGCTACGGTAAGCTGGAGATCGACGAGGACAAGCTGGATGCAGCCCTGAAGAACGACGCCACCTCTGTGATGGAGTTGTTCACGACAGAGGATACCGGCCTGGCGGCCAAGCTGGACACGACGCTGGAGGCTTATGTCCAGTCTGGCGGCATCATCGAAGGGCGGGATACCAGCCTTCAGAATCAGCTGGAGCGCATCACAGACGAGCGCACCAGCCTGGCCACCAGAATGAAGAGTTATGAGGACCGGCTGTACAAGCAGTTTAATGCCATGGATGCGGCGGTCGCCTCTTTGAATTCACAGAGCGCAGACCTGGCATCCAGATTTGAAGCCCTGCCAGGATTCACCAGGAAAACCTCATGAGTCAGCAGCAACTGGAAGCGATCACCCAGACCATCTCTACGCTGCTTGAGCAGATTGCCGAAGCGGATGTGGATGGTCGTGAAGAGCTTCTGCCACAGCTCAATCAGTGCATTGAGGAGCGCCGTACCTGTCTCGGTGAGTTGCTCGACACTGAGCTGGCTCAAGACCGGGAGTGGATTAAGCTTCAGCTAGATATTACCCGGGCCCTTGCCAAGCGAGGCAAGGCCCAACTCGATAAGCAACGTGATGCCTTTGGTGGTTACCGCAAGGGGCGTCAGCAAGTCTCCGTCTATCAGAATGTAGAATTAGGAAAGTAACATGCGTGGATCCCTGAAAGCCTACCGCCAGGTAAACGTAGAGAGCCAGAAAGCCGAAGCTTCCCCCCACAAGGTGGTGCAGCTTCTGCTCGGCGGCAGCATCGACAAACTGCTGCAGGCCAAGATGGCTTTGGACTCCAACCAGGTTGCCAAAAAGGGTGAACTCCTGGGGCGGACCATGGAGATCATCACCCACCTGAAAGCCTCCCTGGATCACGAAAAAGGGGGGGAAGTGGCCGGTAACCTGGACGCTCTGTACGACTACATGCTGCGCCGCATCGCCGAAGCCAACGCCGAGTCCGATGTGGCCGCCATCGACGAAGTCATTGATCTGCTGAAGACTGTGAAAGAGGGCTGGGATGCGATCCCTGCCGAACATCACAATATTAAGCAGCCTGCATGATCACATTTAAGCAACCTTGATTTCTGACCGCTTATTAAGCGTCAGGAGGATGGGTTGCTTGCTAATGCCTACTTTCCCATTACAATAACCGGACTCCCTGCCTTCATCCATTGAGGTGAAATGAGCGGAGGAGCCCGATATATAGGCTGTTTTTAAACAGCACCTTGATTGATTTCCCACGATGCAGCTGTGGTCGGAAGATAAGTAATGCAGACAGAACAAAGCATATTATTAGTGGATTGGAACCATGACCGGCTCCAACAACTAAACTTTTTGCTTAACTTCCTGGGTGAAACCGTTGAAGCCGTTAAAATGGGGGATCTCCCCGGGCGGCTCTCCGATGCCGAGCGATACCGAAGTGTGATCTTTGGGCACAACACTGAGGAAGACAAGGAGATCGCCATCAGCGTACTCCGGGAGTTTCCTCATCAGCCCTTCCTGTGCCTGGATGCCCGTCCTCAGGAGATGGCCAACCTGGTCGGCGAGATCGCCCTGCCGTTCAGCTACGCCCAACTGACCGAGATGCTGCATTATTGCCAGGTGTACAACCGTACCCGGCATGAAGTTGCCCCCACCAGTGCCAATCAGACCAAGCTGTTCCGCAGCCTGGTAGGTCGCAGTGAAGCCATTGCCGAAGTGCGTCACCTGATGTCTCAGGTGGCGGAAACCGAGGCCACCGTACTGGTGACCGGCCAGTCCGGTACCGGCAAAGAGGTGGTGGCCCGCAATGTCCACTACCTATCCAAGCGCCGTAACGGTCCCTTCATCCCGGTGAACTGTGGCGCCATTCCCGCCGAGCTGCTGGAGAGTGAGCTGTTCGGTCATGAGAAGGGCGCCTTCACCGGCGCCATTGGCACCCGCAAGGGCCGCTTCGAGATGGCCGAGGGTGGCACCCTGTTCCTGGATGAGATTGGTGACATGCCGGCTCATATGCAGGTGAAGCTGCTGCGTGTGCTGCAGGAGAAGACCTTCGAGCGTGTCGGCGGCACCAAGCCGCTGCAGGCGGACGTGCGCATCGTCGCCGCCACCCACCAGAATCTGGAGCAGATGATCGAGAAGGGCCGGTTCCGTGAAGACCTGTTCTACCGACTCAATGTGTTCCCCATCGAGATGCCCGCCCTGTCTGAGCGCAAAGAGGACATCCCTCTGCTGCTGCAGGAGCTGGTAAGCCGCCTGGAAGGGGAGGGCAAGGGTGCCGTTCGCTTTACCATGCGCGCCGTCGAGTCCCTGACCGCCCACCCCTGGTCCGGTAACGTCCGTGAACTGTCCAACCTGGTGGAGCGGATGGTGATCCTCTATCCAAACAGCCTGGTGGACGTGAACGACCTGCCGATGAAGTACCGTCATGTGGACGTGCCCCAGTTCTCTCCCGAGTATCCGGAAGAGTTGCAGGAGCGCGACGCCCTGGCGGCCCTGTTCTCCGGTGAAGAGCCGGTGGAACTGCCGGAGCAGCGTTTCTCCTCCGAGCTGCCCGAAGACGGGGTCAATCTCAAGGACATGCTGGCAGACCTGGAGGTGGAGATGATCCGCCAGGCGCTGGAGCAGCAGAACAGCGTGGTGGCCAAGGCCGCCGAGATGCTGGGGATGCGTCGTACCACCCTGGTTGAGAAGATGCGCAAGTACGGACTCGGCAAGTCCTGAATCCAGATCACAGAAAAAGGCTTTCCGGTCTCGATCGGAAAGCCTTTTTTTGTATGCTGGCCCCCACTCTCCACCAATATCTGGCATGGAACCTGCACATTTTGTGCGTTGCGTGACCATTTACGAATTTTTGACAGGACGACTACATGGCGTTAAGCCAAACCACCCCAGAGGCCAAGGAGAGATCAGAGAATCAGGCGGAGAGCCGGTTGCACCATCTGATGCAGTGTTTGCCTGCGGGCGTATTGCTGCTCAATGATATGGGTGTGGTTGAACAGGCCAACCCTGCGGCGGTGGAACTGCTGGGGATGGAGCTGGAAGGTCGCCCCTGGCGTCAAATCATTGACTCGGCGTTTGCCCCCCGGGCCGACGACGGTCACGAAGTCTCCCTGAAAAACGGTCGTCGTGTCAGCCTGACCACCCGCTCACTGACGCCGGAGTCCGGCCAGTTGCTGATGCTCACCGATCTCACCGAAACCCGGACCCTGCAGCGCAACGTCTCCCACATGGAGCGCCTGTCTGCCCTGGGTAAGATGGCCGCGTCTCTGGCGCACCAGATCCGAACCCCTCTCTCTGCCGCGCTGCTCTATGGTGCCAATCTCTCCAGCCCCCAGCTGGATGAGGCCGGTCGCAGCCGCTTCCAGCAGAAGCTGATGGCCCGGCTGGGCGAGCTGGAGCAGCGGGTGAACGACCTGCTGCTGTTTGCCCGTGGCGGCCATACCCAGAAGAGCGAGCCGGTCAAGATCTCTGCCCTGCTGGAGGAGCTGAAAACCAGCTGCGAGGCGGTGCTGGCCCAGCGTCATGCCGACCTGAGTCTGGTGATCGACTACGACGTGTGCATCCTGGCCAACGCCAACGCCCTGCAGGGCGCCCTGCAGAATCTGGTGAACAACGCCCTTGAGGCGGAAGCCACTGCCCTGCGCATCAGCACCAGTGAGCTCAAGGGCCGGGTGGTGATCCAGGTGGCGGACAACGGCAAGGGGATGACCCCGGAGCAGCAGCGTCAGGCGATGACCCCCTTCTTCACCACCAAGGCCAACGGCACCGGCCTGGGACTGGCGGTACTCCAGTCCATCTGCCGGGCCCACGACGGCACTGTCAGCCTGGCCTCCCTGCCCGGACAGGGCAGCCAATTTACCTTGACCTTTCCCCGAGTCGAACACCATGAGGAACTGACTGCATGAGTAAGCCCACCATCTTGGTTGTTGAAGATGACCTGGGACTCAGAGAAGCCCTGGTGGACACCCTGCTGTTGGGTGGCTACCAATGCCTGGAGGCCAGCGATGGCGCCGAGGCCCTGATCCAACTGGGTCAGCAGCGCCCCGCCATGGTGATCTCCGATATCCAGATGGCCGGCATGGACGGTCTGGCCCTGCTTAAGGCGATTCGGGCCAAGGACCTGAATCTGCCGGTGCTGTTGATGACCGCCTACGGCACCATCGACGCCGCCGTGGAAGCGATGCGCTGCGGCGCCAACGATTACCTGGCCAAGCCTTTCGCCCCCGAGGTGCTGCTGCATCAGGTGGAGCGCTACCTGCTGGCCCCGGCCGCCGAGGTACATCAGCCGGTGGTGGCCGATGAGGCCAGTCTCAGGCTGCTGGGCCTGGCGGAGCGGGTGGCCCAGTCCGACGCCTCGGTGATGATCACCGGCCCAAGTGGCTCCGGCAAGGAGGTGCTGGCCCGCTACCTGCACCAGTGCTCCCCCAGAGTGGATGCCCCCTTCGTGGCCATCAACTGTGCCGCCATTCCGGAAAACATGCTGGAAGCCACCCTGTTCGGCTACGAGAAGGGCGCCTTCACCGGTGCCGTTGCCGCCTGTGCCGGTAAGTTTGAGCAGGCCCAGGGCGGCACCATACTGCTGGATGAGATCACCGAGATGGATCTCGGCCTGCAGTCCAAGTTGCTGCGGGTCCTGCAGGAGCGGGAAGTTGAGCGCCTGGGCAGCCGCAAGACCATTCAGCTGGACGTGCGGGTGCTGGCCACCTCCAACCGGGACCTCAAGCAGGCGGTGGCCGAAGGGCGCTTCCGTGAGGATCTCTACTACAGACTGAATGTGTTCCCCCTCAACTGGCTGCCCCTGAGTCAGCGTCCCGGTGACATCGTGCCTCTGGCCGAGCACCTGCTGGGCCGCCACCTGGGAGCCAAGGGGGTGGTCCCCCGTCTGGACGACGCCGCCAAGGCCAAGCTGACCGCCCACAACTGGCCCGGCAACGTCCGCGAGCTGGAGAACGTGGTCCAGCGCGCCCTGATCCTCTGTGTCGGGGACACCATCGGGGCCAACGACCTCTTTATCGATACTCTGGAGATGCCCAGTGTGGCACCCAGGGTTCAGCCCGAGGTGGAAGTTAAGCCAGACAGCCTGGGTGATGAGTTAAAACTTCAGGAACATCAGATTATTGTGGATGCTCTTGAGCAAAATGGCGGCAGTCGCAAGGCGGTGGCCGAGCAGTTGGGCATCAGCCCCCGTACCCTGAGGTACAAATTGGCCAAGATGCGGGACATGGGGATTGAATTGCCAGCCTGAAGGCTGCACACTTGCCCCCCCGCCGTGTAGATAGATTGATGAACAGGTGTAACCAGGAGTAGCGCACAATGGAGATCGGCTCTAATCCCCTCATCAGCGAGATGCAACAGATGTCGCTGGAGGCAGACCCTACGGCCCTCAAGCCCACGGCGGGTCCGGCGGGCGACTTTGAGTCCCTGTTGGGCGATGCCATCAGTCACGTCAATGGCCTGCAGCAGACCGCGTCTGAACTGGCCACCCGCATGGAGCTGGGCGACACCAGTGTCACCCTGTCGGAGACGATGATCGCCAAGGAAAAGGCCGGCGTCGCCTTCGAAGCCACCATCCAGGTGCGCAACAAGATTGTAGAAGCATACAAAGAGATCATGAGTATGCCCGTCTAACGGGCTTAAGGTGTAGCGGTGGCAGAGGCGAATCAGTCAACACAATTGGCCCTGGGCGGTAATGACGCCCCCCTACCCGCCATTGGCGGTGAGGGCAGCGGTGCCGTCGAGGAGAACAAGGCCAGCCCCCTAGGGGCCTTGGGGAATTCCGATACCCTGCGACAGGTCTCGCTGATCCTGGCGCTGACGGTGTTCCTGCTGATGGCGGTGTTCATCTTCCTCTGGGCTCAGGAGCCCGAGTATCGCCCCCTGGGCAAGATGGACACCGGCGAACTGGTTCAGACCCTGGACTTCCTGGATCAGCAGAAGATCGACTATCAGGTCGAGGGCAACGTGATCTCCGTGCCCGAAGAGATGTACGCCGACATCCGTCTGCAGATGACCCGCGCCGGCCTCCAGGGCAAGAGCAACACCGAAGAGGACTTCCTTAATCAGGAGAGCGGCTTCGGGGTCAGTCAGCGCCTGGAGAGTGCCCGCCTCAAGCACACCCAGGAGCAGACCCTGGCCCGCGCCATCGAAGAGCTGCGCAGCGTCAACCGCGCCCGGGTGATCCTGGCTCTGCCCAAGACCAACGTCTTTGCCCGTCAGCAGGCCCAGCCCTCCGCCACCGTGGTGGTGGGCTTGACCCGCAACACCGAACTGCGTCAGACCGAAGTGGACGCCATCGTCGACATCGTCGCTTCCGCCGTGCACAACCTCTCCCCCAGCCGGGTGACGGTGACTGACCAGCATGGCCGCTTGCTCAACTCCGGCAGCCAGGACGCCATCTCCAGTCGTGCCCGCCGGGAGCTGGAAGTAGAGTCCCAGCAAGAGCAGGCGATGCTCAAGAAGATTGATTCCATCCTGATCCCGGTATTGGGCCTGGGCAACTACACCGCCCAGGTGGACGTCACCATGGACTTCTCCGCGGTGGAGGAGACCTCGAAACGCTTTAATCCGGACCTGCCGTCGCTGCGCAGTGAGATGGTGGTCACCGACAATCAGAACGGCCAGGGTTCCATGGGGATCCCCGGTGCCCTGACCAACCAGCCGCCCATGGAATCGGCCATCCCCCAGGAAGCGGGCGCCGGTACCAATGAAACCCTGGTTCAGGGCAACCGCCGTAACCGCTCCGAAGCCACCCGCAACTATGAGCTGGACTCCACCATCAGCCATGTGCGTCAGCAGGTGGGGGTGGTCAGCCGGGTGACCGTGTCCCTGGCGGTGGATTACGCCCTGGTGCCCGGTGCCGAGGGCGAGCCCGCCCGGCCTCAGCCCCGTTCCGCCGAGGAACTGGCCAGCCTGAAGCGACTGCTGGAGGGCAGCATCGGTTTTAACAATCAGCGCGGCGACCTGGTGGAGGTGATCTCCATCCCCTTCGCCGAAGGGATCTCCCTGGAGGAGCCGGAACTGCCGATGTGGGAGCAGCCCTGGTTCTGGCGTAGCCTGAAGATGGGCGGTGGCCTGATCATCATCGTGGTGTTGCTGCTGGTGGTGGTGCGTCCGCTGATCAACCGTCTGCTCAACCCCGATGGCGACAAGACCAAGGCCCTGGAGCCTGGCGAGGAGCTGGCGGAGATCGAGGACCAGTACGCCGCCGATACCCTGGGTGTGCTGGCCCAGACCGAAGGCGACTACAGCTATGCGGAAGACGGCTCCATCTTGCTGCCGGATCTTCATAAAGACGATGACATGCTGCGGGCCATTCGCGCCCTGGTGGCCAACGAGCCAGAGCTGTCGACCCAGGTAGTTAAACATTGGTTGGAAGAAGATGCCTGATCTGCCACAGACCACAGGCGGGGCGGTGACCCCGGCCGGCGACTTTGATGTCAACAATCTGAACGGGATTGAGAAGACCGCCATTCTGCTTCTCAGCCTGTCCGAGTCCGACGCCGCCCAGGTTCTGAAGAATCTGGAGCCCAAGCATGTCCAGAAGGTGGGCATGGTGATGGCCGGCATCAACAACTTCAGCCAGGACAAGGTGACCGCGGTCCATCGCCTGTTCCTGGAACAGATTAAGAAGTTCTCCTCCATCGGTCTCAACAGCCAGGAGTTTGTGCGTAAGGCACTGACTCAGGCCCTGGGTGAGGACAAGGCAGGCAACCTGATCGACCAGATCGTCATGGGCCACGGCGCCACCGGTCTGGACTCCCTGAAGTGGATGGACGCCCGTCAGGTGGCCAACATCATTCAGAACGAGCACCCGCAGATTCAGACCATTGTGCTCTCCTACCTGGAGCCGGATCAGGCGGCTCAGATCATGAGCCAGTTCACCGAGCGGGTGCGCCTGGATCTGATGCTGCGTATTGCCAACCTGGAGGAGGTGCAGCCCGCGGCCCTGCAGGAGCTGAACGACATCATGGAGAAGCAGTTCGCCGGCCAGGCCGGAGCCCAGGCAGCCAAGATGGGCGGCCTGAAGGCGGCGGCCAACATCATGAACTACCTGGATACCGGCATAGAGGGTCAGCTGATGGAGTCGATCCGCGACTCCGACGAAGAGCTGGGCCAGCAGATTCAGGATCTGATGTTCGTGTTCGAGAACCTGGCGGACATGGACGACCGGGCGATGCAGGTGATTCTGCGCGACCTGCAGCAGGAGGTGCTGATTCGTGCCCTCAAGGGCGCCGACGACCAGCTCAAGGAGAAGATCCTGGGCAACATGTCCAAGCGTCAGGCGGACCTGGTACGGGACGACCTCGAGGCGATGGGGCCGGTGCGCATCTCCGAAGTGGAAGCGGCTCAGAAAGAGGTGCTGGCGGTGGCCAGACGCCTGGCCGATGCCGGCGAGATCATGCTGGGCGGCGCCGGTGGCGAAGAGTTCCTCTAATCCATGAGTCAGGAAACCCGGGTCAAATTCAACCGTCGGCTAGCTGGCCAGTTAGAGGCCAGCGAGGCGGAGCAGTGGGAGCTTCCTGATGTGGGGGAGGAGATCACCGAACCCTCTCCTCTGGCACTGAACATCTCCAGCGGCGAGCCTGAACCCCAGGCCGACGAAGAGGAGGCTCCGGCGCCTCCGACCCTGGCGGAGATCGAATCCCTCCGTGAAGACGCCCGTCAGGAAGGTTATGACGAAGGCCTCAACCAGGGGACCCAGAAGGGTCTGGAAGAGGGTCGTCTCAAGGGCCTGGAAGAGGGCCACACCCAAGGTTATGAACAGGGCCTGGAGCAGGGTCTGGAGGAGGGCAGGGCCCGCATCCAGGCTCAGATGGCCCAGCTCGATGCCCTGCTGAACCAACTGGTGGCGCCCCTGCAGGCGGTGGACAACCAGGTGGAACAGGAGCTGGTGGAACTGACCCAGCATCTGGCCCGGGCGGTGATCGGCTGTGAGGTGAAAACTCAGTCGGAACCGCTGCTGCTGGCCCTGCGTCAGGCGATGGATGCCCTGCCCAGCCGGGATCAGAAGGTCACCATCCAGCTGTGCGCCGAGGATCTTCAGTTGGTGCGCGACAGCTACGGCGATGAGGAGCTGACGCGCCGCCACTGGCAGCTTGAGCTGGAGCCTAGCCTCAGCCGGGGCAGCCTCAAGGTGCTGACCCAACGCTCCGAGGTGGCCATGCCCCTGGCGGAGCGCATCGAGACCATCTTCAATCAGTTTATCAATCAGCCTCGTCCCGCGGTGGATGAGCCTGCCTATCCCCAGTTCCAGAGTGTGCCGCCTCAGCCCGAGGTGAACGATGCGCCGGACCAAGCCGGCCCGTCTTCAGAACCGGCGGACACCACCACTCAGGCTGCCGACGCCGAGGTTGACGCCGACGGCGCCACTGCCCAGGAGAGCCCGGGTCATGGAGCAGCGTAGTCAACGACTCACCCAGCGGCTGAAGGCCTGGCACTACAATGTAGCCAGCAACAAGCCGGTGGCCTCAGGCCAGCTGCTGCGGGTGGTGGGCCTGACCCTGGAGGCCGTAGGCTGCCGCGCCCCTGTGGGCTCCCTCTGCTCCATCGATACCCTCTCCGGTGAGATCCTCGCCGAAGTGGTGGGTTTCGACGACCAACTGCTCTACCTGATGCCCATCGAAGAGATGAAGGGGGTGCTGCCCGGTGCCAAGGTCACCCCCATCGGTGGCCGTCGCGGTCTGGCCGTTGGCGATGCCCTGCTGGGCCGGGTCATCGACGGCAATGGTGAGCCCATCGATGGTCTGGGTCCCTTAAAGACCCGCCACCGCGCCGCCCACAGTGCTCCTCTGCTCAACCCCATGGCCCGCCGGGCCATCAGTCAGCCCATCGACACCGGGGTGCGCACCATCAATGCCCTGCTGACCGTGGGCCAGGGGCAGCGCATGGGGCTGTTTGCCGGTTCCGGTGTGGGCAAGTCGGTGCTGCTGGGGATGATGACCCGAGGCACCAACGCCGACGTCATTGTGGTGGGCCTGGTGGGTGAACGTGGCCGCGAGGTGAAGGAGTTCATCGAGGAGATCCTCGGCCCCGAAGGCCGGGCCCGCTCCGTGGTGGTGGCCGCCCCGGCGGACAACAGCCCGATGATGCGCCTGCGCGCCTGTGAAACCGCCACCCGCATCGCCGAGTACTTCCGTGACTGTGGCAAGAACACCCTGCTGCTGATGGACTCTTTGACCCGTTACGCCCAGGCGCAGCGGGAGATCGCCCTGGCCATCGGTGAACCACCGGCCACCAAGGGCTACCCGCCCTCGGTGTTCGCCAAACTGCCCAAGCTGGTGGAGCGCGCCGGCAACGGCGGCCCGGGACAGGGCAGCATCACCGCGTTCTATACCGTACTGACCGAGGGTGACGACCAGCAGGATCCCATTGCCGATGCCTCCCGGGCCATTCTCGACGGCCACATCGTTCTCTCCCGACAATTGGCGGAGAGCGGCCACTACCCGGCCATCGACATCGAGGCGTCCATCAGCCGGGTGATGCCCATGGTCACCGAACAGCTGCACCAGACCGCCGCCCAGATGATCAAACAGCTGTGGTCCGCCTACCGTCAGAACCAGGACCTGATCGCCATCGGCGCCTACTCCCAGGGCTCCGACCCCAAGGTGGACAAGGCGATCGCCATGCAGCCGGCCTTCAACGCCTTCCTGCGCCAGGAGATGCGCCGCCCGGCCAACTACACCGAGAGCCTGGAACAGCTGGCCCGGCTTGCGGCCAACTGCAAGTACTAGGGGCTGAACCATGGCGGATCCCAAGCAGCTGGCAAAGGTACTGGAACTGGCGGACAGGGAGCTGGAAGCGGCCCAGTTGCAGCTGCGCAGTGCCCAGTCCCAGGCCAACGCCCTGCGGGAGCAACTTAAGAGCCTGGAAGCCTTTCGCATGGACTATGTGCGTCAGGCGGCGGAGAAGACCGGCGACAAACTGGCGGCCAACCATTACCAGCAGTACTACCACTTTGTTGCCCGCCTCGATGGCGCCATCGATCAGCAGCATCAGCAGATCCAGGCCGCGGATCAGGCGGTGGGCCAGTTCCAGCAGCAGTGGCAGAAGATACAGCAGAAGCAGAAGGCCCTGGCGCTGCTCATCGACAAGGAGCACGCCCGGCGTCGCGCCCGGGCGGACAAACAGGAGCAGGTGGAGCTGGACGAGTTTGCCCTACAGCAGTATCTCCGGCGTCAGTCGTAGGGCCTTCAGAGTTCAATTCAGTCTTTTGGCGGCAGTTGGGAGTTGTGGCACGAAGTTTGCTCTTAACTTGGCATTAACGTAGAGCCGTCACCGGCCTCTGCCGGTTCCATTGTCAGCCAGGAGTTGTAACGACCCATGGAAGCTCGACTGCAGGTCACACAGACCCCCTCGGTGCTCAGCACCGCCCCCACCTCAAAGGGTTCGTCCGACGACGGCTTCGAGGCGGCGCTGGCCAATGCGACAGAAGCCGGTCAAAGCCCGCTGTCGCAGCCCCAGGCGACAGACGAGCAACCCGATGAAATATCAGGTGCTTCGCAGGAAGTTTCCGAAGCGGAAAACGCAGAGGCGCCTGCCGGGTCCTCTGAGGCAAAGGGCGCGGCTGATGCCCAGGTGACGCCTCAGGGTGAAGAGCAACAGCAGACTCAGGCTGAAGGGAAGGGGCCTCTCCTTACTCAGGTGGTGCCGACCGAAGACGCAGGTGACGAGCAGGCCGCAGCATCTGAGCCGCGGGATCCCTTTGCCGCCATCGAGCCCAAGGTGGCAACCCAGGCTGACCCGGAGCGGCAACAATCTGCCCCCGGCAACACCCAGGGGAGTGGGGTGCCAGCGCCTGAGGAGGTTGAGCCGGGCACACTGACCGCCGCCACCGAAACCGAACAGGTGGCCGCCAAGGCCGCTCAAGCTGGTGGTGAGGGGAAACAGCCTCCCATGGACAGGGTGGACCCCATTAAGGGGCACCCAACCGCCGACAGCGAACATCCGAAGGCGGAAGCCCCAGGTCAGGGCGTTGCCGCCCAGGCCAAACCCAGAAGAGGCGCGTCTGAACAGGGTTTGGAAAGCCGTTCCGGCATCGCCGCGGTCGCTTCCGTCAAATCGGACGCTGCCCCCTCGGTAGAACCGGAAGGAGAGGGGCTTCAGGATAAGGTTGCCGAACACAAAGCCGTGGGGCAGTTGCCTGCAGAGAAACCGGTGGACACCAAGGCCGAGGGTCAACCTGACCAGGCTAAGACCGAGGCTTCGCCCTTCGCTGTGCTCAAGCAAAGTGACGGCGAACTGGTCGAGGGCGAAGAGCTGGCCGCGGCCAGCGACAGCCCAAGGGCGGTGACCAAAAAGGCGCTGGCCGAGGCCCTGGGGGCTCAGCCAGGCGGCAAACCGGAAACGCCTCAAGCGGCGGATGGCAAGGACTCCCCCAAGACCGGGGCTAAAGAGGGGCCCAGGGCGCTCTCAGGCAGTGAGCTGCTGGCCCAGCTGCAAGGCAGCCGCGAGGTTCAGAGCAAGCTCGAGGGAGAGCCCCAGCCTCAGAAGCTGGACGCGGCCACCCGCCAGGCCCAGGGTGATACCGGCGCCATGAGTCAGGCCCCTGTCAGTCAGAAGCTGGCCGGGGAGAAACTGGACCCAGAGCTGGCCAAAGAGGTCAATGCCCTGCAGGGGGCTCAGGCCAAAGCCGAATCTGGGCTGCGCACCGCCCAGGGCACCGCAGAGATGACGCTGCAGCCTCAATTGCCGGAGGCCGTGCCTGTGGCGGCCACCACAGAGCAGGGTGAGGGGCTGGAGCTGGACACCGCCCATCGACTCCAGCATGGCAGAACCCCAGAGGCGGCCAGACCCGCCCAGGCTGAGGCTCAGCAGGCCGCCCTGCGACAGCCGGTCGCCGCAGAGCGGATGGCGCCAGAGCTGCGTGAGCGGATGATGATGATGATCAACAGCCGCACCAACCAGGCGGAGATTCGCCTGGATCCGCCGGAGCTGGGTGCCCTGCAGATCAAGATTCAGATGAACGGCGACCAGGCTCAGGTGCAACTGCATACCCAGCAGGCCCAGACCCGGGAGATGGTGGAGCAGGCATTGCCCCGTCTCAGGGAGATGCTGGCTCAGCAAGGCATCACCCTGGCCGACACCCAGGTCAGCCATGGCGGCAGCGGCCAGGCCGGTGCCCAGGAGGGCGACGGCAGCGGTGACGGTTCAGGCTCCGGCGCAGACGGCATGGTGGAAGCCAGTGATGAGGCCCTGGTCACTGTCCAGCAAATGACCGGCCGCAACGCCGATGGCGGTATCGATTATTACGCATAATTCGGGGTATGTTACCCTGAACAGGTTTTAGAGAAGACGGACTGACAACATGGCAGAAGAAGAGTCCCTGCAACTGGAAGTGAACGAGCCGAAAAAGCGCCCCAAGTGGATGATGATCGCCATCATCGCCGGTGCCGGCGTCCTGTTGGCCGCCCTGGTGGCGGGTGTGGTGATGTTTCTCAGTGATGACGGTGAAGAGGGTGCCGAGCAGGTGGAGATCAGTACACCGCTGACCCCGGGGGATGCCCTTTACGTGGGGATGCCACGGCCGTTCCTGTTCAATCTGCCCGGCGAGAAGCGCAGCTACCTGGTGCAGATTAAGGTGCAGATCCAGGTTCGCGGCTATTCGGACCAGGAGATTGCCAAGAAGCATATCCCCCTGATCGAGGACTCTCTGCTCTCCACCTTCAGCGAGGCCGATGCCAAGCAACTCTCCTCCCGCGAAGGGAAAGAGGAGCTTCGCACCCAGGCGCTGATCAATGTGCAGACCACCCTTCAGGGAATCACCGGCAGGCCCGTGGTGGAACGTGTCCTGTTTACCGGCTTTGTGATGCAATAAGAGAGTCTGAATGAGCGACCTGCTTAGCCAAGACGAAATCGATGCCCTGTTGCACGGGGTCGATGAGGTCGAAGAGGATGTTGAGGAGTCTGGCGGTCCCGATGCCAAGACCTATGACTTCTCCTCTCAGGACCGCATCGTGCGTGGGCGTATGCCCACCCTGGAACTGGTGAATGAGCGCTTTGCCCGTCACCTGAGGATCAGCCTGTTCAACCTGATGCGCCGCTCTGCGGAGATCTCCATCAACGGCGTGCAGATGATCAAGTTCGGCGAGTACGTGCATACCCTGTTCGTACCCACCAGTTTGAACATGGTGCGCTTCCGCCCCCTCAAGGGGACGGGCCTTATCACCATGGAGGCCCGCCTGGTGTTTATCCTGGTGGACAACTTCTTCGGCGGTGACGGCCGTTTCCAGGCCAAGATTGAGGGGCGTGAATTTACCCCCACCGAACGGCGCATCATCCAGCTGTTGCTGAAAACCGTTTTCGAAGATTACAAAGAGGCCTGGTCTCCGGTGATGGACGTGGAGTTCGAGTACCTGGATTCCGAAGTGAACCCGGCGATGGCCAACATCGTCAGCCCCACCGAGGTGGTGGTGGTCTCCTCCTTCCATATCGAACTCGATGGCGGTGGCGGGGACTTCCACATCACCCTGCCATACTCCATGATCGAGCCCATTCGCGAACTGCTGGATGCCGGTGTGCAGTCCGACAAGCAGGATACGGATCAGCGCTGGGGTAAGGCGCTGCAGGAGGAGATCCTGGATGTGCCTGTGGAGTTCTCCGGTACCCTGCTGGAAACCGAGATGTCCCTGAGTGACATCATGGAGCTGCAGGTGGGTGACATCATCCCGGTGGAGATGCCGGAGGAGATGATGGTACGGGTGGAAGATCTGCCCACCTTCCGCGGACGCCTGGGACGGGCGGGAGATCACAAGGCAATTCAGATCACCGAGCGCATTCCCCGTCCGGAAAGCTTTAAGTCCGAACTGCAGCTGATGCAGGGGCGCGGCGGTGGCAGCGACGAGATGGCCCATACAATGTTGGAAAAACTGAAAGAGAGCTCAAGCGATGAGTAACGACGACGATCTGTTTAGCCAGGACGACCTGGCCGATGAGTGGGCCTCGGCCCTGGCAGAGCAGGATGATGCGGTCCAGCAGGTTGAGCTCGAGGACTTCAATGAGCCAAAGCCAAGCAGCGGCATCAGCGACGACGAGCGCAAGAAGCTGGACTCCATCCTGGATATTCCGGTGACCATCTCCATGGAGGTGGGTCGCAGCAGCATCAGCATCCGCAACCTGCTGCAGCTGAACCAGGGCTCGGTGGTGGAGCTGGACCGGGTGGCCGGTGAGCCCCTGGATGTGATGGTCAACGGAACCCTGATCGCCCACGGCGAAGTGGTGGTGGTGAACGAAAAATTCGGTATCCGTCTGACCGACGTGATCAGCCAGACTGAGCGAATCAAGAAACTCAAATAAGATGCGATTGTTACTATTGCCCCTGTTGCTGCTCAGCCTGCCCGCCGCGGCGGAGCCGGTCTCCTCCGGCGAGCAGCTGGCCACCACCATCGCCACCCTGGTGGGCGTGGTGGCCCTGATTCTGGTTCTGGCCCTGGTTGCCCGCAAAATGAACTTGCCCACCAAACTGGTGGGCAAGATTCGTCTTATCGCCAGCCTTCCCCTTGGCACCAAGGAGCGGGTGGCGGTGATTCAGGTGGGGGAGCAGCAGTACCTGATTGGTGTCAGCGCCGGCGGCATCCAGCTGCTGGACAAGCTGGAGACCCCCATCGAAGCCCCCCAGGGCGCAGACTTTGCCAAGGTGCTCTCCCGGGTGAACAAGGAGTCCAAGTCGTGAAGCGCCTGCTGACCTGGGCGGCCCTGCTGCTGCCGCTGATGATGCCGGCCCTGGCTCTGGCCAACACCGGCATCCCCGCCGTCACCGTGACCACCAATCCGGACGGCACCCAGGATTACAGCGTGTCGCTGCAGATCCTCGGCCTGATGACGGTGCTCACCTTCCTGCCGGCCATGGTGGTGCTGATGTCCAGCTTCACCCGAATCATCGTGGTGCTGGCGATTCTGCGCCAGGCCCTGGGCCTGCAGCAGACCCCGTCCAATCAAGTGTTGCTGGGGATGGCGCTGTTCCTGTCGCTGTTCGTGATGACCCCGGTGATGGACCGGGTCTATGAGGACGCGGTGGTGCCCTACATGGAGGAGCAGGTGACTGCGGTGGTGGCCCTGGAACGGGCCAGCGTGCCGGTGAAAGCCTTTATGCTGTCCCAGACCCGGATGTCGGATCTCAACACCTTCATCGAGATCAGCGGCGTCACCGGGCTGAACGGCCCGGAGGATACCCCCCTGCGGGTGCTGATCCCCGCCTTCGTCACCTCCGAACTCAAGACCGCTTTCCAGATAGGCTTCATGCTGTTCTTGCCCTTTCTGGTGATTGACCTGGTGGTGGCCTCGGTGCTGATGGCCATGGGTATGATGATGTTGTCGCCGATGATCGTCTCGCTGCCCTTTAAGATCATGCTGTTTGTTCTGGTGGACGGCTGGAGCCTGGTGATGGGCACCCTGGCCACAAGCTTCGGGGTGGGGACATGACCCCGGAAGCCTTCGTCGATCTGTTCCGCCACGCTCTCTATGTGATCCTGATGATGGTCTCCGCCATCATCGTGCCCGGATTGCTCATCGGCCTGGTGGTGGCGGTGTTCCAGGCGGCCACCTCCATCAACGAGCAGACCCTCTCCTTCCTGCCGCGCCTGCTGGTCACCCTGCTGACCCTGGCCTTCCTGGGCCACTGGCTGGTGCGCACCCTGATGGAGTTCACCTTCGAACTGGTGGACAGGATACCCTCGGTGATCGGCTGATGGAGCTGCCACTGGAGGTGATCTTCGATTGGCTCAGGGCCCTGTTGTGGCCGCTGATCCGCATCAGCTCCATGCTGATGGTGATGGTCACCATCGGCGGCTCCTCCACACCGGCCCGGGTGCGAATGGCCCTCTCCGTGGCCATTACCGCCGCGGTGGCGCCGGTATTGCCAGCGCCGCCCCCCATCGAACTGCTCTCCGCCCAGGCGGTGCTGGTGACCGCCCAGGAGATCCTCATCGGCGTCGCCGCCGGCTTTGTCTCCCTGCTGGTACTCAACACCTTCATCCTGGCCGGGCAGATCATCGGCATGCAGACCTCATTGGGTTTCGCCTCCATGGTGGATCCCAGCAACGGCCAGCAGGTGCCCCTGGTGGGGCAGCTGTTTTTGCTGCTCTCCACCCTGATCTTCTTCCTGGTGGACGGCCATCTGCTGATGATTCGGATGATGGTGGCCAGTTTCACCACATTGCCGGTGGGGCAGGGGCTGCTGCCGGACAATTTCATGGAGCTGGCCAAGTGGGGCAGCCTGATGTTTGCCGGGGCCCTGACTCTGGCCCTGTCGGCGGCCACCGCCCTTTTGATGATCAACTTCTCCTTCGGGGTGATGACCCGGGCCGCGCCCCAGCTGAACATTTTTGCCATCGGCTTCCCCATCACCATGCTGTCCGGCCTGTTGATTCTGTGGCTCTCCCTCTCCGGTTTCATGCCACACTTCGAGGCGGCCTGGGACAATGGCCAGCAGACCCTCTGTTCCCTGCTCAGATTGCAATGTGAGGTGCGCTGATGGCGGAAAACAGCAGCGACCAGGAAAAAACAGAAGAACCCACGGCGAAACGATTACAACAGGCCAAGGAGAAGGGCCAGGTTCCCCGATCCAAGGAGCTGGGCACCACCTTCGTGCTGGTGGGGGCGGCAGTAGCCATGATGATCTTCGGCCAGGCCATGGCCAACAGCCTGATGTCGGTGGCCACCTCTCTGTTTACCCTCAGCCGCAAGCAGGTGTTCGACGTAGGTGAGCTCTCCATGGTTTTCGGCCGCATCCTCACCGAGGTGGGCCTGCCGGTGCTCGGCTTCGTCCTCTTCCTCACCGTGGCCGCCTTCGTGGGCAACATCCTGCTGGGGGGCATGACCTTCAGCTGGAAGGCCGCGGCGCCGAAGATGAGCAAGTTCAATCCCCTCAGTGGCTTCAAGCGAATGTTTGGCATTCAGGCGGTGGTGGAGCTGGTCAAAGCCATCGCCAAGTTCTCCGTGGTGGCCCTGGTGGCCTGGATGCTGCTGAGCCTCTATTTTGACGACATCATGTCCATCTCCACCGGCACCCCCTTTGCCGCCATCGCCGGGTCGGTTTCCCTGCTCAATAAGCTGTTCACCTTCCTGTGTTGCTCCCTGCTGATCATCGTCATCATCGACGCCCCCTATCAGCTGTGGAACCACAACAAGCAGCTGAAGATGACCAAGCAGGAGATCAAGGATGAACATAAGGACAGCGAGGGTCGCCCCGAGGTCAAGGGCCGCATCCGACAGCTGCAGCGGGAGATGTCCCAGCGGCGGATGATGAGCGAAGTGCCCGAGGCGGACGTGGTGGTGGTCAACCCGACTCACTACTCTGTGGCGCTCAAATATGACAAGGAGCAGGCCAGGGCTCCCCTGGTGGTGGCCAAGGGCACCGATGAGGTGGCCCTGAAGATCCGGGAGATTGCCCGGGAGTACGAAGTGCCGGTGATCAGCTCCCCTCAGCTGGCCCGGGCCATCTACTACTCCACCAAACTGAAGAAACAGATTCCGGACGGCCTGTTTACCGCCGTGGCCCAGGTGCTGGCCTACGTGTTCCAGCTCAAGCAGTTCCAAAAAGGCAGTGGTCGCCGGCCCATTCCCCTGCCTGATCGCATGCCGATCCCCGACGAGCTGCAGGTGGATAATGACGGCAATCCCCTGGAGCGGGAGTAGGGCAGCTATCTGCGCCTAGACTGCTTCGACTGAACCCCTTCCTGGCCAAAGACACTGGCTCCCGGCCTGCGCCGGGAAGACGATTGTGCGTGTGGGTTGGGGAGCGCGTTGTCGCTGGTGAATGTGCGTGCTGAGAGACTGTTGAATCAAAGGAATTGTTTAGCTGAATTAGCAGATTCGCACAGAGCTGGCTTAACCCTGCGACGCTCCCTTTAGCACAGTCACTCCGGCGAACGCCGGAGCCCAGCGTCTTTTCTTTTTTGATCTTCGGGTTGAGGACGGACACTGGATCCCGGCCTGCGCCGGGAAGACGATGGTGCGAGTGAGCGTGTTGAGCACTTCGTAGTCGTTTGCGCAGTGGGCTGCAGGCTTGAATAGGAGCCGTTCAGACCAAGGCGGCCCATCTCAGCACAGTCACTGGGGCAAACGCGGTCGCCGAGCCTTTTTACCCACTGACGATGCCTTTACCCAACGGGGTGTTTTTACATCTGCGTCCATGGCGAAGTAACCACTCACCAACTCGTCATTTACAATGCCGGGTTTTTACAGGCCTTCTCAGGAAAACTTGATAAAGCGGCCATTTTTCGACGCAGACACCATAAAGCCAAGGGATAAGCCAAACTGAAAAGCCAAATCACCATCAGTGGGAGTTATTGAATTGTAGATTTTTTCTACGGTAAATCCACCACTGTAGCGGTTCTGAGGCGGGTTACTGGTATACTCCTTGCTTATTGGGTAGCATGCCCTCCACGGCGTCAATTTTAAGACGGAAGATGAATTTACAGGCCAGCGCAAACACCCTATTCCAGAAATATGGCATCTACCTGAAAGGGATAGGCACTCCGGTCATGGTTCTGGCGACCCTGGCCATGGTGACCCTGCCCATGCCGGCCCTGCTGCTGGACATGCTGTTCTCCTTCAACATCGCCCTGGCGCTGGTGGTCCTGCTGGTCTCCATCTACACCCTGCGTCCCCTGGATTTTGCCGCCTTTCCCACGGTTCTGCTGATCGCCACCTTGCTGCGATTGGCGCTGAACGTAGCTTCCACCCGGCTGGTGCTGCTGGAGGGCCACAATGGCGGCGATGCCGCCGGTAAGGTGATTGAGGCGTTCGGCTCCGTGGTGATCGGTGGTAACTACGCCGTGGGCCTGGTGGTGTTTACCATCCTGGTGATCATCAACTTCGTGGTGGTGACCAAGGGTGCCGGTCGTATCTCCGAAGTGACCGCTCGCTTTACCCTGGACGCCATGCCCGGCAAGCAGATGGCCATCGACGCCGACCTCAACGCCGGCCTGATCAACCAGGAACAGGCCAAGCATCGCCGGGAAGAGGTGGCCAAAGAGGCGGACTTCTACGGGGCGATGGACGGTGCCTCCAAATTCGTTAAAGGGGATGCCATCGCCGGCATCCTGATTCTGTTTATCAACATTCTCGGCGGCTTTGTCATCGGCATGGCCCAGCACCAGCTCACCTTCGGTGAAGCGGTGGAGATCTACACCATGCTCACCATTGGTGATGGCCTGGTGGCGCAGATCCCCGGCCTGCTGCTCTCCATCGCCGCCGCCATCATCATCACCCGTCAGAACGAAGCCCAGAAGATGGGCGAGACCCTGATCACCCAGATGTTCGACGACCCCAAGGTGATGATGGTGACCTCAGGGGTGCTGGTGGTGATGGGCCTGGTGCCCGGCATGCCCAAGCTGGCCTTCCTCGGCTTCGGCCTCACCGGCGCCGGCCTGACCTATTGGAGTTACAAGCGTCGCCAGAAGCAGGCGGCCGATGCGGCCAAGGAGGCGGAGGAGACCGCCGTGGCCCAGCGAGTGGAATCCGACAGCAAAGAGCTCTCCTGGGAGGACGTCAATCAGGTGGATACCATCGGCCTGGAGGTGGGCTATCGGTTGATTCCCCTGGTGGATAAGGCGCAGAAGGGCGAGCTGCTGGCGCGCATCAAAGGGGTGCGCAAGAAGCTGTCTCAGGAGCTGGGCTTCCTGGTGCCGGCGGTTCACATCAGAGATAACCTGGATCTGGCGCCCAACGCCTACCGCATCAGCCTGATGGGCGTGGTGGTGGGGGAAGCGGAGATCCGTCACGATTGCGAACTGGCCATCAACCCGGGTCAGGTGTTCGGTCAGTTGGAGGGACAGACCACCACAGACCCCGCCTTCGGCCTGGAAGCGGTGTGGATCGGCGCCGACCGTCGTGATCACGCCCAGACCCTGGGGTATACCGTAGTGGACGCCGCCACCGTGGTCGCCACTCACCTCAGTCAGCTGCTCACCAACAACGCCTCCCAGCTGCTCGGCTACGAAGAGGTTCAGCAGCTGCTGGATATCCTTGCCAAGGATTCGCCCAAGCTGGTTGAGGGCCTGGTGCCCGAGACCCTGTCCCTTGGGGTCATCGTCAAGGTGCTGCAGAACATGCTCAACGAAGGGGTGCCGGTGCGGGATGTCCGTACCCTGGTTCAGACCCTGGTGGAGTATGGGCCGAAGAGCAAAGACCCGGATGTGTTGACCGCGGCAGTGCGCATTGCCCTGAAGCGGCTGATTGTTCAGGAGATCAACGGCGCAGAGCCTGAGATACCCGTCATTACTTTGTCTCCTGAGCTGGAACAGATATTGCATCAATCATTACAATCCAGTAACGGCGAGAATACCGGATTGGAGCCTGGCCTGGCGGAGCGACTGCAACGCTCGCTGTCGGAGATGGCTCAGAAGCAGGAGATGGTGGGTGAACCGGCCGTCCTGCTCACCTCAGGGGTGCTGCGCACCACCCTGAGCCGGTTCGTCAAACACACTATCCCATCCCTGAGGGTGCTGTCCTATCAGGAGATACCGGATGATAAGCAGATTAGAATCGTCCATTCCGTGGGCCAGTAAGCGGTAGGAGTGGGGAGTAACCCAAAGTGAAAATAAAGCGTTTTTTTGCCAAGGATATACGTACTGCACTGGCCGAAGTGAAAGAGACTCTCGGCACCGACGCGGTGATCATGTCCAACAAGAAGGTCAACGGCGGCGTCGAAATTGTGGCGGCCGTAGACTTTGACGATCAGAGTGGCGCCAGTATTCCGACGCCCAGCGTCAGCACCCCTCGTCCTGCCACCGACCTGGCCGAAGACCGGGTGACCCTGGGGCAGCCTCGCCCCAGCCGTCCTGCCCAGCCTCTGCGCACCGAAGCGCGCCGACCTGCGCCCAGCGAGCCAGGACCCGGCGACAGCCTGCGCGGCCTGCTGGAGCGTCAGCAGCAGCGGATGAAGCAGCGCGGTTTCGAAGAGGAGCAGCCCCGCCAGGCCTCCGGTCGCCCTGAAGCGCTGCCGGATTGGGCCAAAGAGGCGTTCGGCAAGAAGGAGCAGCCCAAGAAGGCGCAGCCTCCTCGTGCCAAGGCCCGCTCTGCCGATGCCCGCCCCAGCCAGGGCGCCCAGGAGCTTAAGGCGGTACGCGACGAGATGGCCTCCATCCGCCAACTGTTGGAGCACCAGGTGGCTGGCCTGATGGACCAGGACCTGGCCCGTCGTGAGCCGGTCCGGGCCATGCTGGCCGACAAACTCCGGGAGAACGGCTTCCACCGCAGCGTGGCGGATCACTTCGCCTCCCTGGTGCCCGAGCACCTCTCCCTGCACGAGGCCCTGGGTCAACTGCCGCGCCTGATTGGCGCCGAACTGACTCAGACCACAGAAGAATCACTCAGCCGGGGCGGCGTCATCGCTCTGGTCGGTCCAACCGGCGTGGGCAAAACCACTACTGTAGCTAAATTGGCCGCACGATACGCCGCCCGCTACGGTGTAGATCAAGTTGCGCTGATCACGACCGATAACTACCGTATTGGCGCTAAAGAGCAGCTGGCCACCTATGGCAAGATCATGGGTTGCCCGGTGCGAGCCGCCAGTAACGTGAAAGAGTTGGAAAATGTGCTGTACCAGCTGCGTAGCCGTCGATTGATTCTGATCGACACCGCCGGTATGGGGCAGAGAGACATGCGTCTGGTGGAGCAGCTGGATAACCTGGTTGCCGCCACACGCCTGCCCATTCGCCCCTACCTGGTGCTCTCCTCCACCGCCCAATACCGGGTGTTGAAGGAGACGGTGGAACAGTTCCGCCGCATCGCCCTGGCCGGGTGCATTTTCACCAAGCTCGACGAGGCCCACAGCATCGGCGAAGCCCTCAGTGTACTGATTCAGAATGACTTACCAATCAGCTACCTGACCGACGGACAGCGCGTTCCCGAGGATCTGAGGATCGCCGAACCCGAGTATCTGGCACGCCGTGCCGTGGTGCTTGAGGAGACGCAGCAGTGGGATGAGCCCGTGCAACGACAGAGTGTGGCGGGCAGCTATGAATAGATGGTTTCTGCAGGATCAGGCAAGCGGACTAAGAAAGATGGCACAGCAAAAGCAAAAGATGGTAAAGGTCATCGCGGTAACCGGTGGCAAAGGCGGTGTCGGCAAAACCAATGTCTCCATCAACCTGGCAACCTCCCTGGCCCAGAAGGGGCAGAAGGTGCTGGTACTGGATGCGGACCTGGGTCTGGCCAACGTGGATGTATTGCTGGGGCTTCGGGTGAAGTACAACCTGTCCCATGTGCTGTCCGGTGAGTGCAAGCTGTCCGAGGTACTGGTGGAGGGCCCGCAAGGGGTGTTCATCGTGCCTGCGGCGTCCGGCACCCAGGCGATGGTGGAGCTGACCCCAGCCCAGCATGCTGGCCTGATCCGGGCGTTCAGTGAGCTGGAGGAGGAGTTTGACGTTCTCATCGTGGATACCGCAGCCGGTATCTCAGAGATGGTGCTCAGCTACTCCCGGGCCGCCCAGGAGGTGGTTGTGGTGGTGTGCGATGAGCCCACCTCCATCACCGACGCCTACGCTTTGATCAAGATTCTCTCGCGGGAGCATGGGGTGTTCCGCTTCCGCATCGTCGCCAACATGGTGCGCAGTCTCCGTGAAGGGAT
The DNA here is from genome assembly GCF_030296015.1 of Ferrimonas sp. YFM. NCBI lineage: Bacteria > Pseudomonadati > Pseudomonadota > Gammaproteobacteria > Alteromonadales > Ferrimonadaceae > Ferrimonas > Ferrimonas sp. YFM. The sequence continues at coordinate 1,214,606 of NZ_AP027368.1, forward strand.
GGAGTTGTTTGCTAAGCTCTCCAAGGTGACGGATCGCTTCCTGGATGTGGCCCTGGAACTGGTGGCCACCATCCCGTTCGATGAGAACGTGCGCAAGTCGGTCCGTAAGCAGCGGGTGGTGGTGGAAGCCTTCCCTCGCTCACCGGCGGCCATCGCCTATCAGGGACTCTCCAATAAGGTGATGAGCTGGCCGACGCCGGACAATCCTGGCGGCCATCTGGAGTTCTTCGTTGAGCGCCTGGTCCGCCGCAACATGTATGGAGAAGCGGTTGGTGAATAAGGCGGCGGCCTACACCCAGTTCGATAACCGGGCCTCCCTGGTGGAACGCTATGCCCCTCTGGTGAAGCGCATTGCCCACCACCTGATGGCCCGCTTGCCTGCCAGCGTCCAGTTGGACGACCTGCTCCAGTCGGGGATGGTCGGTCTGCTGGAGGCTTCCCGGAACTTCGACGCCTCCAAGGGCGCCAGTTTCGAAACCTTTGCCGGCATCCGCATTCGCGGAGCCATGCTCGATGAGATCCGCCGCGGAGACTGGGTGCCGCGCTCGGTTCATCGAAACTACCGACAGGTTACCGACGCCATCAAGGAGCTGGAAAAGCGTCTGGGTCGGGACCCCCGCGACAATGAAGTTGCTGATTATCTTGATATTTCAATCGACGACTACCACCAGATGCTGAATGAAGCCAGCATGGGTAGGATGGTTGGCATTGAAGATCTTGGCGTATCGGTCGATAGCTTTGTTGATGAGGATGCGCCACAACGTAACTTCGAGCAGGTGGCCCAAGAGCGGTTCCAGGAGGCCCTTTCGGCCGCCATCAAGAGCCTTCCCGAAAGGGAAGCCCTTGTTTTGTCGCTCTATTACGACGAAGAACTCAACTTGAAAGAGATAGGTCAGGTCATTGGCGTCAGTGAGTCGCGAGTGAGCCAGATCAACAGTCAGGCAATGATGCGCCTGAAAAGTCGCTTATCAAGTTGGCAACAATAAGATTTAGATTAATAATGCTCGCTGCAACAGTGGCTCTATGGGGAAACCCCGGTTGGAGGATGTTTTGAACACTAATATGAAGATTCTGATCGTTGATGACTTTTCAACAATGCGTCGGATCATCAAAAACTTGCTGCGCGATCTGGGGTTTAACAACACCTTCGAAGCGGACGACGGCAACACCGCTCTGCCCATGCTGAAAGAGGGTGACTTCGATTTCGTGGTCACCGACTGGAACATGCCTGGCATGCAGGGCATCGACCTGCTGCGCGCCATTCGTGCCGACGCCAACCTCAAGCACCTGCCTGTGCTGATGGTGACCGCGGAAGCCAAGCGTGAGCAGATCGTCATGGCTGCCGAAGCCGGCGTAAACGGCTACGTAGTGAAGCCCTTCACTGCCGCCACACTGAAAGAGAAGCTCGAAAAGATTTTTGAACGCCTCAACTGATAGTCACTGGGAGCGCATATGCAACAGGACGCTTTGATCTCGTTGGATGATGCCCGTGAACTGGTGACCATGCTGGAACAGGGGCAAGTAGAACAGGCAAATCAACTGATCCAGATGGTGTCCGCACCTCTGAATCAGCAGCTGTTTGATGAAGTGGGAAAACTGACCCGACAGCTGCACGATGCACTGAGGGACTTCCAATTGGACGATCGCATCTCCGATCTGGCCAAACATGAAATTCCCGACGCAAAAGAACGGCTTAACTACGTTATTGAGATGACGGAGCAGGCCGCTAACCGTACCATGGACGCTCTGGACGAGAGCATGCCCAAGGTTTCCGACCTGCAGAACCGCATCAAGGGGCTGCAACCGGGTTGGAACAAGCTGATGCAGAAGCAGATTGAACTGGCTGAGTTCAAGACCCTGTGTCACGAGATGGACGCCTTCATGACCACCTCTGTGGATGACGCAGAGCTGATCAAGGACCACCTCAACCAGGTGCTGATGGCCCAGGATTTCCAGGACCTCACCGGTCAGGTGATTCGTCGGGTGATCGAGCTGGTGCGCGAGGTGGAAGAGAACCTGGTGTCCATGCTGACCGTGTTTGGTGAACAAGCGGACGTCAACCGTCAGACCGTGGACAGCACGGCGGCTGAAGGTCCGGTAGTGAGCTCGGAAAACAAAGCGGAAGTGGTCAACGGCCAGGATGAGGTCGACGATCTGCTTTCCAGCCTCGGATTCTAGGGCTAGTTGACCTTTGGTGGTGAGAATTTGACCGAGGATGACGGCAATCAATTAAGGCGTTCGATGACAGGCAGAGTTGCCTAGATGAAAATCGAACCACCTGGAGTGGGTGTCGTCAGACCGGGCCCGCAGGGCGCAGCATACGGCCTGAGTCACTGGCCATTGTGAGCAAGCTCGATTGGGGTTGCTCCGTAATAGTTAAACTTTGGCGCAAAAATATGCAGCAAAGATCAATAGGCCCTAGGAGTTAGGCGATGGGTTTTGACATAGATGATGAGATTCTGCAGGACTTTCTAGTCGAAGCAGGCGAAATTCTAGAGCTTTTGCAGGAGCAGCTGGTGGAGCTGGAGAACAACCCCACCGACGCAGATCTGCTTAATGCTATTTTCCGGGGATTCCATACCGTTAAGGGTGGCGCGGGCTTCTTGAGCCTGACTCACCTGGTAGACGCCTGTCACGGCGCCGAGAACCTCTTCGATATGTTGCGCAATGGCCAACTCGACATGTCTTCAGATCTGATGGACGTGATCCTTCAGGCTCTGGATACGGTCAACGAGATGTTTGGCTGTGTGCAGAACGGTGAAGAGCTGGAGCCGGCCGACCCAGAGCTGCTGGCGACCCTGCACGCCATCACCGATCCCAATACCCCATCGCCCTTCGATGCCCCAGCCCCAGCCCCAGAGCCCGAGCCACAGCCTGAGCCCGTGGTCGAAGCGGCCCCCGAGCCTGAGCCGGTGTCACTCAATGGTGGCGGCATCGACAGCATGACCCAGGGTGAGTTTGAGCACATCCTCACCGGCCTCGACGGCGACGCGGCCCCCCTGCCAACGGCAGACAGCCAGACTGCTGCTGAGCCTGCGGCGGCCTCCGACAGCGATGAGATCTCCGACGACGAGTTCGAAAAGCTGCTGGACGATCTTCACGGCAAGGGTAAGTTCAGCGGTGAAGTGGCTCAGAAAGCCGAGGCAGAGCCTCAGGCTTCTGCCGGTGGTGGCGACCTCATCTCCGACGACGAGTTTGAGAAGCTGCTGGACGATCTTCACGGCAAGGGCGGAGCCCCGGGTAAGGCCGAGGCTACCGTCGCCGCCGAGCCTGAGTCCGATGAGATCACCGACGACGAATTTGAAGCCCTGCTGGATCAGCTTCACGGCAAGGGCAATGCCCCCAAGGCCGTAGATAGCGCCCCGGCAGCGCCCCAGCCAGCCCCCGCGCCTCAGGCCGCCCCAGCGGCGACGCCCAAGCCAGCGGCTGCCCCGGCGCCGAAAGCGGCGTCTAAGCCTGCGGCCAAGGCCAAGGCAGGCAAGGGACAGGCCGCCGCCAGTGGTGAAACCACGGTGCGTGTGGATACCGCCCGCCTCGATGAGATCATGAACATGGTCGGCGAACTGGTGCTGGTGCGTAACCGCCTGGTGAACCTGGGCGTGGAGCGCGAAGACGAAGAGATGAGCAAGGCACTGGCCAACCTGGATCTGGTCACTGCCGATCTTCAGGGCTCGGTGATGAAGACCCGGATGCAGCCCATCAAGAAGGTGTTTGGCCGATTCCCCCGGGTGGTTCGCGACCTGGCCCGCAGCCTCAACAAGGACATCTCCCTGACCATGGAAGGGGAGGAGACCGACCTGGATAAGAACCTGGTCGAAGCCCTGTCCGATCCCCTGGTGCACCTGGTGCGTAACGCGGTTGACCACGGCATCGAGATGCCCGACGACCGGGAAGCCGCCGGCAAGCCCCGTCAGGGTAACATTCTGCTGTCCGCCTCCCAGGAGGGGGACCACATCCTGCTGTGCATCCGCGACGACGGTGCCGGCATGGATGCGGAGAAGCTCAAAGGGATCGCCATCAACCGCGGCATCCTCGACGAAGACGGCGCCGCTCGCATGAGCGATCAGGAAGCCTATAACCTGATCTTCGCCCCTGGCTTCTCCACCAAGACCGAAATTTCCGACATCTCCGGCCGCGGCGTGGGGATGGACGTAGTGAAGACCCGCATCACCCAGTTGAACGGTTCGGTTTACATCGACTCCCACAAGGGCAAAGGCACCATCCTGGAGATCAAGGTTCCCCTGACTCTGGCGATCATGCCCACCCTGATGGTGGAGGTGGGCAAACAGATCTTTGCCCTGCCGCTCTCCTGCATCAACGAGATTTTCCACCTGGATCTGAGCAAGACCAACGTGGTGGATGGTCAGTTGTCGGTGACCGTTCGGGACAAGGCGATTCCCCTGTTCTATCTCGACAAGTGGCTGTGCCACGGTCCGGGCAGGGTGGAGCGCGAAGACGAGGGCCATGTGGTGATAGTCCACATCGGCACCATGCAGGTGGGCTTTGTGGTGGACGGCCTCATTGGCCAGGAGGAGGTGGTGATCAAGCCACTGGGCTCCCTGCTCCACGGCACCCCCGGCATGGCCGGCGCCACCATCACCTCTGACGGTGGCTGTGCCCTGATTCTCGATGTACCTGGACTGCTGAAACAGTACGCGAAGCGTCAGTAGTCGTAGGAATGGTTGAAGGATAGGTATGTCGATTAAAGTGTTGGTGGTGGACGATTCCAGTTTCTTTCGTCGCCGCGTGTCAGAAATCATTAACGCCGACCCCATGCTGGAAGTGGTCGGCACCGCCTCTAATGGTAAAGAGGCGATAGAACAGGTGCGCCGCCTGCGTCCGCAGGTGGTGACCATGGACATTGAGATGCCGCAGATGAACGGCATCGAAGCGGTGCGTGAGATCATGCGCACCAACCCGGTTCCGGTGCTGATGTTCTCCTCCCTCACCTATGAGGGCGCGCGCTCGACCCTGGAGGCCCTGGAAGCCGGTGCCGCCGACTTCCTGCCGAAACGCTTCGAGGACATCGCCAACGACCGGGCCAATGCCATTGCCCTGCTGCAGCAGCGGGTCAAGGCCATTGCTTCCCGTCGCAGCTTCAGTGCACCGCGGCCAACGGCTGCGCCAGCGCCCCGCGCCAGCGCGACCCCCACCCGCAGCGTGACTCAGCCCAGCACCCAGTTCTCCTCTGCGCGTCCGGCGGCCAAACCGTCCGCCAGTGAAGTGGGGGCGCCGCGCCTGCCGACCCGTCCCTCCGGCAAGAGCTACAAGCTGCTGGCCATCGGCACCTCCACCGGCGGTCCGGTGGCACTGCAGAAGATTCTGACCCAGCTGCCGGCGGACTTCCCTCTGCCTATCGTTCTGGTGCAGCACATGCCTGCGGCCTTTACCCCGGCCTTTGCCCAGCGCCTCGACAGCCTGTGCAAGATCTCGGTGAAAGAGGCCCAGGGTGGCGAGATGCTCAAGCCCGGCTGTGCCTACCTGGCACCGGGTGGCAAGCAGATGCTCATCGACGGCAGCAGCCGCGCCGCCAAGCTCACCATCCGCGAGGGTGGTGAGCAGCTGAACTACAAGCCCTCGGTGGACGTGACCTTCGGCTCTGCTGCCCGCATCTACAGCGGCGACGTGCTCGGTGTGATCCTTACAGGCATGGGCGCCGACGGCCGCGAAGGCTGCCGCATGCTCAAGCGGGAAGGGGCCCACATCTGGGCCCAGGATGAAGCCAGTTGCGTGGTCTACGGCATGCCCCAGGCGGTGGCCGCCGAGCAGATCTCCATGTACTCCATCCCCCTGGATAAGATGGCGGACTGCATCCTAAAAGAGGTCGGGCGCCGATGAGCAGCGCCTCAGGCTATAAGTTCAGGGGCTACCTGCTGGCGCTGACCGCCAGTGTGGCCCTGATCAGCCTGATGTGGGCCGTAGACAAGCACCACTACGCCGCCGAGTTGCAGCAGCAACTGGTGAATGAGCAGGCCAAGAGTGCCCAGCAACAAGAGCAGCTGGAGACTCTGGCCGAAGAACTGCGCCAGTGGCGTCAGCTCGAGGAGCAGCGCCGGGAGATCCGCCGCCGCTATCAGGAAGCTCAGGAGAGCGGCAAGCCCGTGGTGCTGGAGACTAACGGCAAGGGTGTCACCATCTTTGCCCAGCCCCATGGCGGGGTAAAGATCACCCGGACGCCCGACGTCCAGTAACAGTGGGGTTCCTCTTTGCAGGTCTGGACCGTATCCAATCAAAAAGGTGGTGTAGGTAAAACCACCACAGTCATCACCCTGGCCGGGCTTCTGGTGAAGCGCGGCTACCGGGTGCTGGCCGTCGATACCGATCCTCAGGCCTCCTTGGGTTACTATCTGGGCGTGGACCCCGATGAGCTGCCCGGCTCCCTGTATGACCTGTTTCGTGGCCACGATGAGCTGGACCTGCCCATGGTGGAGTCGGTGATTGTGCCCACAGGCACCCCTCAGCTCGACCTGCTGCCTGCCAGCACCGCCCTGGCGACCCTGGACCGCACCCTGGGTACCAAAGATGGTATGGGCCTGATTCTCAAGCGCATCCTCTCCATGGTCGCCCATCGTTATGACGCCGTTCTTATCGATTGTCCCCCGGTGCTCGGAGTATTGATGATCAATGCCCTGGCAGCCTGTGACCGCATCGTGGTTCCGGTGCAAACGGAGTTTCTGGCGCTGAAGGGACTGGATAGAATGGTCCGGACCCTGGACATGGTGGGCCGTTCAAAGGGCACCAGTTACCCCTTCACCATAGTGCCCACCATGTTTGATAAGCGCACCCGCGCCTCGTTGCAGGCGCTGACCGCCCTGACCCAGAAATACCCCAGGGACCTGTGGCACTCGGTGATCCCGGTGGACACCCGCTTCCGTGACGCCAGTCAGGCCCACCTGCCGCCGTCCCATTTTGACGCCGGCGCCCGCGGGGTTCAGGCTTACAGTCAGTTGCTGGATGCGCTGCTGGACCAACAGGGGGTGGCCCATGTCTAAAGCCGCCGAAAAGGCGTTGATGGAGTACTTCGACGTGATGCTGACTCCTCCCAAGGAGCAGCTGGACGAGGTACAGAAGGCCAACGTCAGCCGCTTGCTGGAGCAGGCGGCGGAGCCCGAAGCGGCCCCCGAGCCACAGCCCGAACCCGTGGCGGAAGTGCCCGAGGTGGTGGCCCCGTCAATCGTGGTTGAAGAGACGATTGAAGCAACACAACATTCTGAGGTGGCCGAACCCGAGATAGAATCGGAGCTGGCCACCGAAACCGCGCCTCCCTCCATCGACAATTGGCGGGAGGAGCTGGATGAGGAGTTCCAGTGCCTCTACTTCGAAGTGGCCGGCTTGGTGATCGCCGTCCCTTTGCTTACACTGGGTGGTATTAAAAGACTGGGCAAACTGAACCACCTTCCCGGCAGCCCCGACTGGGTGCTGGGGGTGCAACTGGATGCCCAGGATGGAAAACTCAACGTGGTGGACAGCGGCCGCTGGTTCCTGTCTGACCGACCACAGAGTGACGCCGACGAGTGCGACTACAAGTTCGTGGTGTGTCTGGGGGAAACCCCCTGGTCCCTGGCTTGTGAGTCCCTGTTGGATGCGGAGCCGCTGCTTAAGTCCGAAGTGAACTGGCAGTCGTCGTCGAAGCGTCCATGGCTTGCCGGTATCGTACGGGATAAGAAGTGTGTGGTGCTCGATGTCCCTGAGCTGACCCGCATGCTGGATGCTGGTTTGGATATTACCGTTAAGGAGTCCTGATAGGATGAGTGAATTACGCGCAGCGGTGGGAGAGTCCACCGAAGGTGAAGACAAGGTGCTGCAATGGGTCACCTTCCGCCTGGATAACGAAACCTATGGTGTAAACGTGATGCAGGTGCGCGAGGTGCTGCGTTTCAGCGACATCGCCCCTGTGCCTGGCGCGCCTCACTACGTTCTGGGGATCATCAACCTGCGTGGCAACGTGGTGACCGTGATCGATACCCGAGCCCGTTTTGCCCTGCCTCAGGCTGAGGTGACCGATACCACCCGTATCGTCATCATTGAAACCGAGAACCAGGTGGTGGGCATTCTGGTCGACAGCGTTGCCGAGGTGGTTTACCTCAAGTCCTCCGAAATCGATACCGCGCCAAACGTGGGTACCGAGGAGAGCGCCAAGTTCATCCAGGGCGTAAGCCACCGCGATGACGAGCTGCTGATCCTGGTCGACCTCAACAAGCTGTTGACCGACGAAGAGTGGCAGGAGATCGCTGGACTGTGATCGAACTGATCCTCGCTGCGGCAGCCGCAGCCGTTTCCCTGGTTGCATTGCTGTACGCCTGGACGTGTCACCGTAAGATCAAAGGGGTTGAACGTAAGCAGGATGCCCTGTCATTGCTTCTGAAGGAAGCGGAGCGACAGCGGGACGGACTGCGCCGGGAACTCAATGAGCTGCGCAGCGGCGCCCTGGGCGTTGGCCGTAAGGTCAAGGGCCTGGAGGAGCAGCTGGCACACACCCAGGCTCGTCAGGACGAGATGTCCCATAACGACCCTGACGCTCGCCTCTACAGCCGCGCCATGAAGATGGTGGAGCTTGGAGCCGGCGTCGAGGAGATCGTCAAGGAGTGCGAAATCCCCATGGCAGAGGCCCAGCTACTGGTCACCCTGCACAAGGCGCCCAAATCCTAGAGGCGGTAATATCGAATCCAAAAGCGGAGCCTGGGCTCCGCTTTTTTGTGCCCGTAACTAAGCGCTGGGGGAGCGCGCCGAGCCCTGGGTTCATTTGGTCCGAACCTGCAGCCAAGTGCGCGGGCAGCTACAAAGTGCCTGGCCCGCTTCATCGCACAATGTCTTCCCGTATATGGACTCCTCCCGAGTTTCAACCTCCAGCGCAAACAGAAAAAGTAAGATGCAGGCGTATATTCGGGCTCTTGATGGGTTGCGATCCCTGGCCACTGATGTTTTCGCACCACCATGCCTCTACGCGAACGCGGAATTGAATTCTCGCCGGCAAGATCAGGCTCTTGGTGGTCGGTCTCACCTGTTTGTTATGCGCTCTTGGTTGTCACTCTTAACTCTTGAATCGATGGTTAGATAGCTTGAGATTGTTGATAATCCTGATCTCGGTGCAACATGGCCCAGGCAGTGCGAATGGTTTTGTTAACTAGCGCCACTGCCGCGCGTCGAAGCCCGCGTCGCTCAATAATTGCCAACAGCCATCTTTCTTTGAGTGTCTTAGGTGGCCTACGGCCTAATTGCATGGCCACAGCTAATGCCCCCTGAATCAGGTTGGCGCGCAGCCGCTTATGGCCTATCCGCTTGCCAATACCACCTAAAGAAGTGACGCCCCCGGTACTGAATTGCTTAGGCGTCACTCCAATGCAGGCCGCGGCTTCCCGGCCATTCTTAAACCCTTCACCACGCTCACCTAAGATGAGATACAAGGCCAAGGCATTAACCTCGCCAACGCCTTCAAGCTTCATGAGCCTCTTGCAGGGCGACTGCTGCTTTATCAATTCTGATAGCTGCTTCTCTATTTGTTTGAGCTCATCTCTCCCCCGTTGCCATTGCTGGTACACCTTTGAAAGCTGAGCTTTGAAGGCCTGAGGAAGAAGCTCAGACGAGCCGTCTAGAAGCTCTGGCATGATCCGTATAAGTGCTGTATTCCCTTTTGCGATGGTGATACCAAACTCATAGAGCAAGCTACGCATCATGTTGCTGGTTGAGCGGTTATGATCCAGCCAGTGCTGACGCATCCGCTCAATGCTTTGCAAAGCTTGTTGTTCAACCGATTTGACTGCTGCAGAGCGAGTGCTTGGCTGACGGGCTGCTATCGCGATGGCCAGTGCATCGTTGCTATCGGTTTTATGGCCCTGCCGATATGGGGTGACTGTTTTGGGGGCGATGATCATGACGGTGTGGCCAAAAGATTCAGCGAAGCGGCCCCAGTAGTGGGCGGAGCCACAGGCCTCCATGGCAACAATGGAGGGTTTCTGCTTGGCCAGCCATTGCTCAAGTCGTGCGCGTGACATACTGCGGTTATTCAACACTTGATGTTCCGGACTGAGCGTTGCCACTTGGAAAGAAGATTTTGCCAGGTCGATGCCGATGATATTAAGGTTAAGCATGTATGGGCTCCTTTCGCTGTTAGAGCGGTTGTGGTGACTTAACTCTAGCCCCTTAGGGGAGGGAGGAGTCCATACATCGCGAACGCCGGGATCCAGCGTCTTTGGAATCCAGGTGCAGTGCAAGCCAAGCCACTGGGCGACCGCGTGCGCCGGAGTGACCGTGCTGGGGGAGCTGCAGAGGTTTGAATTGACCCAACACGAACCTGCAGCCATGCTCGTGGGTTACTACGCAGTACCTAACCCGCTTCATAGCACAATCGTCTTCCCGTATATGGACTCCTCCCGAGTTTCAACCTCCAGCGCAAACAGAAAAAGTAAGATGCAGGCGTATATTCGGGCTCTTGATGGGTTGCGATCCCTGGCCACTGATGTTTTCGCACCACCATGCCTCTACGCGAACGCGGAATTGAATTCTCGCCGGCAAGATCAGGCTCTTGGTGGTCGGTCTCACCTGTTTGTTATGCGCTCTTGGTTGTCACTCTTAACTCTTGAATCGATGGTTAGATAGCTTGAGATTGTTGATAATCCTGATCTCGGTGCAACATGGCCCAGGCAGTGCGAATGGTTTTGTTAACTAGCGCCACTGCCGCGCGTCGAAGCCCGCGTCGCTCAATAATTGCCAACAGCCATCTTTCTTTGAGTGTCTTAGGTGGCCTACGGCCTAATTGCATGGCCACAGCTAATGCCCCCTGAATCAGGTTGGCGCGCAGCCGCTTATGGCCTATCCGCTTGCCAATACCACCTAAAGAAGTGACGCCCCCGGTACTGAATTGCTTAGGCGTCACTCCAATGCAGGCCGCGGCTTCCCGGCCATTCTTAAACCCTTCACCACGCTCACCTAAGATGAGATACAAGGCCAAGGCATTAACCTCGCCAACGCCTTCAAGCTTCATGAGCCTCTTGCAGGGCGACTGCTGCTTTATCAATTCTGATAGCTGCTTCTCTATTTGTTTGAGCTCATCTCTCCCCCGTTGCCATTGCTGGTACACCTTTGAAAGCTGAGCTTTGAAGGCCTGAGGAAGAAGCTCAGACGAGCCGTCTAGAAGCTCTGGCATGATCCGTATAAGTGCTGTATTCCCTTTTGCGATGGTGATACCAAACTCATAGAGCAAGCTACGCATCATGTTGCTGGTTGAGCGGTTATGATCCAGCCAGTGCTGACGCATCCGCTCAATGCTTTGCAAAGCTTGTTGTTCAACCGATTTGACTGCTGCAGAGCGAGTGCTTGGCTGACGGGCTGCTATCGCGATGGCCAGTGCATCGTTGCTATCGGTTTTATGGCCCTGCCGATATGGGGTGACTGTTTTGGGGGCGATGATCATGACGGTGTGGCCAAAAGATTCAGCGAAGCGGCCCCAGTAGTGGGCGGAGCCACAGGCCTCCATGGCAACAATGGAGGGTTTCTGCTTGGCCAGCCATTGCTCAAGTCGTGCGCGTGACATACTGCGGTTATTCAACACTTGATGTTCCGGACTGAGCGTTGCCACTTGGAAAGAAGATTTTGCCAGGTCGATGCCGATGATATTAAGGTTAAGCATGTATGGGCTCCTTTCGCTGTTAGAGCGGTTGTGGTGACTTAACTCTAGCCCCTTAGGGGAGGGAGGAGTCCATACATCGCGAACGCCGGGATCCAGTGATGTGATGGACGCCCCCTACGATACGGCGTCAAATGCGCCAGAATTAAGTTGCGACACATAATTCAGAGAGGAGCGTCCATCATGTCTATTAAAGCCATTGGAATTGATTTAGCCAAGAGTGTTTTTCAGGTTTGCGTTCTGCTGGAGGATGGCTCCATCCTTTGGAACCGCAAGGTCAAAAGAGAAAAGCTGCTGCACACACTCCTTGAATTCCCAACGGATACACTGGTGGCCATGGAGTCTTGTGCTCGTTCTCACTATTGGGGAAGGCGGCTCCAGCAAGCCGGTTACCAGGTGAAGCTCATCCCCGCACAACATGTAAAACCCATGGTGTCTGCGCAAAAGAACGATGCCAATGATGCGCTGGCCATTTGCGAAGCGGCTTTCCGCCCTAAGTTGCATCCAGTTCCCATAAAGACCATTGAGCAGCAAGACATTAAGGCTCTGCGCTGCGTCCGGCAGAGAATGGTCGACTACAGAACGGCACTGGCCTGTCAGATACGTGGCTTGGCAGGAGAATATGGCGTTAACTTCAGTACCGGGATAAAGCTGTTGAGAAATCAGTTACCCGAATCCGTTGAAGATGGCGATAACGGGTTGAGCTTTGTCATGCGGGGGCTGTTGCTGCGGATGGAGCGGGAGCTCAAGGCTCTGGATGAGGAGATCAAAGCCATAGAGCAGGAGATTCATCAGCTGTGCAAACAGCAACCCCGCTATCAACTTTTGCAGAGCATTCCGGGGTTCGGTCCCATTGTCGCGGCAGCTTTCGTCAGTGAAGTGGGTGACGGCCGACAGTTTTCCAACGGTCGTCAACTGGCGGCTTGGTGTGGCTTGGTTCCAAAGCAGCACAGCACCGGAGGCAAAACCCGGCTGGGCAGCATTACCAAGGCAGGAAACAAGCAACTGCGGGTGCTGTTAATTCACGGGGCAAGAGCGGTCTTCGCTCATGTGGCCAAACGAAATGACAGGCTGGGAAGATGGCTGAGCAATCTGATAGTGCGCCGGGGCAAGCGCAAGGCAATCGTGGCCCTGGCCAATAAACTGGCCCGGATTGCCTGGAGCATGACGGTCAGCGGCAGCCAGTTCGAGTTGAATCACGCTTTCACAGCTTCCAAATAACCACTTCCTCCACTTTAAGAGGGGAATAGAGGGTACCAAGCAACCTGAGTTTGCATAACTTGATGAAAAACGGTTATCCGGCCTGGCAAGAGCCTGACATAAGACCGACAGAGAATGTCGTTCCAGCGTGAAGGTGGTCAGGTTCGGACCACATTGTGGCGCTACCTCTCGAAGGTAATACAGACGCCGGATATACGTCCGCAAACCGATCTCATCAATGTCTTGCAACTGCAGGGGCGTCCATATACGTCTTTAGGAACCAAGCAAAGTCACTGGGCTCCGGCGTGCGCCGGAGTGACCGTGCAGGGGGAGACTGTCGAGTATTGAATTACCTCAATGCGAACCTGCAGCTATGTGCGTGGATTCCTACGCAGTGCCAAACCTATTCCTTCGCACAATGTCTTCCCGGCGCACGCCGGGATCCAGTGTCTTTCAATCTCAGGCCTGTCAACAAAGCGCCATAGCAACTCATTCGTACAATCGCCTAGCCGATGCATATTGGGGAATTCAGCCAAGGGCAGAAAACAAAAAAGCTCCCAGTTGGGAGCTTTTTGAAGCAAAGGAGAGCTCGAAGGCCTTAGGCGCCTTCTGCCCGAATAACGTCGGCGATGGAGTCAGCCAGTTGCTGTACCTGAGCTTGGTCTTCGCCTTCCACCATCACCCGGATTAGGGGCTCGGTGCCGGATTTACGCAGCAGAACTCGGCCTCGGCCTGCCAGAGCCGTTTCGGCATCAATCACAGCCTGCTTGACGGTCTCGGCTTCCAGGGGCGCATTCTCACCGGAGAACTTCACGTTAACCAGCACCTGAGGAAGCAGGGTCATCCCTTCGCGGGCTTCACCTAGGGTCTTGCCAGTTTCTGCCAGGACCTGAAGGACCTGCAGGGCAGCGATGATGCCATCTCCGGTGCTGGAGTGCTCCAAGGAGAGGATGTGACCGGAGTTTTCACCGCCGAGGGACCACCCTTTCTCTTTGAGCATCTCGACCACATAGCGGTCACCCACTTTGGCGCGGGCAAAGGGAACCTGCATCTCGTTGAGAGCCAGCTCCAGGCCCATATTGGCCATCAGGGTGCCGACAACACCGCCAAAGGCGATGTTCTTCTCTTTCCAGTGCTTGGCCAGGATGTAGAGAATGACGTCACCGTCGAGCACGCTGCCATCGGCATCGACCATCATTACGCGGTCGCCGTCGCCGTCGAAGGCGATACCGTAATCGGCGCGAACCTCGACAACCTTTTTACGCAATGCGGCAAGGTGGGTCGCGCCGCAGTGGTCGTTGATGTTAGTGCCGTTGGGTTCATTGCAGATGGTGATCACTTCGGCGCCCAGTTCGTTGAATACCGGTGGACCTACGTGGTAGGTGGCACCATTGGCACAGTCGAGAACAATGCGCTGGCCCTTCAGGCTGAATTCACGGCTGAAAGATGCCTTGCAGTACTCGATGTAGCGACCGGCAGCATCACTGATGCGGCTGGCTTTGCCCAACTCTTCGGAGGCCACGCAATCCATCTCTTTATCCAGCCAGGACTCAATCTCCAGCTCGATTTCGTCGTTGAGCTTGGTGCCGTCGGCGGAGAAGAACTTGATGCCGTTGTCATGGTATGGATTGTGGGATGCGCTGATGACAACCCCAGCTTCACTGCGGAAGGTGCGGGTCAGGTAAGCAACAGCAGGAGTAGGCATGGGGCCCAGGAAGGCGACATCCACACCTGCGGCGGCGAAGCCTGCCTCCATGGCGGATTCCAGCATATAGCCAGAGATGCGGGTATCCTTGCCAATGAGTACTCGGCTGCTGCCCTTGCTGGCCAAGACCTTACCGGCTGCCCAGCCCAGTTTCATTGCAAACTTTGGAGTGATGGGGTATTTCCCCACCAGGCCGCGAACACCGTCGGTGCCAAAATACTTTCTAGACATAGTCAAACTCTTTGCTGCTTTCCCTTCACTGGGAGCACTGCGCTAGCGGCACAGTGCGCTGTATACCTGTGAGTTCATTAGGGGGCGTTGATTTTTGGGGTGGCTCTGCTTCTGAAAAGCAGGGCGTTTCTCTGGGTTAAGATATTACAGAAAAGAGGAAGGCATTGACAGTTAGCCGCGTCACTCCACCTGCAGATAACCGCCTTCTATCAGCGCTTCCTGGAAGCCTGGGTACTCATCGTTGAGCAGCTGTTTGCGTAGGCTGGAGTTGCCGCCAAAGAGCACCAGTTGGCTGTCAGGCTCCAGGGTGCGGGTGACGGCGGCGCACATCAGTGGCGAGTCCAGCAGAGAGCGGCCTGAGCGCAGCATGATGGGGGTCAGGTGCTGGTTTTGACGCACATAGCCCTTAATCTCACTGCCCACCAGAGCCAGGGAGAGTTTGCGCTCGACACTTTGATAGGTGTAGAAGCCTACCTGCACCGGCGCCTTCAAACCGGAGGCGGCCACCTCGTGGGCCAGGGTATTGAGTATCACCTCGGCGTGCAGGGCGATCTGCTGGTCCTGACGACGCCTGCGGCGCAGGCCATTGAGGTAGGTTTGCAGCATCAGGCTGACAAAGGCCACCTGCTCATCTTCGGCGGGTATATAGGCCACAAAGCCGGCGACGGTGTCGTCGGTCAGTTGAGTATGGCTGACAAACCACTTGGAAATAAGTCCCTTGCTGTAGACGCCGTAGCGGGTGAGGGCACCGGCCTGGGTCAGCTTGGGGTCCTGAAAGATCAGTTGCTGGGAGAGAATGGCCACGCCAGGATCGGAGAATACGTCCATGTTGATTTCGGAGAGCTCTCCCTTGAGGCTACCCCGACGATCCTCTTTGGGGGTCACCGCGTCTTCGATGGTGTTGCCCAGCTCGGCCAGATCATGGATAGGCTTCTCGAAGCTGGCAACGATAAAGGGGTAGCGGGAGCGTACCTGAGTGGTCAGCAGCGTCTTACTGGAGATCAGGATCAGTGGTGGTGGTTCATCGATTTCACCCATGGAGCGAAGCAGCCCCACGCCATCCATGCCAGGTAGGTTGAGATCCATCAGGATGATGTCCGGCCGACGGCCAATCACCTTTCCAAGCGCCTGGCCGGCGGTTTCGGCCAGGTCTACGGTTAACCCCATTGATTTCAGGTATTCTGTCAATCTGCCGGAAACGGCAGCATCGCCCTCGACCAGCAGGGCTCTAACAGAGCTTAACGTCATTGTTGTTATCCTTGGCACCGCTGGCGCGATGTCCGACCCATGAGTTTAGGGCGGTCTGTTGTCCGCCCCCAAGGATGGCTTTCCTGGCCGCATCTGTTGCAGCTCTATAGTAGTCAGGACTTACTCAATTTCGTCGAGGTACTCTTCCAGCAGCTCGTCATCGTCCTCTTCAATGGGCGGATTGCCATCGTACAGATTGTAGGCAATATACTGGTAATAACCCTCTTTCACAAACACATATGGGTCAAGAGAGTTGTCCAGGATTGGTTCCTGATCCACCAGTTTGGCGCGGGTAGCCAGACCATCTAGCGCCCAGTGAGCTGCCTTTTGCCAAAGGTTCAAGTTGGCATAGGGAAAGTAGAGGCCATCCACGTAGTCACCTACTTCATCCCGCACAGAGCTGGGACCAAACACCGGAATCATCAGGTAGGGGCCATCGGGTACGCCATAGAACCCCAGCACTTCACCAAACTCGTCCTGCTTGCGCTCCAGCCCCATATCTGAGGCCACATCGAACACACCGGCAATGCCCAAGGTGGTGTTGATAACAAAGCGCCCCGCAGCATTGGCAGACCATTTCACTTTGCCCTGTAACAGGTTGTTGACCACCGAGTAGGGTTCATCGAAATTCTTGACGAAGTTCTCCACCCCAATCTGGGCGCCTACTGGGACCCAGTCGATGTAAAAGTAGGTCACCGGCCGATACAGGTGTTTGTCGAGCACGTTGTAGTTGAAGTCCCAGATCCAGCGGTTCACCGACTCAAAGGGGTCGCGGGGGTCTCTATACTCAACGTCGGCCATATCCTGGTCAGGCTCTTCAGCCTGGGCCGGAGCAACGAACAGAGCTGCCGCGGCCAACCACAGTGGCAGGCAACGTCTCAAAACGGTTCCATTGCGTTTAAGAAAGTTGTTCAATCGTCGATATCCTAGTTAAGGTGCAGTCACACTCTGTGGCTGTCTCCCTCTGCGGGTACAGCACCTGAACGATTTTACCCTTGGGCTGCGCTAGCTTGCAGGGCACAAAAGGAACCTATTGAGTTCCTTCTGGAGTTTTAAGTATATGGCCATTATGCCAACGGCGCCCGTAGGGGCGGCGGCGAACGCGACATCGGGACAAACCCAATCTTCTCTGCTGGCTACGGTTCAGTCTCAGTCTGGCGGACTGCTGAATCTGAAGCTGGGCAGTCAGATGTTGTCGCTGGAGTCACAGGCGCATCTGCCTGTGGGGGCCATGGTGGCACTCAAGCGTTTCGGGCGGCAAGCGTACCAGGTTCGTACTTTAACACTGGTGCAGAACTTAACAAACTCCAGTGTATTTAAAAATATTGAACAGGGTGTTTCTAAAAATTCATCAATGTTGATGGAGTTGATGATTAACAGCCGTGGGCAACTGGTCCCCAAGGGGGGCGGAAAGCCCATCGCCGAAGGCCTTTCCGGTCAGCAACCCGGCCCGATATTGGGGAGAGTGGAGACCCAGGGGGGTAAGCCCTCACTCGCTCTTTATCGCCCAGGTGATGTGAAAAACCTGTCCATTCCCACCAGTACTCAGGCGGCCAGCGCCACGCCGGTGATGACCCAGTCGCTGTCCCCCGGATTGCTGGAGCTTCTGGGGGCGCGGCCCGAACTGGCGCCCATACTGGCGGCACTGGGTCGGCGCATCGGTGATACCCAGGAACAGACAACCCTGAATTCCCTTGCCCGGCTGGCGGACCCATCCATGTTGCGCGCTCTGATGGGCGCCTCACCTCTGGCCAGCGGGCCCGCGTTGCCGCTTTTGCTGAAGCTGTGGTATCAGCTGCAGGGAAGGGCGGCTCAGGCGGGGCAGGGCAGCACTACCCTGAATGCTTTGCCTGATGAGCTTAAGGCACTGCTGGGGGGCAAGGCGGCGGAGATGCTGACCGGTGCCTCGGAGTTTCACCGACACAGCCAGGCGGACGGTGATAACCTCATCCTCTACTATGCGCTGCCCTATGAGCAGGAGCGGGTGCAAAGAGAACTGCAGTTGGCCCTGGCGCGTTACAAGGAGAAGCAGGGAGAGTTCTGGTTGCTGACGTTGCGATTTGAGCTGTCACTGGGGCATTTATTGGTGAGGGCTCGCTATCAGGATGAGTCACTGCAGCTGGCGATGGTCAGCGACAGCCGCGCCTTGGCTCATCAGGTGGATGATCGCATCGAAGCCCTGGGTGAGCGCCTGACACAGCAGGGGCTGTCCACCAGCTTTAACCGTTGTCAGGTGGGCGAGGTGCCGGACTCCATTGCCCAGCCTGCCCGCAAGATGACCTACGGCGCCATGGGAAGGTAACCGATGAGTGATAAGAAGGCGGTAGCCCTCCAGTATGATCAGAAAAGCGCCCCCAAGGTGGTGGCCAGCGGCGAAGGGGCCCAGGCCTACGACATTGAGCAGGCTGCTTTGGAGGCCGGCATTCTGGTGCACGAAGACCAGCAGCTGGCGGAGGTGCTTTCCAAGCTGGAGGTGGGCCAGGAAGTGCCGCCGGCACTCTACGTGGTGGTGGCCGAGCTCATCGCCTACGCCTACATGCTGGAAGGGAAGTTCCCCGAGCAGTGGACCAACATCCACAACAAGATCGACTTTAAGGTGTAGCATCCTTAGAAATAGGGCCTATCTTACAAACTCTTACGAAATAGTCTCCTGCAGCGTTATTATTCACATCGTTTAAAAAAGCATGCGAATAATTCCCTCGACTCATTACTGGCCACTAAGGCAAATAACTAATAATTGTGTGGTTCTTAGATTCTATTTGAAAGCTGTGCAGGGAATTAAATTTAACTATTTCGTACAATCATCGTCCCGGTGAAGGTCGAGGCACAGTGTCTTTCAGCTAAGTATTAGCAGGCCCTCTGTAGCAAACTACGTAGTGCTCCCATTCGTACACGCACAATGTCATCCCGCAGCATGCTGGGATCCAGTGTCTTTCAGACTGGAATAATCGTGCGAGCCAAGCCACTGGGCTCCGGCCTTCGCCGGAGTGACCGTGCTAGAGGGAGGTACTGAGTATTAAAGTGCTTCAGAGCGACCCTGCAGTCACGTACATGTATAGCTACAAAGTACCAAGCTAACCCCACCGCACAATGTCATCCCGGCGCACGCCGGGATCCAGTGTCTTTCAGCTCGGTATTAGCATGCCCCCGAAGCAAGCTACGTAGTGCTCCCATTCTTATACGCACAATCGTCATCCCGCCGCATGCCGGGGTCCAGTGTCTTTCAGACTGGAGTAATCGTGCGAGCCAAGACACTGGGCTTGGGCTCCGGCCTTCGCCGGAGTGACCGTGCCAGGGGGAGTCAAAGTGACCTCAGCTTCTTTAGCTCTAACCTGCAGCTACCCACGGAGCAGCTACAAAGCACTACGCTAACCGCACCGCACAATCGTCTTCCCGGCGCATGCCGGGATCCAGTGTCTTTCAGACTGGAATAATCGTGCGAGCCAAGCCACTGGGCTCCGGCCTTCGCCGGAGTGACCGTGCCAGTGGGAGCTAAAGTAGCCTGATCTTCTCTAGCCCGAACCTGCAGCTACCCACGGAGCAGCTACAAAGCACTACGCTAACCGCACCGCACAATCGTCTTCCCGGCGCACGCCGGGATCCTGCGTCTTTAGATATCAGGCCCTAACCCCTACACCGGCTCTTCAATCAACCACTCAACCCCAATCCCAATCACACAAAAACAAAAAGCCCGGCGCTAGGCCGGGCTTTTCAAACTCAAAAGAGGGCTATCAGTTCTTGATGCCTTCGTGTTCGGCAGTAACCGCCACTTCCTCTTCCAGAGCTTCTTCTTCGGTCTTGGGGTGAGAATCCTCGGCACCGTGCATCCAATCAACCAGCTTGTCGGAGATGAAGTACAGCAGAACACCGGAGGCTACCGCAGTGATGAAGATACCGGAGAAGATGGACATGGCGTTGGCCAGCTGCTCTTCGGCTTCGCCACCGTGACCAATGAAGGAACCCACGAAACCGGCAACCTTGTTGGCTACGGCTACGAACAGGAACCAGGCACCCATCATCAGTGAGGCGATACGCAGGGGAGCCAGCTTGGTTACCATGGACAGACCGATGGGGGACAGACACAGCTCACCCATGGTGTGGAAGAAGTACGCACCTACCAGCCACATCATGGAGGACTTGTTGGAAGCGTCGCCGTCCATCTGAACTACGGCACCCATCATGAACAGGAAGCCGATACCCAGCAGTATCAGACCCATAGCAAACTTCACGGGGGAAGTCGGCTCGCGGTCACCCATGCGCACCCAGATGGACGCAATCACAGGGGCGAATACCACAATGAAGATGGCGTTCAGAGACTGGAACCAGGTGGTGGGGACTTCGAAGGAACCGATCATACGATCGGTGAAGTCATTGGTGAACAGGTTCATCAGACCACCGGCCTGCTCGAAGCCTGCCCAGAATACGATGGTGAACAGACCCAGCACCATGATCACCTTGATGCGGTCTCGCTCAACGGCGGTCAGGGGCTCTTTGCGAACTTCGGTGGCTTGCTGACGCTCCAGCTTTGCAGCGGGAACGGTACCGATGTTACCCAGCAGCTTCTGTGCGAAGGCAAACTGGATGATCAGGGACAGCACCATACCGATACCGGCACAGATAAAGCCAGCCTGGAAGTTGCCGTCGTAGGCTTCAACCACGGAGCCTACAACAATACCGGACAGAGCGGCACCGATGTTGATACCCATGTAGAAGATGGTGAACGCACCGTCACGGCGGTGATCGCCTTCCTGGTACAGGTCACCCACCATGGTGGAGATGTTTGGCTTAAACAGGCCGTTACCGATGATCAGGGTAAACAGACCGGCGTAGAACATCTCGGTTTCCATGCCTGGAACCCAGGCGTGAGGAGTACCCAGCATAAATTGGCCGGCGGCCATCAGGGCGCCACCAATGATGATGGTCTTACGCTGACCCAGCAGGTTATCGGCGATCCAGCCACCGAACAGAGGGGTCAGGTACACCAGACCAGTAAAGGTACCGTAGAGATCCAGCGCTTCGGCTTGGGTCCAGCCCAGACCGTGACCGCCTTCAGATTGAACTTTGTCTACCAGGTAAAGTACCAGGATGGCACGCATAGCGTAGTAGCTAAAACGTTCCCATAGCTCGGTAGTGAACAGCAGGAACAACCCCTTAGGGTGTCCCAGCATGGTGCCGGCTTGCGGTTTCGCTGCGCTCATTGAGTATGTAACCTTCTTTGCATTTTTAAACAGAAAAGCCCGCGTCCTTGACGGATGAGCAGGCGCCCCACCCAAATGTTGTGATAGTTGAAAGCGGAGGGATGCACTTGTATACCCTTTATTGCCCTGTTAAGTCAATGTGGACGGGCAGTTGAAGCCCCGTTGACAGCGGCTTTCAGCCCGTATGAGTCATCTTCAGCGATAGGGTGGCGCAGTGAATAAAGTGCAGATAGATACAGCTTCGACAGGGGGTTAACTGCGTGTGAGCCTGATCACAAGAATCTGTGCCAAAGCGAGGGCGACCTCACGGAATGAACAACTAAAGTCGCGAACGGGATTTTTTTGACGTGTGGGGCTGGGAATGGCGTAATAGTCGTGTCACAATCTTCGGCCGTCGTTGACTGGACCGAGCAGTAGACAAGGATATGTCGCTGAAGGCCGCGCTGAGAAAACAAGGAAGTACCTATGCTGCAGTGGTATCTGTTCCGCGTTCGTGTGTGTAGCGAACGCAAAGTCTCCCAACAGGTGGAAGCCATGGGCTTCAGCACCTTCTTGCCCCAGATTCAGAATGACGCCAAGGGCGCCAAGCTCAAGCCGTTGTTTCCCGGGTATCTGTTCATTCGCCTGGATCCTTATCAGTCCAGTTTCTCGTCGGTACTGCGCCTGTTCGGTATGATCGATGTGGTACGCACCACAGGCGAGCTACGCCCCGTAGAGTTGTCCATAGTGGTGAATCTGCGCCGCCGCTGTAAGCTTCAGCCGCAGCTGAAACAGCCTGTTCCGGTAGAAGTGCCCAAGACCGGCGAGTCGGTGGTATTCAGCCATGGCGCCTTCCACGAAGTCGAGGCACTGTTCCAGGAGATGTCCGATGATGAGCGTTGCCGCTTGTTGGTTAAGTTAATTAATCGTCAACATGAAATTGAAGTGCCTTTAAATGCGCTGAGGTTTTAATTTGATAGATTGTCATTTTATTGGTGGCGTCAAATTTCTGGCTGCCACTATTTGCTTTTAACATTGCTTGTGGCAATTTCGTCATAAAAACGACGCATGATGTAAATTCCCTTTTTCTTTGCATGTTATTTTACAGAAGAAAAATACTAGGCATTACAGTTCGATAGAGATGAATAAATATTTAACTCATTGATCTTTTAGGTCGACGAATAGCTTTTGTTAAAGCTTATTAGTTCGTTTGGTATACAGTTTGCACAAGACAGAGTCGGCCCATGCTGGTAGTATCGAAACTCTTTTCTCTCTGACTTGGCAATTTAGGAAACGCTTATTTATGTTGGGATGGTATCTGTTCAGAACCAAAGCTAGGTGTGAGCTTCAGGCTGAGCAGCAACTCAAGAGCTTGGGCTACCAGGTGTACCTGCCAGCCATCCCAGCTAAGACGAGCACGCACCAAGAGGCTGAAGCATCCGAGCGCGCGCAGCCGCTGTTTCCTGGGTACCTTTTTGTCCGTCTTGACCCTTTCCAGGACTCGATTCGAAAGATAGTCACCCTCTCCACCATCTCCCAGGCAGTAAAAACTTGCGGTGCACTGTTGCCCGTAGAGTTAGCTCTGGTGAGAGAGTTACGAAAACGTTGCATGAAGTTTCTTGAAAGCCCTTCAAAAACAACATTTTGTTCTGGTGATAGAGTGACGGTTAAAGAAGGACCATTTGCGCAAGTCGACGCCATTTTCAGTGAGACAGTAGGCAGCAAACGCTGTAAGCTATTGCTCGAAATGCTGGGCAAGGTTCAGGTCGTCGAAACGGACATGAACAACCTGGCTATTTGCGATCGCATCGCAAGCTAACACACTACAGAATTCGGTGGCCTTTGTTGTCACCACCCTCCGGCCCGCCTAGCGGCCAGAGTCAAAAACTTGGAACTTGTGGTCATGGCTAGCCAGAAAGCATGGGCGGAGCTATATCACGAGAAAATGTTTTTGATTTATCATTTTCAAAATTATCAGAAACTTGCATGTTAGTATGTGCTAACCTGTGCTGGTTTTTTAATCAGTCCTATACGGGCAATATTTCGGGGTGCTGACGGCGATAGCTGTTGGCTTGGGCTTGGTCTGCCTTAGACCTAATCACTGCTTGTGGTACCACCTTGCCGGTACCACGCATTATTCAGATACGGACAGATGAAACGCTCTTTTATCAATAAGCTTAAATCCACTTTGCTGATCCTGGGCCTTGGGATCGGTGCATTCCAGGCCAATGCGGTGTCGGTTTCTCCTCAAATGATTGAGCAGTTCAAGCAACTGCCCGTCTCTGAGCAGCGCCGCCTTGCGCAGCAGTATGGAATCGACCCCTCTATGTTAGGAGGAGACAGCAGCAGCTCCCAGGGAATTCAGCAGCCGAAGCAGCCAGTAGTCCAACCACGCCCACCTGCGGAATCTGCCGCTGTTTCGCCCAGTGCCAGTGCGGTAAGTGCTAAAGAGGAGCAATCCCTGAAGCCTTTTGGATATGACCTGTTTGCTGGCCAGCCAACCACCTTTGCCCCGGTTTCAGACATCCCAGTGCCTGCGGATTACCGTATTGGCCCTGGTGACAGCATCAACGTGCAGCTCTATGGCAAGGAGAGCAAGCGCTTCACTCTGGTGGTTGATCGGTTGGGCAACGTTCAAATTCCCGATATGGAACCTGTCACTGTCATTGGTATGACGTATGGTGAGTTAAAAGAGGCGATTCAGTCCTTTGTTGCTGAGAAGATGATTGGCCAAAGCGCCCATATAAGCATGGGCGAGCTGCGCTCCGTTCGCATCTTTGTTGCCGGTGACGCTTATAACCCCGGCTCCTATACAGTCTCTAGCCTATCTACCGTATCTCAGGCGCTCTTTGTTGCCGGTGGCCTGAAAACCATTGGTTCGTTGCGTAACATTCAGGTGAAGCGAGCCGGAAACCTGGTAGCCACTTTCGATGTGTATGACTTGTTGATGCGCGGTGACGCTTCAGGTGATGTGCGCCTTCAGTCTGGTGATGTTGTGTTCATTCCACCGGTCGGTGACACCGTATCTGTCACGGGAGAGGTACTTCGTCCGGCTATCTATGAGCTGAAAGGCAGCGAAACTATGGCTGATATCGTCGCCATGGCCGGTGGTGTTAAACCCGGTGCTTATCCCGCAGCTTCTATTGTGGAACGTTATGGCGAGGATTATCTAAAAGAGATAATTCAGGTAAATCTGACGAGCAAACAAGATAGAAATCAAAAGGCTAAAGGTGGTGATACTTTGGTGGTTCGTTCTACCTCTGCTCTAGCTAATGATTCCATTACTTTGCTTGGTCAGGTGACTCGCCCCGGGCAGTATCAATGGACTCCTGGTATTCGTATTAGTGATATTGTTGCTTCTGTTTCCGCAGACCTTACTTGGAATGCTGAAACAGACATGGCATTGGTAGTGCGTCAAAAGAATATTCAGGGCGATATAGAAGTTCTCGGAGTTGATCTACTGGATGCTATAAGTAAAAAAAGCAGTGAGAAAGATCTTATTCTGAAACCTAATGACAAGCTGATTGTGTTTGCAGATCGTGATGAAGCTCTAGATCGTAGAGACCTCGGGGAGTTTTTCGCTAAGGTAAAACAAGATCAAACCCTTCAACAGGTTGCTCAACAAAACTACCAACAGCTTGAAGATCAGCAATTAGCTGAGCTGGATAATAATAAACGACTGTCTTCTGTTGCTGGTGTTGCGGTTACTGAAAGCATAGCTGCTGAAGAACAAAAGCAAAAAGACTTGGCTCTTGCTAACTTGATGCTACTGGGCTTATTCAATCAACCAAAGTTGATTTCACTTTCGGATGAAATGACTCGCCGCGAACTGCTTTTCCCGGTAATGGCCAAGCTTCAGTCTCAAGCACGCTCTTCAGTACGCTCTGAGGAGGTAAGCGTTACCGGCGATGTACGTTATCCGGATAACTACCCGCTCATAAAAGGAGCTGCAGTCGCTGATCTCATTGAGTTAGCTGGTGGTCTGAAAGAAAGCGCATACTTGCCTAATGCAGAGTTGTCTCGTTCGTATTATGACAATACTGAAGGAATGCGAGTACAACATTGGAATATTGACCTAACTAAGGCAATGGAAGGTGATAAAACTCAAAACTTGATGTTAGCTAGTCGTGATCGTTTGAATGTTCTCACTAAGCCTTCTTGGGCGACTAATGAAACTGTAGAAATTCGTGGGGAAGTACGTTTCCCTGGTACATACATAATCCAACGCGGGGAGACGCTTAGTGAGGTGGTAAAGCGTGCAGGAGGTTTTACGGACTACGCATACCTCTACGGTGCTGTTTTTACACGTGAGTCAATGAAGAAGCAAGAAGCTTTGGAAATTAAACGGGTTACTAATTCACTACGAAAAGAGATAGCTAACCGAACATTATCGCAGCAGGGAACATTTGCTTCAGTAGCTGACACTGATGCTATGTTAGCTCAGTTAGAGCAAGTACAGCCTGTAGGCCGTTTAGTCATTGATCTCGAATCATTAATGCAAACTTCTAAAGCTGACGATTTTCGTGTGGAAGCTGGTGATCTTTTATATATTCCGCCTATGAGACAGGTTGTATCCGTTATGGGCGAAGTTCAACATGCGACTGCACATAGATATGATGGTTCGCTTTCACTCGATGATTATATGAGAATGTCTGGTAATACTACACAACGTGCAGACGATAGTCGTACTTATGTTGTTCGCGCTGATGGATCTGTGATGTTGCCTGAGGATTCTTACTGGTTTGGTAGTGCGCAACAGCTTAAACCCGGTGATACCGTAATTGTGCCTCTTGATACAAATTATAAAGATAATCTAACTCTTTGGAGCCAAGTGACAAATATTATATATAACTCAGCGGTTGCGTTGTCTGCATTGAATGTACTGTAGGTTTTCCATATATTTCACTCATTAAACTCGTAGGGATTATGTTCAGAACGAGCCTCGACTTACATTATTGAAGAGCCTAGACCTAGAACCTTATGAATCAAAATAACTCTTTAATTAGAAATAGTAGCGCAGATAACGCCGATGCTAACTTTACTAATGACGAAATCGATCTCCGAGATCTAATATCCGTCCTATGGGCGGGAAAGTTGTTAATCATTGTTATTACTACACTATTTGCTATTACAGGCTTGGTATATGCGTTGACTCAGCCTAATACTTATGTTTCTGAAGCGACACTGGTACCTGCGGCGTCAGAAGGAAGATCCGGCTTAGCTGGTATGGCTGCTCAATTTGGAGGGTTAGCTTCTTTAGCTGGCATTAATTTAGGTGCTAGTGGTGGTGATGATACGACGATCGCACTGGCAACATTAGAATCAAGACAATTTATCAATGCGTTTATTACGAAACATCAATTATTAGTACCCTTGATGGCAAGTAAAAAATGGGATCGATCCACGGGTGAACTGATTGTGGATGATGAATTGTATGATGTTGAAACCGATCAATGGGTTCGTGATGTTGATCTACCTAAAAAGCCAAAGCCGTCTGATTGGGAGGCATATGAACAATTTAAAGAGGAAGTACTTAATGTTTCCCAGGCGAAAGACTCTGGTTTAGTAACCATTGAAGTAACTCACAACTCACCAATTATTGCACAGCAGTGGGCTACTTTATTAGTTGAAGATTTGAATGCTTGGATGAAGCAAAAATCCTTAATGGAAACTAAGCGCAACATTGCATATTTGACACAACAACTTGAAAAAACGTCTATTACTGAGATGCGTTCAGTCTTTTTTCAATTGATTGAAGATCAAACAAAACAGCTGATGTTAGCAGAAGTAGAAACCGAATTTTCATTTAGAACCATTGATCCTGCAGTAGTGGCCGAAGAAAAAGCTGGACCCAAACGCGCGTTGATTTGTGCATTATCAGTACTACTTGGATTCATGCTCTCGGTTTTGATAGTACTAGTTCGGAATTTTATCTACAAGGATAGTAATTGATATTGCTTAGAGCTCCGAATCCTTGTTCTAATAATACGATTTATAATGATATACCTGTGCTTGATGTTAATGTTTTTATAAAATTCAAGTGCTATTTTCAAAAACCAATTAGAAGTTCTAAAAGATCAGCTTTGAGTATGTTAAAGCTAGAGATTTTATTTTCTAATGCTTGTAAAGTGATGTGATTACAATTTGTGATTCATCACATGACCTTATAATTTAGATGTTTAGTTAGGAACAGTTATGAAAGCAGTTATTCTTGCTGGGGGCTTAGGTACACGGTTAAGTGAGGAAACATCAACACGACCTAAACCAATGGTAGAGATTGGTGGAAAGCCGATATTATGGCATATAATGAAACAGTATTCAGCGCATGGTATAACTGACTTTATTATTTGCTGTGGCTATAAAGGATATGTTATTAAAGAGTATTTTGCCAACTACTTCCTACACATGTCAGATGTCACATTTGATATGAAAGAAAATAAGATGGAGGTTCACCAAAAGCGAGCTGAGCCATGGACTGTGACATTGGTTGATACTGGTGATAATTCAATGACTGGCGGCCGTCTAGGTAGAGTCCGAAAGTATGTTGAAAATGAAGAAGCGTTTTGCTTTACCTATGGTGATGGTGTTGGTGATATCAACATTACAGAAAGTATTGCTTTTCACCGTGCGCATGGTAAACAAGCCACATTGACAGCGACGTTTCCTCCAGGACGATTTGGCGCTCTTGATATGAACTCTGGCAAAGTAAACTCGTTTAAAGAGAAACCGCGCGGAGATGGAGCAATGATCAATGGTGGTTTTTTTGTTTTGTCCCCTAAAGTTCTAGAGCATATTAGTGATGACAGTACTGTATGGGAACAAGAGCCTCTCAAAAATCTTGCTGAAAGCAATGAATTGATGGCCTTCGAACATCATGGTTTTTGGCAACCAATGGATACTCTACGGGACAAAGTGTATCTAGAAGAACTATGGAATAAAAATATGGCACCTTGGAAGATTTGGGAGTAATTTAATGTTTAATAATATCTATAAGGATAAAAAGGTACTAGTCACCGGACACACTGGTTTTAAAGGTGCATGGTTAACTACTTGGCTCATTAAACTGGGTGCAAAAGTTGTTGGTGTATCAAAAGATATACCTACTACTCCCTCAATGTTTGAAGAACTTAAGCTTCAAAGTCAGATAGTACATTATAAAGAAGACATAAGAGATTTAGGCAAGATAACGCAAATTGTTGAAGGCGAGAAACCTGATTTCTTGTTTCATCTTGCAGCGCAGCCGATAGTATCAACATCATACAGTGATCCTATTGAAACAATATCATCGAATGTTATGGGGACTGCCAACGTATTAGAGGCGTTGAAAGTGTCAAACCATAAGTGCACCGCAGTTATTATTACAAGCGATAAAGCATATGATAACGTTGAGCAGGTTTGGGGATATAAAGAAGATGACATGATGGGAGGAAAAGACATTTATAGCGGAAGTAAAGGAGCTGCTGAACTTATAATTAAGTCTTACTTCCACTCATTTTTTAAAGCGGACCACTGTAAAGTTAAGCTCGCTATTGGCAGGGCTGGCAACGTTATTGGAGGCGGTGATTGGGCTAAAGATAGAATTGTCGTAGATTGTATGGAAGCTTGGAGT